>NZ_VTDE01000004.1:0-547916 GCF_052824965.1 Erwinia sp. 1181_3
TGAGCCGACAGGACGTCGGCGAGAGGGTGAGCCGGGACAGGGATGTCCCGTCACGCCCGGTCCGGCAGGAAAGCCGCTTGACTGAGGGAACCCGCGTTAAGCGGGCGATGCGCCTGCCGCAAGCCCGGGTCCCCAGGGCGGCGGCGACTGGCCGCCCTGGGTCGCTCAGCCCGCGCAGCGGGAAAGCGAAACGCCCTTGACGTTGACCTTGACCTTGACCTTGACCTTGACCTTGTTTTTCGGGTCGACCAAAAAAAAGGTCATCCCCTACATTTGTAAGACAAAAGAAATAATGACGCAGGAAACGGTAATCTAATGCAACATTAATGTTGATAATGATTATCATTCATATATTATGTCGCAAATTATAAACGTTGTTTGCCCTGCCACAGGGCTTTGCTAATTGCTATTCCTGAAGCCGTTGTTGAGCGAATACCCATAATAACATCGCAGGTATTTCGCATGATTAAGTTTTCATCCCGCCAGGGATTACTGCACACGTCTCTCGTCGTGGGGACACTGTTCACCGCCGCCGTCTCCACGCCGCTTACCGCGGCTGAGCAGACCGATGAATCGTCCGCCAAAGCCCGCCAACAAAACACGCCGCAGGATGATGCGGTGATGACCGTCTTGTCGCCAGAAGTGAAGAAAGTGGCAGGAAGTTCAGTCACCCTTAATGCTGCCGATATGCAGCAGCGTGGTGGCAATAACTTCGGCACCATCATGCGTTACCAGCCGCTGATCGGCGCGGTAGGCAGCAGCAGCGGTTCTTCCACGGGCAAAAGCGGCTTCGACCGGGGCGGCTACACCGGCTATAACATCCGTGGCTTGGAAGGTAACCGCGTGGCGCTTGACGTCGATGGCATCCCGCAGCCAGAAGCCACCGGGCGCAGCTACGCCAGCCGTGCCGGGGTGAACACCTTCGGCATCGGCCGTGACTACATTGACCCTTATCTCTACGGTCGCGTCGAGATTGAATCTGGCGCAACGATAACGTCACGTGCGAATACCGCACTGGGCGGTACCGTCTCCTTCTTGCCGAAATCAGCCGATGATTATCTGACGCCGGGCAAACACACTGCGTTTGGCTTCCAGAGCGATTACGACTCCTCCAGCCGCAGCTGGCATAACGGCATCACCGCTGCCGCCGGGGATGAAACCCTGCGTGGTCTGATGGTGTACAGCCGCCGTGATGGTCAGCAGACCCGTAATAACAGCGATGAACTTGACGCTTACCCGGAAAACTGGCACTCCGACGCGTTGCTGACGTCCGCTATCTGGCAGCCGAACGATGAGCACAAGCTGACCGGAACGGTCGATTTTTACAGCAAAGTGAATCACAGCCGCTATGACAGCTGGGCTACTGACGGCAATACCTTACTGGGCGATGCGAACCAGCAAAGCAACACCCGCCGCTGGGGTGTCAGCCTGAAAGATGAGTGGACACCGGGTAACGACTGGGTCGACAGCCTGAGTAATAAAATTTATTACCAGCACACTGAAGCACACGACAATACGCTGATGCCATTAGGCACTGCGGGTGCCATGCAGCGCGTGTACTCTGATTACAACGTGGAAACGTACGGCTACGAAGCCCAACTGGCGAAGACACTGGGTCGCCACGATCTGCTGGCCGGGATCAACGGGCGACTTTCAGAAACCGAACGCCCGTTCAGCCAGTCTCCGGCACAGAGCGGCACCAGCATGACCACCAAACCCGAGGGTGACAGCCGTACCCTGGTGCTGGGCGCGTTTGTGCAGGACAGTATCCTGTTTGACCTTGATGGTCATGCGTTCTCTGTGGTGCCGGGCGTGCGTGTTGCGCATCAGGCAACCAAACCGCAGAACCTCGGTAATATGGCCGCGGGCACGGATGTGCTGACGCCTGCCGATGCAGAGAAGCTGTACGGAAAAACCAACAGCGATACGCAGCTGCTGCCGTCCATCAGCTTTAACTATGATATTACCCCGCAACTGATGACCTACGTGCAGTACAAGCGCGGCGCGCAGTTCCCGAACGCCAGCCAGCTGTATGGTTCATGGAACCTCGGTTCCAGCTACGCCGGAAACCGTCAGTATGCCTTGCTGGGCAATACCGATCTGGAAACGGAAACCAGTAACAACGTTGAATGGGGCGTGAAGGGCCAGGCAACGGAAGGCGTAACGCTGCATGGTGCGATGTTCTATAACACCTATAAAAACTTTATTGCCTCGACCCGTTATTCTCGCGCTACGGCACCGGACAAATTCGTCAATGTTCCTGCGAATATAGCCACTATCTATCAGGCAGAAAACCGTGATAAAGCCTATATCTGGGGCGGAGAAGTCAGCACCAAAATCAACTATGGCACCTGGTTTGATCAGGTTAACGGCCTGAGTACCACCTTTGCGTTGGGCTACAGCAAGGGCCAGGCCAAATCCCGCTATGATGGCGACAAGTATGTTGACCTCGACAGCGTGGCCCCGATGAAAGCCGTGGTTGGCGTGGCGTTTGACGATCCGGCGCAGCGCTTTGGTACGGCGATCACCGCGACTTTTGTTAAAGGGAAGCAGGCGCAGAGCACCAACCGCAACAGCTACCTGAACAGCGGAGGTGCGCTGACGGACGCCACCACGGAATATACGCGCGTGCCGGGTTACGGCATGGTGGATATGACGGCCTGGGTGAAAGTGACGAAGAACGTGAAGCTAAGCGGTGGAGTATATAACCTGACCGATCGTAAATATTGGGATTATCTCAGCAGCCGTAATATGACCGGGGAAACTCAGGTGGATATCAACGATCGCTCACTGGCCGTCCAGCCAGGACGTAACTTCCAGTTAGGTGTGAACGTCGATTTCTGATGTAAAGCAAATGCTTAACACCAGCACGGGGCGACCGGAAAAAAGGGTCGCCCCGTACAGGATTGCGTAGGGGCTGACCTTCTTTTTTGGTCAGCCCTTTATTTTGCGTGCTGATCAATATGCCCCAAATCCCGCTCCGGGAAACAGACGGCGCGCAGGCGGCGTTTGATCTCGGCGGCATCCGGAAAGCCGTCATCGGTTTTACGGTTCCAGATCACCTGCTGATTTACCGTGATCTCATACACGCCGCCAGTACCGGGGATGAGGGTAACCGCACCGAGATCGGTACTGAAGGTATGCAGCAGTTCCTGCGCCATCCAACTGGCGCGCAGCATCCAGTTGCACTGGGAACAATATTGGATCGTGACAACCGGTAATTGGCTCATGCAAGTAACCTCACCATCGTATTGAGAAGATTATTTTCCAGCCCCGGCCATAAACATCCGGACCGCGCAGGCTGTCATTTCACGTACCCGCTTCTCGCTCATTGGCGGAGCGGTGCGCTGATAAATACGGATTTCAATTTCAGCGGTCAGCAGTGCCAGAAACTGCAAGGCGCGTACCTGCGGATCGCCGAGGCGCAGCGCGCCGTTATCCATCGCTGACGAGAACAACCGCGCCAGTTTTTCCACGCTCTCACGCGGGCCGGATTCATAAAACAGCATGCCCATATCGGAATGCCCGGCTTCCCCCACCACCATACGATAAACCGACAGGGCGGTATTATCCGTGGTCATCACCTGCAACATCTGCTCGCCAAAGCGCTGTAGTTTCTCTTCCAGCGTCACGCTTTTCGCCACCGCATCGTTAAGTACATTGGCGGCGTCTGTCAAATGTTGAGTGGCATAGGTGCGGATCACCGCGCTGAACAGCTCCTCTTTCGAGGGAAAATAGTTATACAGCGTGGCTTTGGAGCCGCCAAGGCGCTTTGACAGCTCATTCATGGATGCGCGCTCGTAACCCATCTCCTGGAAAAGCTGTGCGGCAGCTTCCACGATTGCCTCACGGCGTGCTTCAGTTCGGACTTTCATCGGCTCTCCCGCGAAAAATAAACCCGAGTGTACATTTTATTGACAGAAAAATCCTGCCAAGGCATAAATATACCGTACAGTACGGTTCACTTATAAAAAAGGGTATTCTTATGTTCACTCAACGCCAGGTTTTTACATCGTCTTTATTACTCCTCTCGCTAATACTGGCAGGCTGTGCGGGCACGCAGCCGCCACGTTATGCCGGGTTATCGTCTGCTGAACAGCTGCGGCCTAACAGCGGTGAGGATGCCTATCGCCAGCCGTGGCGCACCGCAGGCCAGGTCGACTGGAAAAAATACACCACAGTGACGGTGGATCCGGTCATCGTCTATCAGGGCGCGGATAATCAGTTTGGCGATCTCAGCCAGGCCGATCGTCAGGAGCTGGCCGATTATCTGTACCAGCGCTGCAACGAGGTGCTGAAAACCCGGTTTTCACCCAGCCAGCATCCCTCGCCACAGGCGCTGCGCATTAAGCTGACGCTTACCGGAGCCGAGACCACCACGCCGGTTCTGGGAACGTTCACCAAGTTCGATCTGGCGGGTGGGCCGTACAATATTGTGCAGGCGGTGCGTGGGCGGGAAGGGCTGATGAACGGCTCAGTCAGCTATGCCGTTGAGATCTATCAGGCCGACAATAACCAGTTATTACAGGCCTGGGTGACGAAACAGTATCCTAATGCAATGAATGTCGGGGCCAGCTTTGGTTCCCTGTCGGCCGCTAAAGTGGGCATTGATAAAGGGGCTGACCAGCTGCTGGCTGTGCTGAAATAGTCTGACGTCAACACCAGGAAATACCCGGAAACAGAAGCGGCCGCAGAGCCGCTTTTTTTCTAAATGCTTTTTAACGCTGAACTTTCCCCGATTTCTTCTTTGTTCTGTCTGTGCGGCTTTGTTATTGCTGTCGTTTACTTCAGGCAAAAAAAAGAAGGAAGCCTTAATGGAAATCTACTGGTATCTCACCGCCCCCGACGGGCCGCAGCCCTGGACCGCCTCCGGCAGTCGCAAAATCGACTATGCCTGGTTTCAGGAAGTGGCGCAGGCGGTGGATAATCTGGGGTTTACCGGCGCGCTATTGGCCACCGGCGCGCACGATCCCTGGATTGTCGGGGCTTCGCTGATCCCGCTGACGCAACGGATGAAGTTCCTGATCGCGATCCAACCCGGGCTGGTTTCCCCCACGCTGCTGGCCAAAATGGCGGTGACGTTCAACCAGTTCTCCCAGGGACGCGTGCTGCTCAATGTGGTGAGCGGCGATAAAAATACCCTGGGTGCGTATGGTCTGCATCTTGAACACGACCAGCGCTACCAGTTAAGCGATGAGTTTCTTACAGTGCTGAAGCCGTTGCTGGCAGAACAGACGGTGGATTTCGAAGGTGAACACCTGCATATCAGCAACGCCCGTCTGGCGCTGGGCAACGGTGGCTACCCACCGCCTGCGCTATGGTTCGGCGGTTCATCGGAGGCAGCGCAGGACGTTGCGGCAAAACATATTGATACCTATCTCTCCTGGGGTGAAACGCCGCCGCAGGCCGCAGAGAAAATTGCCGCCGTGAAACAGAAAGCGCTTCAGCATCAGCGCACGCTGCGCTTTGGCATTCGTCTGTATGTGATCCTGCGGGAAACGGATGAAGCCGCGTGGCAGGCGGTGGAGGAGCTGTACCGTTCAATGGACGATAAAGCGATTGCTGCCTGCCACGCGCTGGCCGCCGGATCGGATTCTGTCGGTCAGGCACGCATGAGCGCACTGCACAATAACGCCCGCCCGGAAAACCCGCGTGAGCTGGAGATTTACCCGAATCTGTGGGCTGGCATCGGTCTGGTCCGTCCGGGGCCGGGTACCGCGATTGTCGGCAGCCCGGAAACCGTTGAACGCGTACTGCGTGACTATCAGCAGGCCGGCGTAGAGGTGTTTATCCTGTCCGGTTTCCCGCTGGTGGAGGAAGCACAACGCTTCAGCCAGCTGGTGTTACCGCGTCTGTCGCTGGACGCGCCCGCGGTGACGCACGTGGCTGATGATTCCGGTAATACCTTCACCTGGAGCAACCTGTGGGACAGCCCGGTGGGGCAGCAGGAGGATCGTGGATGACGTTACGTATTGGCAGTCACCCGAACAATCTTTCACTGTTTATTCTGCGCCATCGCGGCGTGCTGGAAACGGCACTGGCAGCGCAGGGCGGCGTGGTCTGGACGGATTATCTGCATGGGGGCGACAGTGCCACTTTTCTGGCAGAACAACGGCTGGATGTCGTCGGCACCGGGTCCACGCCGCCGCTGCTGGCACAGGGCAACGGTCTGGACGTGGCCTATCTGGCGGCCTCACCCGACCGGACGGCAAACTGCGCGCTGCTCGGGATGAAAGACGGGCCGCGTCAGAGCGCCAGCGATCTCAAAGGCGCGCGCATCGCCTGCATGAAAGGATCGTTTACCGACCATTTCCTCGCCCGGCTGCTGTTGCAGAACGGGCTGACACTGGACGATATCCAGCTGGTTGACCTTAACGGCAGTGAGTCTGCCCGTGCGCTGCGCGAGGGACGGGTGGATTTGTGGGCGGCTATCGATCCCTGGCTAACCGCGGCACAGGATGCTAAAAAGGTGCGCTGCCTTGTTCAGGTGGGCGAGGTGATCCGCAACCGTTCCCTGTTCTGGTGCCGTGAACGCTGGCTGCATCAGTCTGCGCAGCAGGCGGAAATCCTGCTGACGGTACTGGCCGAGAATGACCGCTGGATCGCCAGCAACAGTCAGCAGGCCGCGGAGCTGATCCATCGGCATCTTCCCGGCTCACTCAGCGTCACCAGCTGGCTCTCGACTATTCGATCCCGCCCGTGGGGCATTCACCGGGTGACCCCGGAACTGCTGGCAGAGCAGCAACAGCAGGCCGACGATCTGTTGGCCGCCCGATTTATCACCCAGGCGCTGCGGATTAACGTTGCGCTCGACAATGGAGTACAGGCATGAATAAGGGAGTGCTGCGCTGGCTGGTCGCTGCGGCGTTAGGCGTAACAATGACGGCGCAGGCCGCAGACGAGATCACACTGAGAATAGGTTTTTTACGGGCACCGACCGACCTGGCGCTGGCGAAAGAGAATGGCAGCCTGGAAAAAGCGCTGGCTGCGCACAACGTAAAACTGGAATGGGCAGGGCCGTTCTCATCAGCGGCACCCGCCTATGAAGCAATGAATGCCAATGCCATTGATATGACCACCGGCAGCTCCACGGCCTTTGTCACCGCCATTGCCGCCGGGCTGCCGCTGGTGTTCTTTGGTTATCAGGCGATGTCGCCTGATGGAGAAGGCATTGTGGTGCGCAACGATTCCACGCTGAAAACGCTGGCGGACCTGCGCGGTAAAAAAGTGGCGGTGAACAAGGGTGGCACGGGAGAGTATCTGCTGTCACGCGCGTTGCAGACGGCCGGGATCAAAGAGAGCGAAGTACAGAAAGAGTACCTGACGCCGACGGACAGCGGCAGTGCCTTTGTCGGCGGTCATGTGGATGCCTGGGCGGTGTGGGACCCGTTCCTGTCGCTGGCGCGTCAGAGCTACGAAGGGCGTCTGCTGACCAATGGCAAACAGCTGGGATCGGAGAACGCCGTGGGTTACTTTGTCACTGAGCAGTTTAACCGCCAGCATCCGGACGTGGTGAAGATCGTCTGGCAGGTGATGAAAGAGCAGAATGTCTGGGCCAAAGCGCACCCGCATGAAGCCGGGAAAATCTGGGCACAACAGATGGGCCGTCTGGGCGAAGGGCTGGGCGATCGGCTGGGCGAGGTCAATACTGTTCCGCTGTCGTCAGTAGGGGCAGAGCAGCGCCAGCATATTCAGCATGTTGCTGAGTGGTACTTGCAACAGGGGCTGATTAAGGCTATTCCTGATATTCAGGGTCACAGCGTGGAACTGTAACTCACGCGCTATCCTGCCAAACCGGGCCGACCAGCAACGTCGGCCCCACGTTTTATGCACCGTACGGAGCCTGGCTAATGACACGTATGACGGCAAAAGATTTCCCTCCTGAACTGCTCGAATATTTTGACTTCTATGTACACGGTAAAATCACGAAACGTGAGTTTCTGGATATCGCGGCGAAGTTTGTTGTCGGTGGCCTGTCGGCGGCGGCACTCGGCACCTTACTGACGCCGAATTATGCCTATGCGCAGCAGGTTGAGTTTACCGATCCCGATATTCTCGCGGAGTATATTCACTACCCGTCCCCGCAGGGACACGGGAGCGTGAAGGGTTACCTCGTCCGTCCGGCGAAAGTCACGGGGAAGGTGCCTGCAGTGGTGGTGGTGCATGAAAATCGCGGGCTGAACCCGTATATCGAGGATGTGGCGCGGCGGGTGGCGAAAGCCGGCTTTATTGCGCTGGCCCCGGACGGATTGAGTTCGGTTGGCGGCTATCCGGGCAATGATGAGAAAGGGCGCGAGCTGCAACAGCAGATTGACCCGACAAAGCTGATGAACGACTTTTTTGCGGCGATTGAGTTTCTGATGCAGCACGATGGTGCCAGCGGCAAAGTGGGCATAACCGGCTTCTGTTATGGCGGCGGGGTGGCGAATGCGGCGGCCGTGGCCTATCCCGAACTGGGCGCTGCCGTGCCGTTTTATGGTCGCCAGCCGAAAGCGGAAGATGTGGCCAAAATCAAAGCGCCGCTGCTACTGCATTATGCGGAGCTGGATACACGGATTACCGAGGGCTGGCCGGCCTATGAAGCTGCGCTGAAAGAGCATCATAAAGTCTACGAAGGCTATGTGTATAAAGGCGTGAACCACGGTTTTCATAATGATTCGACGCCGCGTTATGACAAAGCGGCGGCAGATCTGGCGTGGGAGAGAACCATCGCCTGGTTTAAACAGTATCTGGTGTAACCGGACTCTGGCGTTTGATCATATCTACCAGCGCCCTCAGGCTGACGGGCATATGGCGATTCGCCGGGAAATAGAGGCATAAACCAGGGACTGGCGGGCACCATGCCTCCAGTACCCTGACCAGCGTGCCCTGATTGAGCGCTTCCCGCACATGGCTTTCTGGCACATAGGCGATCCCCAGCCCCTGGAGGGCGGCTCCGGCCATCAGGGCTGAGCTGTTCAGCGTCAGCGTGCCGGGAACATCCAGCGCAACCTGCTGCCCGTGGCGCGAAAATTCCCAGCGATAACGCCTGCCGCCGGGCAGACGCTGGCGAATGCAGCGATGCTGTGCCAGATCATCGGGCACGCCGGGGGCCGGATGCTGCGCCAGATAGGCGGGTGAGGCCACGGCAACAAACCGGATATCCTCACCAAAACGCACGGCGATCATATCGGCGGCCACATCCTCCGCCAGCCGGATCCCTGCATCAAACCCCTGTGCCACAATGTCCACCAGCCTGCCATCCACCACCAGATCCAGCTCCACACCCGGATAACGTGCCTGATACTCCGGGATGACGGTCATCAGTAGCTGCTGAATCGCCTCTTCACCGCCGTTAATCCGCAGCGTTCCCAGTAATTGTCCCTGAGCATCCGCTACCTCCTCAAGCGCCTGCTCCAGCCCGTTGAGGTGGGGTGTAATGCGCCGCAGCAGCTTTTCTCCGGCATCGGTCAATGCCACGCTGCGCGTGGTGCGGTGCAGCAGGCGCACGCCAAGGCGCTCTTCCAGCCCGCGAATAGCATGACTCAAGGTTGAGCGCGTGACGCCTGATAATTCTGCCGCCCGGCGAAAACTGCGTTGCTCTGCCACGGCGATAAAGGCTTTGAGATCAGAGATCGAGGGGGTTCGTATTGGTGATTTCATTTCACCTCTTCATGCCAATTGTTGAGTCTTATCATGCCTGTCAGCGTGCCATAAGCTGTGCGGGTGAGTAAACAACATTGATGGAGAGCAGCGATGAGCAACAAAACATGGTTTATTACCGGCACCTCGACAGGCCTGGGGCGTCTGATGACAGAACGCCTGCTGCAGCGGGGCGACCGCGTGATTGCCACCCTGCGCAGGCACGGCCCGCTGGACGATCTGTTAGCCCGCTGGGGAGAACAGCTCTCGGTCGTGCTGCTGGATGTCACGGATACCGCCACGATGCGCACGGTGATACAGCAGGCCTTCGACCGCGCCGGGCGTATCGATGTGCTGGTCAGTAACGCAGGCTACGGGCTGTTTGGCGCAGCGGAGGAGGTCAGTGACGCGCAGATCGCACGGCAAATCGCCACCAACCTCACCAGTTCAGTGCAGCTGATCCGCACCGCATTGCCGTTTCTGCGCCAACAGGGAGGAGGGCGGATTGTGCAAATTTCTTCGGAGGGTGGGCAAATCGCCTGGCCTAATTTCAGCCTTTATCACGCCAGTAAATGGGGGATTGAAGGGTTTATTGAGTCCGTCGCGCAGGAGGTTGCGCCGTTCGGTATCGATTTCCTGCTAGCCGAACCGGGGCCGACCGATACACCGTTTGTCACCGGGATTGATATCGCTGAACCGATGGCGTGCTACGACAACACACCCGCAGGAGCCGTGCGGCGGGGGATTGCCGATGGCAGCATTGCGATTAATGGTGATGCGAAAAAAACCGTGGAGGCGATTATTGCCGCAGCGGATCTCGATAACCCGCCGTTTCGTCTGGCGCTGGGCAGCAAGGCGTATCACTCTATTCGGGAAGCGCTGACCTCGCGTTTGCAGGTGCTTGACGCAACGAAAGACATCGCATTCAGCGTTGATAAACAGGGCTGACCATGCAGAGCGAGCCTTCCGGCTCGCTCTGTCGGGGGGGTTAGTGGGTGGCGGATTTTTGCATGGAGGCTGTGGTGACGGCGCGCTTATTCTGTGCCGCCTTCACGCGCATATATTTCACCGCAATGGCAATTACCGCCGTCAGCAGAGCACCGGTAAACATGGTCAGCAGGGCCAGTGACGGTTTGTTCATCGCGCCCAGCAGGACCACAATTGGCCCGCCGTGCGCAACCTGATTGGTGATGCCCAACTGGAACGCCATCACCGCTGCCGCCATACTGCCGATCACGTTAGCCGGGATCACGCTAAGCGGGTCGCGTGCCGCAAACGGAATGGCCCCTTCAGAAATACCCACCAGACCCATCGCAAACGAGGCTTTACCGGCTTCATTCTCTTCACCGGCAAACAGCGACAGCTTACGGGACAGGAACGTGGCCAGACCCATCCCCAGCGGGGCTACCGGAATGGCGCAGGTAATTGCGCCCATATACTCCGCATGGCCTGCCGTCAGCATGCTCAGGCAGAACAGGAAGGCGACTTTATTCACCGGCCCGCCCATATCAAACCCGGCCATGCCGCCTATCACAATACCCAGCAGCACCAGGCTACTGCCATTCAGCGACACCAGCAGATGATTCATTCCGGTCATGGCGCTGGAAATCGGTGCGCCAATCACAAAAATAAACAGCCCGGCAATAAACAGCGTACCCGTAAGGGGAACGATCAGGATCGGTACGAGCGGTTGTACCATTTTGGGGTAACGGCGTGTAGCCAGCCAGCGCACCACATAGCCCACAATCAGCCCGGCGAGGATCGCACCGATAAACCCGGTTCCCGCTTCTGCGCCGTAGAAACTGCCAGTATTGGCAATCCAGCCGCCGATAAAACCGGGGGCCAGCGCGGAGCGGTCGCCGATAGCGTAAGCGATATAGGCGGAAAGGATCGGGATCATCAGTTTGAAGGCCACCACACCGACATCCAGCACCGACTGCCAGATACTGCCTTCGGGAATACTCATGCCGGAAGGGCCGGGCTGGCCGCCAATGGCCAGCGACAGAGCGATCATCAGCCCACCGGTGACCACAAAGGGGATCATATGCGACACGCCGTTCATCAGAAAACGGTAGATATCGCTGCGTCCTGAAGGCTGCGCAGCCGCGCTGCTGCTGCCGGAAGATTTATCAGCCTGATACAACGGGGCTTCCAGCCCCTGGCGGATCACCTGCTGCGCAGCTTTAATCGGGGCTTTGACCGGGGTTTGAATCAGCTTCTTCCCGGCAAAACGCGCCATCTCCACCTGTTTATCACTGCACACCAGAATGGCGTCGGCCTCGGCAATTTGCTGTGCCGTCGGGCTGTTACGCACGCCGATGGAGCCGTTGGTTTCGACAATAATCTGGTAACCCAGTTCACGTGCTCCCTGTTCCAGCGCTTCCGCCGCCAGGTAAGTGTGCGCGATCCCGGTCGGGCAGCCGGTAACGCCGATCAGCAAGCCTTTGGTTGCGGTAACCGTGGACGCAGACGTCTGCGTGGGGGCGGTCAGCAGCGCCATGACGGCCGCCGGGCTGTCGGCGGCCAGCAGACGTTCACTGAAACCGTCCTCAATAAACTTCCCGGAGAATGCCGCCAGCACTTCGATATGGTGGTCGGCACCCTGCTCAGGCGAGGCGATCATAAAGAACAGGCGGCTGGGCTGGCCGTCTTCAGCACCATAATCGATGCCCTGACGGCTGATGCCGATAGCGACGGCGGGGTGTTTCACCGCGGCACTTTTTGCATGAGGAATGGCAATCCCATCTTCAAACCCGGTGTTCGCAATGGCTTCGCGCGCCTGCACATCGGCAATAAACTGCGCTTTATCCGTAATATTGCCGGCACGGAACAGCAGTTCAGCCATCTCGCTGAACACCTGCTCTTTGCGGGTGGCGTGTAAATCAAGGCAGATTAATGTTTCATTTATAAGTGTGTTAATCATTATGCAGCCTCTCGGTCGGTCAGTAGGGGGTACAGCAATAAGATCGGGTGACTTACGGCAGGGTGCGTATCCAGTTCATAGTGGCCGGGTAGTCGGGGGCATTAAACGCCAGCGATCCCATGACCACGGTATCCGCTCCGCTGCGACGCAGTTCCGGCACGGTATGTTCACGGATGGCACCATCGGCCGCGAGGAAGATGTGTTGCTGCGCAGGGGAATCCTGGATCAGACGGCGTGCCTGTTGCAGCCGGTCGTGAGCCTCATCGGCCAGTCCCTGACCTTTGACTCCCATGCGCGTGCCGAGCAGGGTGACAAACGCCAGGCGGGAGAGATACGGCGTTAAATCGCTGACCGGGGTATGCAGTTGCAACACCATCCCGGCGGCACAGCCGTGGTGCTCAATCCGCGCCAGCGCCTGTTCGATGGGCTGATTTTCCCCCTGAATCGAGATGATATCGGCACCGGCCTCGGCAAACTGGTCGATCTGCTCCAGCAGGATCGCGTCGGATACCATCAGGTGAACATGCAGCGGTTTGGTGGTGACCTTGCGCAGCGCCGCCACCAGGTCCGGGAAAAACAGCATTGAGGGGGTAAAGTGGCCGTCAGCAACGTCAACATGGTAGATATCCGCCAGTTCATCGACGCGAGTGATGTCATCGGCCAGATGGGCGAGGTCGGCTGACCATACCGACATTTCAGCCAGGAGGCGGTCAGTAGGCAGCTGTTGCAGGCAGTGGGTACGTGGGGTTGTGGTCATCATCATGTCCTTGTTCACAGAGTCGATTAATTCGGGCCAACAGGCTGACCCGCCTTATCTTCATCATTGATTTTTTGCTGTCGCTTAAAAACACAGCGCCACGGATAAATTCATTTCCGGTTTTCGTTAAAACCGGAAATGAATATGAATACGATCACAGTCAGGCAACATGTCTTGCCCTAAAATAGGAAAAAACAGCAAAACAGGTAAGATGATGGCCGCACTGGGTGAGCATTTTCAGCGACTCTATATGCTTTACGCCGCGCATGATGTTGCGCATTTGCAGGTGGATGAAGTGGCACATGCCCTGAGCAGTACGCCGCGTAATGCGCGCATTCTGTTAAGCCGGATGCGGGAATCAGGGTGGATAGACTGGCAGCCCCAGCGCGGTCGGGGAAAACGCTCTTCGTTACGCTTTTTGATCACCCCGCAGGCGCTGCAACAGCACAATCTCAGCGACTTACTGGAGCACAGCCAGTTCGATAAAGCGCTGAAAATGGTCGGCGGCAGCAGTCCGAAGATCAAAGATCTGATCCGCGATAATTTCGGCACCTTTATCACCAACGATGAAGTGCAGCTTAAAATCCCGTATTACCGGGCGATTGACGGGCTGAATCCGCTGCTGCCGCAGCGTCGCACCGAGCGCCACCTGATCCGCCAGTGCTTTAGCGGCCTGACGCGTTACGATCCCTTTCAGCGTGCGGTGGTGCCGGACCTGGCGCACTACTGGTTGCACAACGACAGCTTTACTCAGTGGCAGTTTTTTCTGCGTAAAAACCTGCACTTTTCAGACGGCAGTAAAATCAATGCGGATGAGGTACGCCGCTGCCTTGAACATGCCCGCCATTCGGCGCAATTTCGCGCTCTGTTTAGCGATATCAGCGAGATTTCACTCGATGGTGAATTGAAACTAAGCTTTCTGCTACAGCGGCCACTGGAAAACTTCCCCGGTCTGCTTTCGGTACTGGCCGCGCGGCTATTCAAAACGCGTAATGGTCAGTGGTTGTGCAGCGGCCCGTTTTGCATCAGCGAGCATAGCGATACCGTTCTCTGTCTGCGGCGCAACAGTCACTACCACCAGAGCAGGCCGATGATCGACGAGGTGAATGTCTATCGCTTCGATACGCAGGAGCTGAACATGAGCTTTATCACGCTGCTGCATACGCATCAGGCCGAGTCGATCAATAAGCCCACCGAACGCAAGCTGGAGCAGGGCGGCTGTTTCCTTCTGATTGACAGTGAAGGTCACTGCGCGGATATGCACTGGCGGCGTTTTCTCAATGAGGTGCTGCAACCGCTGGATATTCTGCGCCGCAGCCAGCTGACGCCAAACTACTCAACGGCGCTGGCTTATGCCACCGGGATGCTGCCGGACTGGAACCACCGTATTATCGATTACGGCCAGCCGAACCCCTCCTTTGGCAATAATCGCCCGCTGGTGCTGGCCACTTTTGAACAACCGGAGCTGAGTGAGCTGGCGCGTGGCATTGTCGCTATCCTTCAGCAGCATGGCATCAGCTGCCAGATCAAACAGGTCAGCTGGCTGGAGTTTATGAGCGGGAAAGTGGAAGGGGCCGATCTGTGGCTGAGCAACTTTATGATCGACTTCGACGATATTTATTCGGCCCTGAGCTGGATGATCCCGGACCCGGTGTTAAAACATCTGCCGCAGGAGATGACGCAGAGCCTGCATCTGCTGATCCAGCAATACAGCCAGCACGAGAACGAGCGCTTTATGCCCGCCATCGCCCGCTGGTTTATGCGCATCACCCAGCAGCGCTGGCTGTTGCCGCTGTTCCATCACTGGCTGGATTACGAATCGGACTCTGCCTTTACCTGGCGCGATCTCAGTACGTTAGGCTGGCCAGACTTCAGCCAGCTGTGGATTGAGTAATCTGAGGGTTATGCGTGTATCTGCTGCTGAAGGATGGCGGTCAGTTCGGCGAAATAGGCTGCTTTATCGCGGGATTTGGCTGTGATTTCATCACATGAAACGTGCAGATCGGCAGCCACCGCCTGCGCCAGTGCCAGCGGGTGGATCTCATCCTCCGCGCAGCCTACCACTCGACGTGAAACCGGCAGGGCACGCAGTGCTTCGCTGTCGAAACCCGGATCGCATAACACCAGACGCCGCAGTAACTGCGGGTCCACGCCCTTGCTGAACAGCGCCTCCAGCGCACTGGCATTATCAGGGGACAGGGCAGCCAGGGTGATGAACAGGCCGCACTCACGGAAGGCCTCAAGGCCGGTGTGCACCGGGAAATAGTGCAAATAATCGGCCGCGAGGGCAAACGGCACCATATTGGCGGGGCTGCGCCGCTGGTGCCAGGCCGGGCGCACCAGCGTCAGGCTGCTCACGCGCTGCGGCTGCTGTGCGGCCAACCGGGCAACGATGGCCGCCCCCATTGAAATACCGGCAAAATGCGCCTGTTCAATCTCCAGGTGATCGAGCAACGCGCTCAGATCGCTGGCGAACGGGATAATGCCCAGCTGCGCTTCATCCCCCTGCGCAGAACCGCCATGACTGCGGCATTCGAGAGTGATCAGGCGGCAGTCTTCGGCTGTATAACTTTGACGTGTCTGCTGGTGGTCCCCGGTCAGACCGTGCTGGAACACCAGCACCGGGCCCGCCGCACGATTATCGCTGTAAGTTAGCGCCAGCCCCTGATGCGTAAAGGTACTAAGCATGAACCCCTCCCGTCTGCGGTATCAGGCGCGCCAGCAGAGCACTGACGCCAGCGGCATCGTCCGCTGGCAGGCCGTGCGTGACCACACAGCCGTCAAACCCGGCGGTATGCAGCGCGTTGATATACCACGGATAATCGAGTACCCCGTGCCCGGCGGTAACAAACTCACCGCGGGCATCACGGTCTTTAGCATGGGCAATGGCAATGGCCGGGGCGAGCAGATCCAGGGCCTCACCCATCACGCGCTGCTGCTGCGCCGCATCCGCCTGTTCAAACAGGTTTGCCGGGTCAAAAATAATTTTCAGGCGCGGGTGCTGAAGTTCATCGATCAACTGACGCGCCCGGGCAGCGGAGTTCACAATATTGGCCAGCTCCGGCTCAATACCGAGGTTGACCTGGTACTGGTCGGCTATCGCCAGCGCCTGTTCCATCGAGCGTAACAGTGTGCGCCAGGCGGCGGGGCTGTTGTTCTCCGGGTGCGCGCGCCACTGGTCATCGGCATCCAGCGTGCCGCTGCACAGTGTTAACAGCGGGCAGTGCAGACGGGCGGCCGATGCCGCAATGGTCTCCAGTGATGCCATCCCCCGTGCAATCACCGCCGCGTCGGGATGCGTCAGATTAAAGGTCGCTGAGATGGCTTCCATTTTTATCTGATGTTTAACGCGTGCGGCGTTGATCTCGTCGAGGATGTTTTCCGGGACGGCCGTGGGCAGGGAGGGCAGCCCGGCGCTGGCGTAGTTAAACTGGGTGGCCTGAAAGCCACACTGTTTTATCAGGGCGAAGTTTTCATCCACGCTGGCGGTGGCGAACGTTTTCGAGAATATGCCGCTATACATCAGACAGACCCCCGCGCGCTGGTGACCGATACACTGCGACCTTCCCGTACCGACTGCTGGATAGCGGCCAGCACCTGAACCACATGCAGACCTTCCTCCACGCTGGTACCGGTCACCGGTTGTTCAGTGAGGATAGCGTGGGCAAAGGCCTCCAGCTGGCGGCGATAAAAATGACCATCGGCGGCTAACGGGCGCTGCCAGCATGCCGTTTTTTCATGGAAAATATCGACATCGCTGGATTTGAACAGCCACGGGTTATAGGTTTTTGCCAGCACGCTGCCATTTTCGCCATAAAGCTGGAAACCTTCATGCCAGTCCATGCGTACACCAACGCTCAGATCAAGCTGGCCAAGCGCGCCGTTGGCAAAACCGATATCAATAAACCAGCAGTGGACCCCGCCGCGATGCAGGAAACGCGCTTCCACATCGGTGATGGTGCCATTAATGTAAAAGGCGGTATCCACCAGATGGCTGCCGTGTGCCAGCAGGTAGTATTGTTGCAGGTCCGCTTTCGGATCGACGCTGGGTTTGCGTTTTGCCGCGCTGGTAATCATTTTTGGCTGCACTGCATCGGTGACAGTGTAACGGTGGCTGTTATCGCCATACCAGCCTTTATACGCCACCGCCTGGCCCATCTCCTGCTGAACGAAATCACGCGCCGCCTGAATGCCGCCATCGAAGCGTTTCATATGGCCGACCTGCAATAATTTGCCGCTGGTCTGCGCAATGTGTACCAGCTCTTCGCTCTCTTCTACCGTGATCCCGAGGGGTTTTTCACACAGCACGTGTTTGCCTGCTTTTAACGCTTTAATCGCCAGGGGCACGTGGAACGCATCGGCGGTGGCGATAATAATCGCATCGACCTTTTCATCATCCAGCATCTGCTGATAATCGGCATACGCCACTTCCGGCGCCCACATCGCGGCCATGCGCTGGCGCAGGTCATCGGCGCTGTCGCAAATGGCATACAACCGGGCGTTACTGGCTTTGATACAGGATTCAAAATGACCCGCCTGCGAGATCGGCCCGCAGCCCAGTACACCGACGTTAATTTTACCCGAAGTTTCCATCACGCTCTCCTTTACCCCTACAGGGATAGTTGAGCTACGGCGGCAGCCGCAGCCTGATGGAGTGATTATCGTCAGGGAAAGAAAACCGGAAAACTGAACATCAACGCGGGGATTTTTTCCGGTTTTAGCCAAAACCGGTCATTTATCGCGGGGGAGGTCACAGTTTACTGCTGTAAGAGGCAGTAAAAGCGGAAACTGCGTGTTTAAAGGGAGGGGGCAGCGGGGGCGGCAAACGCGTGCTGGCGCGGATAGCGCAGTGCCTCAATCATGCGCGAAAAAGCCGCTGTATGCTGCTTACGGCTGGGATAATAGAGATAATAGCCCGCAAAGGGTTCGCTCCAGTCGAGCAGCACACGCTCAAGTGTGCCGCTGGCAAGGTGATCGGCGACGGTATCTTCCGGTAAGCAGGCCAGTCCCAGGCCGGAGAGGGCGGCATCAATGCGTGGCACCAGCGAATTCACAATCAGCTGCCCTTCAACCCGCACGCGTATTTCCCGCTGATCCTTCTTAAATTCCCACGCATATAACCCGCCCATGGTCGGCAGGCGCATATTAATACAGTTGTGCTGCTGCAAATCCTGCGGTATTTGCGGGCGACCATAGCGGGCGAAATAATCCGGTGAACCGACCACCGCCATACTCCAGTCAGGCCCGATACGCACTGCGATCATATCTTTCGCCACCTGCTCACCTAAACGCACTCCGGCATCGTAGCGGCCGCTGACAATATCCGTCAGGGTATTATCGACGGTGATTTCCACATTCACATCGGGGTACTGGTGCAGAAACGGTTGCAGGGCAGGCCAGATGGTGGATTGCGCCGCGTGCTCTCCGGCCGTCAGTCGAATATTACCGGCGGGTTTGTCGCGCATTTCTGTAATGGCGATCAGCTCAGACTCTATTTCTGTCAAACGCGGGCCAATGGAATTAATCAAGCGCTCACCGGCTTCGGTGGGGGCCACACTGCGAGTGGTGCGCGTGAGCAAGCGCAGGGCAAGCCGCTCTTCCAGCGCCCGAATCGAGTGGCTGAGCGCCGACTGAGAGACCCCGAGTTTCGCGGCCGCTTTGGTGAAACTGCGTTCGCGCGCCACCACCATCAGTGAAATAAGATCGTTGAAATTATCTTTTAACACGCGAGTCCTCGGCACATCTCAGGGGGAAGGCAGGCAGTGTAGCGCCTGACGGCATTCACGGGTAGGGGGCTTGTGTTCAGGTCTGGCGGGGCTGACCGGAGAAGGTCAGCCATCAAAGTCAGCCATTAGCGCTGATACTGCGCCTCACTCACATGCTCCAGCCAGTCGACCGCTTTACCGTCCTGCGCCTCAGCAATCGCAATATGCGTCATGGTGGTATCCGCTCCTGCACCGTGCCAGTGCTTCACACCCGGGCGGATCCAGACGATATCCCCGGTGGTAATCGCCTGTGCTTCCTTATCCCACTCCTGCACCCAGCCCTGGCCTGCGGTGACAATCAGCGTTTGCCCCAGCGGGTGAGTGTGCCACGCCGTGCGCGCCCCGGCGGAAAACGTCACGGTCGCACCGCCCACGCGGGCCGGTTCAGTAGCGCTGAACGGTGCGTTGATTTCCACCTTACCGGTGAAATAGTCTGCCGGGCCAGCTGCCGCAGGTTTACTGCCGTGTTTAATAATCTCGATCATCTTATTTTCCTCTACATTGATATCTGTCCATCATAGGGGATTAGCGCCATACGATTGAGAACGTCTGGTGTATAGAAGTGATGAAAAAAATTCATAAATCGTCTTTTAAGACGGTAACACGGGCATTTTTTGGTCCTGTTTACGCGCCAGTTCTGTTTTTTTGAGACGGGTGAAGGTGATCTGCGTCACATTTATCGGCAAAAAACAGCGTTCGTTCAGAGACGCATCAGCAGAGGCGAAAACCGATGTTTTCTGTTTTTCATCAGTCTGTTAAGTCAAATTAAAGCAGCTTTTCACTTTTGGTGTAAGGAATATGTAAGGAAGAATGTCTAATTATTCCTATTGTTACCGTAAATGATAATGATAATAATCGCATTCGCATTCCCACTGGTGCCCTTTGGCACATTTAACCTGCATCAATGCGGGTTTTCCTCCAGGTAAAAAGGATCGTGAGATGAAAGTCAGGGCGCTATGTTCGCTGATGCCGTTATTAATGGCAGGGCCACTTTATGCTGAAGAAACAGCCGATAGCGGGGGAGATATGGTGGTCAGCGCCAGCCGTACCGCCAGTGAGAAGAAAGATTCCCCGCAGGTCATCACCATCATTACCCAACAGCAGATTGAACAGCAGCGGCAGATCACCTCTGATACCTCACAGATTTTAAGCAACCTGTTACCGTCGTTTTCCCCCAGCCGTCAGAAAATGAGCGGCAGCGGCGAAACCCTGCGCGGCCGCATCCCGCTGGTGATGATTGATGGTATTCCCCAGTCGAACCCGCTGCGTCCTACCGGGCGCGAAATGCACACCATTGATGCCTCAATGATCGAACGTATTGAGGTGATCCACGGTGCCAACGCCAGCAACGGCATTGGTGCCGCGGGCGGGGTGATTAACCTGATCACCAAACGGCCGGAACCGGGTGCCTTTAATCAGCATTTTGGCGTGGAAGCCTCATCTCCGACCTCGCAGCTCAAAGGCGACACCATGGGGTACAAAACCACCTATGGCGTTGACGGGCGCGAAGAGTATCTCGATTACCTGTTCTCGGTAAGCTATGAAGATCAGGGGCTGTATCTGGATGGCAATAACCGCCCGGTGGGAGTGGATAACACCCAGGGCGATCTGATGAACTCCCGCGCTTATGATCTGTTAGGCAAAGTCGGTTACTGGCTGGATGACGATCAGCGCATTCAGCTCAGCGCCAGCTACTACCAGCTCAAAGGCAAAAATGATTATCTCAGCGTCACCGGCGACCGCGAACGCGGCATCCCGACCACCTCGATCAAGGGCACGCCGGAAGGCGAAGCGCCACATAATGAGGTCTGGAGCACGGCGATAACCTACGACAACTACAATCTGGCCGGCATGAAACTGTCGGCGCTGGCGTATTACCAGCAGTATGAAGCCCTGTTCGGATCAACGCTGTCCGGCTCCTTCCAGGATGCCAACATTGCCCCGGTGGGGACGCTGTACGATCAGTCGCGCGCGGTCACCACCAAGTACGGCACCAAAATGGCGCTGACCAAAGACGATATCTGGGACGACTACCTGAAAGTCACCCTGGGCTTCGATACGCTGTTCGACCAGTCTAAGCAGGATCTGTGGGGCACACATCGCACCTATGTACCGGAAATTAAATACACCGATCTGTCGCCGTTTGTGCAGCTTGAAGTCGCCCCCGTGGACTCACTCAAACTGTCCGGTGGCGTGCGCTATGAATATGCACGCCTGGATATCGACAGCTACCAGACCATCGCCAGCGCCAACAGTGTGACGGTCGGCGGCGGGAAACCGAGTTTCGATAAAACGCTGTATAACGTTGGCGCGGTATGGACGCCCGTTGAGCCACTCAGCCTGTTTGCCAACTACTCTCAGGGCTTTGCCATGCCGGATGTCGGCCGTGTGCTGCGCGGCATTAACCAGCCGGGGATGAGTGCAGGGACCTTCCTGAACCTGCAACCGATTGTGACCGAGAATACCGAATACGGTTTCCGTATCGATCAGCAGCCGTTTGATTTTGAACTGAGCTACTACCAGTCCCGCTCAAAGCTGGGTAGCCGTGTTGACCGCGTGGGGGATGTCTACGTAACGCGCCGTGAGAAAACCGAAATCGACGGCTTCGAAGGCACCCTGGGTTATGCGGTCAATGATGATCACCGCCTGAAACTTAGCTATTCGCATATGCGCGGCCGCTATGACAGTGATGAAAACGGTAGCCTGGATGCCAAACTCGATGGTCTGAATGTTTCGCCGGACCGCATTATTGCCAGCTGGTCGGCGAACTGGACGCCGCAGTGGAGCTCCTTTATTCAGGCCAACTGGGCGTTAAGCCGCGAGTTTGATGAAGAGGATAAAGACTTCAGCGGTTACGCGCTGGTGGATGCCGCCGTAGGCTATAAACTGCCGCGTGGACGGGTCAACCTGGCAATCTCTAACCTGTTTGATAAGCAGTACATCACCTATTATTCGCAGAGTGCCCTGGTGGAGCCGGACCGCTACTTCTCCGGCCGTGGCCGTACGGTGACGCTGGGTTACAACGTTGATTTCTGATGTCACCCATAATGACCGCCGCAGGGTGCTGCGACTAGGCCTTGGCATATTGGCCGCCGGTGCGCTGTTGCCGCTCAGGGCGCAGGGCACCGCATCCTTGCGCGTGATCACCCTGTTTCAGGGGGCGACCGATGCCATCGTGGCGCTGGGGATCACCCCCTGCGCCGTGGTGGATTCCTGGAGTGAAAAGCCCACCTACCGCTATCTGCGCACGGCATTAAACGGTGTGCCGCACGTCGGGCTGGAAACCCAGCCCAGCCTTGAAGATATCGTGCTGCTGCGGCCAGATGTGATTATTGCCTCGCGCTTTCGCCACCAGGCGATCGCGCCGCTGCTGAAGCAGATCGCGCCGCTGGTGATGCTCGATAACGTCTACGAATTTAAGCAGACCGTTGAGGCGGTGGGCCGGGCGGTCAATCGTCAGCAGATAGCTGCCGCGTTGCTACTCCGCTGGCAACAGCGCGTTAATCGCCTGCGTCAGTTACTGGAACAGCACTATGCAGCACGCTGGCCGCTGACGGTCTCCGTGCTGGATATCCGTGCGGACCATCTGCGTAGCTATCTGCCGCAGAGTTTTCCCGGCATGATCCTCAGCGAACTCGGCTTTCACTGGAATGAGGCCGCACGCCAGGCAACAGGTGTGTCGATCAAACTCAGCGGCCGCGAAAGTCTGCCGGTGGTCAATGCCGATCTGTTTTTTGTCATGCTGCACGCGGAAAAATCGGTGGTGCGGGATAATTACCGCACGCTGGTCAGTCATCCACTCTGGAAACAGATGCAGGCGCCGCAACACCACCAGGTGTGGCAGGTGGACAGCGTGACCTGGGTACTCTCCGGCGGGATTATCGCCGCGAATGCGGTGCTGGAAGATATCGAACGCCTGCTGATTACGGGGCAGCCAGCATGACGCCAGCGATGAAACTGTGCATCCTGGCGCTGCTGCTCCTGATGGCCGTGTTGCTCAGCCTGATGGCCGGGGCCAACTGGATATCACTGCCGCAGGTGCTGGCGGCGCTGACCCGGCACGATAGTATGAACCTCCAGCATATTCTGGTGACCACCTCCCGATTGCCGCGTACGCTGATGGCGCTGGCCGTGGGGGCCAGTCTGGCCGTTGCGGGCGCGCTGATGCAGGCGCTGACGCGCAACCCGCTGGCGTCACCTGGCCTGTTCGGCATCAATGCCGGAGCCACCTTCTGTATTATCCTGTGCAGCGCCGTATTCTCACTGGCTTCCCTCAACGCGTTGGTCTGGTGCGCCTTTGCCGGCGCCGCCGTGGCGGGAACGCTGGTGTGGCTGATCGGTACGGCCGGGCGTGGGCGCCTTAATCCGCTGCGCATTGTGCTGGCCGGGGCATCGATCACTGCGTTGTTTACCGCCTTTAGCCAGGCGATGCTGGTGATCGACCAGCAGGGGCTGGATACGCTGCTGTTCTGGCTGGCCGGATCGCTTAGTGAGCGTGAACTGGCTGCTGCATGGCCGATCCTGACGCTCAGCGCTGTTGGGCTGGCGGTGACGCTCCTGTTTGCCGGGCAGGTGAACGTGCTGAATGCCGGGGACGATATAGCCACCGCGCTGGGCCAGCGTGCCGGGCCTGTTCGCCTGCTGCTGGCGGGGCTGATTGTGCTGCTGGCAGGGAGCGCCGTGGCGCTGGCCGGCAGCATTGGTTTTATCGGCCTGGTGGTGCCGCATATGGTACGCAAAGGCCTCTCCATCGATCATCGCTGGCTGTTGCCAGGCTGCGCGCTGGGGGGCGGGTTACTGTTGCTGTTGGCCGATATCCTGGCCCGCGTGGTGATCCTGCCCCAGGAGGTGCCGGTGGGGGTGATGACCGCGCTGTTTGGTGCGCCTTTCTTTATCTGGCTGGCGCGGCGTGGAGGGCGCTATGGATAAAATTATCGCGCTACGCTGGGGCGCTTTTTCACGCCAGATCAATCTGAACACCGTGTTACGGCTGTTGCTGGCGTTGGGTATTCTGCTGCTGGTGATGCTGCTGTCGCTGGCGCAGGGGAAAGTGACAATGTCACCCATAACCGTGTTGCGGCTGCTGTTTAGCGATGACTCCGGCGGGCTGACGTTTATTGTGCAGCAGCTCCGTCTGCCGCGCATCGTACTGGCGGGGCTGGTGGGTGGGGCGCTGGCGGTATCGGGTCTGATCCTGCAAAACATTATTCGCAATCCGTTAGCCTCGCCCGATCTCCTGGGGATCACCAGCGGTGCCGGGACGGCCGCCGTGATCTACCTGGCCTTCTTCAGTATGACGCTGGGCGACAGTCTGTTGCCGCTGGCGGTTATTGCGGGTGCCGGGCTGGCCACCGCCAGCGTCTGGCTACTGGCCTGGAAGCAGGGGGCATCACCGCTGCGACTGGTGCTGATCGGCGTGGGTGTGTCGGCGCTGCTCGGGGCGGTGACCACGCTGATCCTGGTGTTCAGCCCGCTGACCACCACGCTGTCGGCCTACGTCTGGCTGACCGGCAGCGTATACGGAGCCACCTGGTCGCAGGCCGTGGCCCTGGCGCAGTGGCTGCTAGCGATCCTACCCTTATTGTTCTGGCTGGCCCGTCAGGTAATGGTGCAACAGCTGGATGAGGGGCTGGCAGGCGGCATTGGCGTGCGCGTGCAGTGGCAGCGCGGCGGACTGTTACTGGTGAGCGTGGCGCTGGCGGGCGTGGCGATTGCCTGGGGCGGGGCGATGGCGTTTGTCGGGCTGATTGCCCCGCATATCGGCAAACGTCTGGTTGCCGCCGGATTTGCCGGGCAGGCGTTGATGAGTGCGATGGTTGGTGCCATGGTGCTGATACTGGCCGATCTGATCGGCCGCGTGCTGTTTCTGCCCGCCGATCTGCCTGCCGGGATTTTTGTCGCGGTACTCGGCACACCGTTCTTTTTAACTCTGCTGATCACCCAGCGTCACTAAGGAAGCTGAACTATGACGGCCATTGCCGCCCGCGATCTGACCCTGAGTTACCAGAATCAGACCATTATTGACGGTCTGGATATTGACCTGCCGCAGGGGAAAATCACGGTGCTGATCGGCAGCAACGGCAGCGGGAAAAGCACGTTGCTGCGATCTTTCGCGCGCCTTCTGAAGCCGCAGTCCGGCTCGGTCCGCGTCAACGGTCAGGATATTCAGCAGCAGTCGACCGTTGCGGTGGCCCGTGAGCTGGCGATCCTGCCGCAGAACCCGGTAGCCCCGGAAGGCATTAACGTGCGCCAGCTGGTGAGCCTGGGGCGTTACCCCTGGCAGAACTGGTTGCAGCAGTGGTCAGCCCGGGATGAAGCCGAGGTTAATGCCGCTCTGCACGCTACCCATGTTGCGGGGCTGGCCGATCGCCCGGTTGAGGCGCTGTCGGGTGGGCAGCGCCAGCGGGTGTGGATTGCCATGACGCTGGCGCAGGGCACCGATATTTTGCTGCTGGATGAGCCGACGACCTTTCTTGATGTTGCCCACCAGATTGAGGTGCTGGATCTGCTGCGTGACCTGAATCGCCAGCAGAATAAAACGATTGTGATGGTACTCCACGACCTCAATCTGGCCTGTCGTTATGCCGACCATCTGGTCGCTGTGCATCAGCGCGGCGTGGTGGCGGCAGGGGCGCCGCAGGCGATCCTCAGTGAAGCGTTGGTAAAAAACGTGTTTGACCTGAACTGCCGCATTATCGATGATCCATTCTACGGTACACCGCTGGTGATCCCGCTCAGTAAAGAACATGGCTAGCGCGGGCACGCCTGCACGCAGCGTTGCAGCGCGCCGCTGCAGCCGCTATTTTTATCCCGATCGCAGCGGCTGTTCTGCACATAGCAGCTTTGCTGGCAGGCGCCATTATCGTTAGCGGCGATGGCGGCAACGCCGGGAGTGAGCAGGGCAATCAGTAACGCGATGAGCAGTGGTAGGTTGAGTGACATCGTCTGGCTCCGTCGTGGCTTTACTCTTAGCGTAATCCAGGTCTGTTAATAGCGCCTGTCCATACATCGAAATGATATCCCCCGCGGCTAAACCTACCCGTAGTGGTCGACCCTCTTTTTCGGTCGACCAGTGCTGATGGTTGGCACATCAGGCCAGGTCAAAATTCTGAGGTCAACGGCACAGGTGTTGCTGACATCATTCGCAACCGGGCTAAGGCCAGCTTGAGCACGCCGGAACGGAAAAACCCACATCCCTACGTGCCTCGGCTCGCGCCATCCCTGGCGCGTGACGTCCGGCTTACCTCAAGCTGACCTCATCCCCGCCGACAGGGTGCTCGCGGTGAATTTTAAAACCACGAATGCGATCTCCTGTGGGGATGACATTTTTTCCCGTTGGGTTCTTTAAACACATACACAAATGCTACGCTTGCCGGGCAATAGCCACTCGAAGACTAAGGAATAGTGTAATGACAATAAGGAAAATGCTGCTTCCCATGCTTATCGCTTCACTTCTGACCGGATGCGGACTGCTGGGGGATTACACTCCTTTGCCTGAAATCGGGCAGGTTTCCCGGACGCCTTCGGGCTTCTGTTTTCAGATTAAAAATCCCGGTGACTATTATGTTCATTATCTTTCTATCAGAGACAGAAATGCGCCTGAGAGGTCGGGATTCAATAGAGAATTTCCTGCATTGAAGATCGCTGACAATCAACTGTGTATTCCTCAGGCTTACTATCAGTTCCCGGCCGATGGCGAGATAAACGTTGATATCGCTTTACGTTCACCGACTAAAAAAAGGGCATATCGTCGCGATATTGTTTCTGAATTCAGTATGGAAAAAGGCGTGCCAACGCCCTTTTCCCCAAAGGAATATTCATTGCGAACTGATGATTATATGCGGGAAATAGAATAGCTGGGCTCAACGATCAGCCACTAAAATTTACGCGCTGTGTGACTCTGTGCTGATGAGAACGGTCTGATAGCGTACACCGGGCATCATTTTTTCCAGGCCGTCTGTCAGCATCTTGCCAGCCGCATTCAGCTCCCCCAGCGGCATTTGTGGCAAGCTTTCAAGGATGAACCACATCCTGTTGTCTGCAACACTCAGCCGGGTACGGATGCCCTGTCGCCAGTTCCACCGGCGGCAGGTCACGCCGATATCATCGCGCCAGACGACTTCTCCCTCGTCCGGTGACTCGCTTCCCGGCTGACCGTCCTTCATGGTGTCAAAGATTTCGGTTCCGTCTGCCACAGCCAGCCGTGGCATTCCTGCGTAAGCCGCAAAGTTTTCACCGCCCACTGGCACGGCATACCGGATGCTGACGGCGTTGTACAGATCAACGACCGGATCAAGAGGAACCATCGAGCCATCCTTTATGACTCGTTTTCTCAGTGCTTCAGCTGAACAGGGCGTGCGTTTGGGTTTTGCCCCGAAGGAACGGAATACGTCAGACCAGGCGTTAAGGTGCGCCTCTGCCCAGGCAGGCTGGCCGGCCAGAACAGCTTCGCAGGCGTCCCGCAGTGCGATTTCACCCACACGTTCATCAGCCACGGGGGCCGCCTCTACGCTGATACTGAGCGCACGGAATCCCGGTGCGATAAGGTCAATTTCTGGACTGATTGACGGTAACACGTCTGACATACGATAATCCTGTAATGACTGATTTATTACATGATAATGACCAATGACCATTAAAGTCAATATAACGACCGATGTCGATGCAGCCAGGGTAAACGAGGCCGTATCTGCGCACATAAAGCTATACCGCAGCCAGAAAAAAATGTCGCTTGATGAGCTTTCCCGCCGTTCAGGCGTCAGTAAGGGAATGCTGGTTGAGATAGAAGGATGCAGGGCCAACCCCAGTATTGCACTGCTCTGCCGCCTTGCTTCTTCTATGAACGTCTCGGTGGCCGATTTTGTCAACGTGGCCGGCAAGCCCGCGGTTCATATTATCGATGCGGGGAAAATTCCCGTGCTCTGGAAAGGAGAGAAAGGCGGCAGCGCCCGTCTGCTGGCGGGCACCAGTGGGCCGGACATGGTAGAGCTGTGGCAGTGGATGCTTTACCCTGGGGAAATCTTCGAATCTCAGGGCCATCCTGAAGGCACCAGTGAACTGCTCCATGTGTCAGAAGGCGCGCTGACGCTCGTCGTCAGCGATACTGCCTACGTGATTAACAAGGGGAGTGCCGCCGTAGCGAGAACGGATGCGCCGCATACCTATAAGAACGACTGTGCAGAAGTGACGGTGTTTACCATGACGGTGAATGAGAAAGGTCGCTGAAACGGTGTGCCATCACATTCCCTGACATGCCTGTCCCTGTGTCATCAGCAATGATTCTGCCTGCAACCAGTGCTCAAAATCGTGCAATGCAGATTCATTGACTGCGGTTTCAACCGATTTGACTAAACAAAATGTCTTTCTCAGTTGTTCTGATTGCGGCCAGGGCGCAACAAGCGACCCGCTGTTAAGCTCTTTTTCGATGTAGATGCGAGGCACCATGGCGACCCCTTGTCCTGCTAATACAGCCGCTATCGCCATTTCATGAAGGTCATAGCGGACACCCTGAGCCGGGTTATCAAGGACGATCCCGCTTTGCCCGGCATAATGAGGCCACGCTTCCGGATTCTGCCGTCGGTGAATCCGGGGCAGAGTATTCAACTGACTAAAGATATCCTCGTCTGTTAACAGGTCGGGATGGCACGCCGGCACCAGTTTCTCCTCAAAGAGAACGTTCATACGCATGCCTGCCCATGCCGGATGCTCAAAATGAATGGCTGCGTCAAAGCCACTCCCGGTGAGAATGAAGGGATCGGTTCTGGCCGCGATATTCAAGGTGATGTCCGGGTATAAAGACTGGAAGCCACTGAGGCGGGGGATAAGCCAGCGACTGCAAAACGTCGGCAGGACGGCAATTTCCAGCGTTCTGCTGCCTTCGGGCATTCCCATAACGTACTGAGTATCGCGTTCGAGCCGTTCCAGTATTTGCCGCACGTGATGGGCATAGCGAGCCCCCACTGGATTGAGCTTTACCCGGGTTCCCGTACGGTCAAACAGTCTGCAATCGAGCAGAGACTCCAGGCGGGCAATCTGACGGCTGATGGCGCCTTCCGTTAATGACAATTCCTCTGCGGCCCGCGCAAAATTACCGTGCCTGGCGGCGGCCTCAAATGCCTGAAGTGAAGCACTGCTGGGAATTTTTCTGCGCATGAATATGACCTTCTCCAAAAAGGGTGATGAACTGTCAGTGATATAATGTCACTAATGGTTGAGTAAATATCGATTTATTACCGAACTGGCGGCTTGTAGGATGAGTAAAAGTCACTAAGCAGGCTAATGAGCACCTGTTATTTATTCATGCCGAGGTCACTATGAGCAATCCGTCATTACCAGGCCGTCAGATTGGGGATTTTTGGGTGACAGCCCTCAGCGATGGCACGATGTCAGCGAGCCTGGAGTTACTGTCAGGTATTGAGACCGCAGAAGCGGCGGCTATTCAGCATAACGCCCGGATCGCTGAACCCGGCAATATCCATATCAACGGGTACCTTATTCAGGGCACGGGGCGGACCCTCCTGGTCGATGCTGGTGCGGGAGGTCTGAACAACGTCGGCGGGCAGCTTAAAGAGACGCTTGCTACTGCTGGCGTCAGCCCCGATGACGTGGATACCGTATTACTGACGCACGGTCATCCTGACCATATTGGGGGTCTGTTGGATGCTGAAGGGCAACCGGTATTTAATCAGGCAGAACTTCATCTCCATCCGCTTGAAGCGAGATACTGGCAGGATGATGAAAAACGAAAAATGGCGAATGAACGTGGGCAGCGCAATTTTGATCTGGCCCGCCGAACGTTAGACGCCTATGCCCGTAAAGTGCGCCTGATTGGTAAGGGCGAGGTGGCTGAGGGCATTCTTCCGGAATGGTTGCCGGGTCACACGCCAGGGCATACGGGTTTTCGCATCACTTCAGGCGATGAATGCTTATTGATTTGGGGAGACATCGTCCATTTCCCCCATATCCAGTCAGCACGCCCCGACGTTTCAATTGTCTTTGACTGTGACCCCCTTCAGGCCAGAGAAACACGGGAAAAAATCATGGCTCAGGCGGTAAGAGAAAATCTGCTTATCGCCGGAATGCACTTAGACAGTACGGGATTTGCCAGGGTGTTTAAGGCGGGTGAGGGATACCGTATTGCCTGACCGGAAAATGAATGGGGGGTCACTCTCATCGTGTCTCCCCTCTATTCATGCCAGCAGCGACTGCCAAAATTAAGGCGACAGTCGCTAAGCCACAGGCCAGCCAGAGTGTATCTGTCAGGGCCAACCTGTCGACGATCTGGCCCCCGCTCCACGACCCCAGCGCAATTCCTGTATTGAAAACCCCGACATAAAGCGCAGCGGCGATCTCCACGGCACGGGGTGCGGCTTTCATCATCCAGGTCATTAGTCCCACCGAAAGCCCACCGTAAGCCAGCCCCCAGAAGATGAGGACACTGCTACCCCCTGTGACCGATTGCCCGGCGACAATGAACAGTAACGGCGTTAACACCAGCCCTGTCGCAATCGCAGTCAGGGTGAATGCCGTATAGCGCGCTGCGGTGATACCTGCCAGAAAATTACCGCCAATACCGGCGATACCGTAGGCCAACAAGATGGCACCTATCCACTGGGTATCAAATCCTGACACTGAGATCAGTAGTGGGCGTACAAAGGTAAAGGCCACGAAATGGCTTGTTACGAGTAATAACGTCAGGAACAGACCGGTTTGTATTTTGCGGTTGCCAAGCAGGGCGATGAAATGGCTAAGGTTAGCCGAACCCGTAACGGGCAACGACGGAATGACCGCAAGATGGAATGCCAGCACCAGTGCGCTGAAAATGGCCATGATGCCAAATGCCCAGCGCCAGCCGATGATATCGCCAATAAATGCCCCCAGGGGCACGCCCAATACTGATGCAGCAGCAACACCGCCGAAGATAATGGAGGTGGCCAGGCCAATCGCCTTCTCCGGGACCAGACGCGAGGCAAGCCCGCCGGCGATTGCCCATATTCCCCCCATGCAGAAGCCAACCAGCATCCGGGCTGCGAGCATGACGATCAGGTCAGGGGCCAGCGCGGAGGCAAGGTTTGCCACAACCAGCAATGCCAGCAGGCCACACAGTATCCATCGGCGATCTATTCCACCCGATGCGATGACGACGAATGGCGCGAACAGAGCGGCCAGCAGTGCTGGCAGGGAAATCATCAGACCTGCGCTTCCTGTCGTAATGCTGAGTGTGCCGGCGATGGACGTCAGCAAGCCCACCGGCAGCATTTCTGTTGTGACAACAGAGAACGTCGCCAGACCGACCGCGATAACTGCCGTCCAGGTGTGGCGAACAGAGTCCATGGAAGAAAATATATTCATCATTCAGATCCTAAAGAATGCACCGAACTCAGGCGCGATTATCCTGCTTGTGCAGGGTTAAATGACTTAACAGTGCCATGAGCAGTACCAGGACTCCGGCACCTAAGGCGACGTAGAATCCAGCGGGTGACCCATTGCTATCAACCACCTGACCCGCGAGGGCGGCGCCCAGTGCAACGCCCACATTCAGCCCGGCCAGCAGCCAGGTCATGCCTTCTGTTAACTGACTTTCAGAAACCTGACGTTCAACGAGCGACATGGCCACGATCAGGGTTGGGGCGAAAAAGAGGCCCGCCACCAGGACGGCGGCCGCCAGCGCGGTAAGATGGGTGACCAGTATCAGAGGGACAGTGGTTGTGGCAGTGGCCAGCCCGCCCAGCCACAACAGCCGATGGAGTGGGGTTTTCAGCTTGAGTGAGCCATACAGCAATCCGGATACACACGAACCCACGGCATAGGCTGATAACACCAGGCTGGCCGCCGCCGGGTGCCCCAGCGCTTCGGCCCAGGCGACACTCACGATATCAATCGTGCCGACGATAACGCCCATCGCTACCATCAGCAGCGCCAATAGCCGCACGCTGGTTATCCGGATGACCGAACCTGAGCCAGTCTTGCTGCAGGAGACGGCCATGACCGGAGGTTCCGTTCCGCGCTGTATCACCAGTGCAAACACGCCTGAAAACAGCAAAAGTGCCGTGAGCAGCAGACCCGCCTGGGGAAACAGCGCGATGGAAAGGCCAATCGAGAGGGGCGGGCCAACAATAAACGTCAGCTCATCGAGCACCGTTTCAAGCGAATAGGCAGTCTGCAAACGCGGCTGGCCCCGGTAAAGTGCCGTCCAGCGTGCCCGTACCATGGCCGACATGCTGGGCATAAACCCCGCCAGAAATGCACCAAAAAACAGAGCCCAGCTGGCAACACTCCAAAAGGAACAGACGATGAGGATAACAAAACCCGTGACACTGATCGCCGTAGCCGCAGGCAAAACGCGGTGCTGCCCATAGCGATCCACATATCGGGAGATCTGCGGTGACAGCAGGGCGTAGGTCAGAACAAAGGTCGCGGAAATGGCTCCCGCCAGCGCATAGCCTCCGTATTGCTGCGAAAATAGCGTGATAATTCCGATGCCGGCCATCGGCAACGGGATGCGCGCTAACAGGCCTGCAACGGCAAAATGTGCCGTGCCAGGTGCAGTAAAAAGGTCTCGATACAGATTAGCCATCATCATCTCCGGTAGCATTTGCTTGCCACAACGAGGTGACACAGCGACAATACATACAACGCGTATGAATCCAATCCTATATTCATACGGAGTGTTTGTAAATAATCATTCATGTCGTATGTAAGGGAGAAAATTATGGTTCGCCGCACCCGTGCCGAGATGGAAGAGACCAGAGCCACATTGTTAGCCACTGCCCGTAAGGTCTTTTGTGAATATGGCTACGCTGATACCTCAATGGATGATCTGACTGCGCAGGCAGGGTTGACCCGTGGCGCGCTTTATCATCACTTTGGTGACAAGAAAGGATTGCTGGTGGCAGTGGTGGAGCAGATTGATGACGAGATGGATCAGCGTCTGCACGCGATTTCCACTCATGCAAATGATCCGTGGGAGGGCTTTTGCAATCGCTGTCGGGCTTACCTTGAGATGGCGCTGGAACCTGAATTTCAGCGTATTGTGCTGCGAGATGCTAAAGCGGTGCTGGGCGGTTCTTCACCTGAATCGCAGCGTCATTGCGTGGAATCCATGCGCGGCCTGATTCGCAATCTGATTCAGCAAGGTGTCGTAGACGACGTCGATCCTGAGGGACTGGCTTCGCTGATTTACGGTAGCCTGGCAGAAGCGGCATTCTGGATTGCCGAGGGTGATGAGAGCAATACGCGGCTGACACAAGGCATTACCGCGCTGAACCTGCTACTTCGTGGATTGCGACGGGCGGGCTGAGAGCATGCTGGTATTAGCGGGTAGGGGGAGGCTACAGGAAAACTTTCCGTATTGGGCGACGTACCGTCATTCACATCTACTCGCTAACGGCCTCGGGTGTTCCTTGATGGAAAACCAGTGTCCATTGCCCGCGATGAGAGCATTCCCAGCAAGAAGAACGCAACGCGGGGCGACTGCCATCAGCATTAATCGTTCTGTAGTGTAATATCGCGGCATCATCGCTTACTCGGATAAGCCGGAAGTCGCTGCTGAAAATAGTAAGTGCACAGACTTCTCCCACAAGAGATTCGATTGTCTGCGCACGATCAATCAACATACCTGATCGTGTGATTTCAGTGAATTCGTGATGAAGTATCTGTTCAAGCCATTCCCGGTCATTCCGTTTAGGCCCTTGAAGAGAGCATTCGAGCGCTTTCAGCTTTTCCAGGAGCATGGCATTCATCCTCATTAAATGGTGACGGTCACTTTAATGACCATGATAGTTCTGCGTCAGGATTTCCGCTCCTGGCACTAAGCAAGCATGGCGCACAGGGTTCAGGAATATCGCTGTAGCGCCACTGTAGGGCATCGAGAAAATCAGGAACTTTTCTTAATACCACCTTTACCATTTTTGCTTAGCTGGCGAAACGATAAGATCATTGACGATGACGTTCTGGGGCGGGACGAATACCCGCCATCAATGTTTATCAATGATTCGCTTCTGGCCAGTCGGTGTAGCCCTTCGCGCCACCGCCGTAATAGGCTTCTTTCGGCGCGATGGTCAGTTCGGCACCATAACGCAGGCGCTTCACCAGGTCCGGGTTGGAAATAAACAGGCGGCCGAAGGCGACGGCATCAATGATCCCGGCATGACGACGACTGATGGCCATCTCCAGGTCATAGTTGTTGTTACCGATGAACGGGCCGTCGAACTGGGCGCTCAGCGCATCCATATCCACATCAGCAGGAACTTCACGCGAGGTTGCCGTTGCCCCCTCAACAAAGTGCAGATACGCCAGATTAAAGCGATTCAGCTGTTGGATCAGATAGCCATACATCGCCATCACGTTACTGTCTGGCGGCGTGTTACCCGCATCAGGGGTCACCGGTGACAGGCGGATGCCAACGCGTTCATTGCCCCAGATGTTGACGATAGCTTTCGTCACTTCCAGCGTCAGACGGGCACGGTTTTCAATTGAGCCGCCCCAGGCATCGGTACGGTGGTTAGTGGAATCGCGCAGGAACTGATCGAGCAGGTAACTATTGGCAGAGTGCACTTCAACACCGTCAAACCCGGCGCGCAGGGCGTTTTCTGCCGCATGCTTGTACTGCTCGATAATGCCGGGAATTTCGTCTGTTTCGAGCGCGCGCGGCGTGGAAACCGGAACAAAGCCGTTAACGGTGTAGGTCTGGCCTTCAGCTTTGATGGCCGAAGGGGCCACCGGACGTTCCCCATCAGGCTGTAGCTCAACGCTGGAGAAACGGCCCACGTGCCAGAGCTGGCAGACAATTTTTCCGCCTTCAGCATGAACGGCATCGGTGACTTTCTTCCAGCCTGCAACCTGTTCTTCACTCCAGATCCCAGGCGTAGCCGCATAGCCACGGCCCTGAGCGGAGATGTTAGTCGCTTCTGAAATAATCAGGCCAGCGCTGGCACGCTGCGCGTAGTAAGTTGCATGCAGTTCGTCAGGAACACCTTCCTCGCCATAACGGCTGCGGGTTACCGGCGCCATGACAATACGATTCGACAGCTGAAGTTTCCCCATGGCAACGGGTGAAAATAAATCGGTACGGGTGGTGTTATCAGTCATAGATACTCCAAATAGTTGACCAGTCGTCTAGTTAATTGGTGAAAAAAAATGCGGCTATCTGAGCAGCCGCTTTGTCGCATTCATTGCTTTGTCGAATGACGTATCCGGGTCGTGAATTTTTGCCATTAGTGAAGCACCCAGCCAGAGCTGGTAGAGCTCTTCAGCGAGATCTTCTGCATCATCATCACCAGATAATGAGCCATCCTGCTGGCCCTGAAGAATGCATGCCGAAATTCTCGCCACGATGTCGAGGGTTCCTGTCGCCAGTACACTTCGCATGCTGTCATATTGGTCGCACACTTCCGCGCCAAGCTTAACGACAAGGCACTTACTTTCCGGCAAGTCGGCACCCTGTGTCGTTTTCCAGAAGGAAAAATAACGCAGCAGCCGCTCGCGCGCGGGTTGGGCACCGCGCAGTTGTTCATCCACCTGAATAAGGTAGTTGCTGAAATAGTGCTCTAACAACGCCTGAGCAAACTCTTCCTTGGACTGGAAGTAGTAATAAAACGATCCTTTAGGGATCCCGGCGGCTTTGACAATTTCAGCCAGGCCGACGGCGCTGTAGCCTTTGTGAGTGATCAGCGTTCTGGCCACATCGATGATGTGCTGACGCACGTTAGTCGCGTGTTTTTTCATAGTCCGGTTACTGTAAATTAAAAACTGACCAGTCGTCTAGTTTTGTGTGTAACATTTTGTGCGATCATCATTTGTTCGCTGGCAGCAGCCCGGTAGCATACTGTCCGGTTGTTTTGAGGCTCCGCAGCGTCGCGCCGTCTTTAGCTTCAATCGACATCCCTTCCAGCAAGGTGTTGAGAACGGTTGCCAGCGCGGCGGTATTGGTGTCTGCCGGCAGCTGCTTTTCCCGTACGGCCCTGGTGAGTCGCTTCTCGAAGAGATCTTTGCCTTCCTGCCTGAGCACGCTGACCGCCTTAACAACATCGGCGGACTCCTGCGAAACATTGATGGCCGCAAGCACCACCATGCAACCACACGGCGCGGAGGGTGACAGCAGAATATCGGCCGATTCACTGAAGAAATTATCAATGGCCTGGTGAATATTCTCTACCTCTTCAAGCCGTTCCCAGGTCGCTTTCCAGTAAACCTTTTCGTAATAGCTCACGGCTTCCATAAACAGTTTCGCTTTGTTACCGAAGGCGGAGTAGAGGCTGGGCGGATTGATCTCCATCGCTTCGCATAGCTCGGCGACCGATGCTGGCTCAAATCCTTTTCGCCAGAAGATATCCAGTGCGCGGAGCAGGGCTTTATCACGATCAAAACTTCTCGGTCTGCCCCTGGGCTTTTCGCTGGCTGTGTTGACACCTGGCGTTTTCATTTCTGGGTTCTCAATCTATCGCTTGACACTTTACATAGTGATCACTATACAATAATAACATTACTTAGTGAGCACTACAAAAATAGGGCCAGCACGTGAACGTCACCGTGCTGGGTCTGGTGCTCCTTTATCTGCTGCAGCGATGCATCAGGCAAAAGACGGGTATCTGAACGGATACCCGGTTTATCACTACGGAGAAAGAAAATGAGCGAAATAACTTACGTGCAGGATTACAACGCCATTGTGGCTGTACTTAATCAGTACAACGAAGGCGGTAAACAGGCTAAGAGCGAGATCATGAAGCCCGCTTTTAGTGAACAGGCCACCATTTTTGGCACTGACGGCGACGGTAACCTCACCGGCGGCCCCATCCAGGGGTTGTTCGACGTTATTGACCGCGATTTCCGTCCTTCTCCTGAGGCGAAGGCCGCTATCGTACGCGTGGATATCGTCGGAACCGCAGCCAGCGCACGCATTGATACCGATGACATTTCAGGCTTTCGCTTCACCGACTTTTTCAATCTTCTGAAGGTGAACGGCAGCTGGACCGTGGTCAGCAAGATTTACCACACCCACGTCGCACCCTGATATCCATTTGGTCAGCTCACTGATGCAGCCCGCAAGCAATATCTGCGGGCTGGTAAAAGAGGAAATGAAGATGAGTAAAAATATCAAAGCAGTGCCCACCGCAGATTATAAGGCCGTCACTGAAACTGCAGGCAAATATGTTGAAGGGCTGCGGGTCGGTAACGCTGAAACGGTGGCTGAAGCCTTCCATAAAGACGCCGTGATGTATGGTTTTACCAACGGCAGGCTGCTGGGCGGCCCGGTAGAAAATCTGTACGATTTTGTCCGCCAGAACGGCAGCGCGCCGGATATCGTGACCCGGCTCGATGTACTTGCTATCACGCCGACCACCGCCGTTGTGCGGGTCGATATGGAACAGGATGCCATTGGGGCGGATTACAACGACTATCTGACCCTGATCAAGATTGATGGACGCTGGCAGGTGATCGCCAAAGTCTATCATCAGTTTGAAGGCTAATATCTCATGAGCGGCCCATCATCTCATTATGCTGATTGACTTTGATGCACCTGACCAGGATGACCCGTTGTGGCATGTGGACGCCGTTATCTGTGCGCTCGGTACCACCATCAAACAATCGGGCAGCCGCGAGGCATTTCGCCAGGTCGATTATGACTACCCGCTGATGTTTTCCAGGCTTGCCAGAACGCACGGCGCGACCGTGTTTGCACTGACGTCCGCAACCGGTGCCGATCCGTCCTCCCGTTTTTTCTATAACCGGGTAAAAGGCGGGCTCGAGGAGGCGCTGGTGCACGAGCAGTTTACTTCTCTTACTCTCGTCCGGCCCGGTGTTATTGGTGGTGCAAGAAAGGATGTTCGCCCGATTGAAATGACGGGTAAACGCTGAATTTATTGATAAGGAAACAGTGATGTCAGTTGTAAAATTTAACGCCATTGTAAAGGCAGATACTCACCGCGTATGGCAAACGCTCAGCCAGTTCGGCCGCATCAGTGAATGGCATCCGGCCATTCGCAGCAGTGAGATTGAAGAAAACCAGCCAGACGGCCTTCCGGGCTGTAAGCGCCGTCTGGTGCTGGACAATGGCGCTGTACTGCGTGAACAGCTGCTTATGCTTGATGAAGGCAGCCAGGCTTTTTCATACAGGTTTATTGAGTCACCGCTGGCAGTGGACAATTATGTCGCTTCGGTGAGCCTGATTCCGCTGACGGGAAAAGAGGAAACGGTCATTGTGTGGCAGGCCAGTTTTGAAGCCCGCTCGCGCGATGAAACGCAAAAGATGGAAGACGTCGTTATGCATCTCATCATGTCAGGGCATAACAGCCTGGCCGATTATCTACAGCAACAGTGAATCCTGAGGAGACCGTCTGAAAATGAACGATTACATCCAGCCTGTTGAACTGGCAAAGGCATATCGTCTGATTAATCATGGCCCGACAACGCTGGTTTCGGCGCAGCATGACGGAACGGAAAACGTCATGGCTGCGTCATGGGTTTGTGCGCTGGATTATGGGCCAGCGCGATTGACCGTTGTCCTTGATAAGGCGACCTTCACCCGCGCGCTGATTGAGCAGAGCGGGCACTTTATGATTCAGGTACCGATCGCATCACAGGCTCCGCTGGTACATCATCTGGGCTCACAATCCTTCTTCAGCGATAAGGACAAACTGGCCCGTTCAGGCGCGACGCTTTTTCACCTTCCTGACGTAGATGCACCACTGGTTTCTGGATGTGCCGCCTGGCTTTACTGCGAGCTTATCCCCGAAGAGCATAACCAGCAGGCCTATGATTTGTTTATTGGCGAGATCAAGGCAGCGTGGGCTGACACGCGCATTTTCAGGGACGGACACTGGCAGTTTGAACACGCGTCTTCAGACTGGCGAAGCCTGCACTATATTGCCGGCGGACATTTCTACACCACCGGCGAGGTGCTTGAGGTGTCGGATGTCCCTTCAGACACGCCGGGTGCTCCGCAGGGCTGAAAATGCATGTGATGTCCGTCACAACTTACCTCTCTTCTGGCCACGCGGTTCATGCCTGGCCAAAGAATACGTTTTTTCAAATGCGCTTTACGTCATCTTCCATTTACTGATTTGGGTGTGTGTAAAAAATCTTGCTGACCACAGTCCATTTGCCTTCGACCTTTAGCAGATGGAAGAAGTCGGTGAACGAGATGCCAGACATGTCGTTGGCGTCGATACGGGCGCTAGCCGCCGAACCAACGATCTCGATGCGGGTGATCGCGGCCTGGGCGTCTAGAGAGGGTCTGAAATCCTTGTCGATCCCATTGAACAGGCCTTGAATCGGCCCACCTACCAACTTGCCATCGTCGCCAACGCTGAACATAGTCGCATTCTTGCTGAATGCTGGCTTCATGATGCTGCTCTTGGCCTGCTTGCAGCCCTCTATGTATTTGTTTAGCACTTCGGTTATGGCCTTATATTCTTGTACATATGCAGGCCCGCTCAGGGTTTGATCACTGATAACGTGTTGGTCGCGCAGTAGTTGTTGTTCTGCTTGAGCTGTCGCGCTTAAGCCCGTAACCATTGCGACGAAAAATAACGATTTAAGAATGGTTGTTTTCAATTGGTTGCTCCTAACGAAGGGTGGCACATACTGATTAATAGTCAGTTGTAAAAAAGCATCAGACATCCCAATAACCTTTCTGCCGCTCTAGTCTCGTAATGAATTGAGTGGTCTATTTACAGTTATGAATGCCGCAGCATTGCCTGGGCCGACGGGTTCCTGGGATTTAAAATTACTTGCTGAGGTTATTCTTGAGTTCCTGAGATGCCTGCGCGATTGCAGTGCGGGGCGCCGGAAGGTGGCTGAACGCATTCGACAAACCAAAATCATGAATCATGCCGTTGTAGCGCACTGTTTTCACTTGCACACCCGCGGCGTCGAGCTTACGACCGTAAGCTTCGGCTTCGTCACGCAGTACATCAAATTCGGCAGTCTGGATCAGCGTAGGAGGCAAGCCCTCCAATTGCCCGGCCGTCGCCTGCAGCGGCGAAGCGTAAATCTGCTTGCGTGCCCTGGCGTCGGTTGTGTAATTGTCCCAGAACCAGACCATCAAGTCCTTCGTCAGGAAGTATCCGTTGGCAAACTTCTTATACGACGGCGTATCGAAATTTGCATCCGTCACCGGACACAGTAAAACTTGCGCACGCAGTGCAGGTGAACCCTTCTCGTTCGCCATCAAGGCAACCGCGGCGGCCAGGTTGCCGCCAGCGCTATTGCCAGCCACTGCGAGTCGACTGCCGTCTACGTTAATCTCCCTGCCATGCTGGGCCACCCATTGTGTCGCGGCATAGGCTTGCTCAATGGCGACGCCGTATCCCATCTCAGGCGACAGGCTGTAGTTGACGAAAACAGCCACAGTACCAGAGCCTTCCACCAGGTCACGTACTAGCCGTTCATGGGTCGGGAAGTCCCCCAGCACCCAGCCACCGCCGTGAAAGTACATGAACGCGGGAAGGGTCTTCTGTTGGCTGCCTGTAGGGCGCACGATGGTCAGTTTTAGATCGCTGTCATTGAAACGAATCGTCTTCTCGCTGACATCAGCAGCAGGCAAGGCCACGTTGGGGGCGGTCTGGGCAGCCAACAGCGCACTACGGGCTTCGGTCGGTGTCATGTTGTCGAGCGTCTGACCGCCTTCAAGGGATTTCAAGAATTTTGCTACGTTATGTTCTACGCCGGGCCGATCTACTGCAGAAGCGATTCCAGGCGACAAAGCCACGATGGAAAGGGCGAAAGCAGAGGTGACAGTTTTCATGATGTTGCCTTGGTATGTGTAATTAAAGAACGACTTGTTTGATTACTTTGGTGCGCCTTCAGTCAGGCGATCGAAGACAGCGACTTCATTGCGATATACAGGATTCACAGTTACAGCGCCGCTCGACTGCAAAAACACGACAGACAGGACTGGAAGCGTCATCTGCCGTGAGCATTCAAGGTGCAACGTGGGTGTGGAATATTTTGCTGACAACGGTCCACTCGCCATCGACTTTCAGCAGATGGAAGAAGTCGGTGAACGAGATGCCAGACATGTCGTTGGCGTCGATACGGGCGCTAGCCGCCGAACCAACGATCTCGATGCGGGTGATCGCGGCCTGGGCGTCTGGAGAGGGGGTAAAACCGTTGTCGATTCCATCAAACAGGATTGGAATCGCGCCGCCAGCGAGCTGACCATCGTCATCGACGCTGAACATCGTGGCTTGCTTACTGAATGCTGGCTTCATAATGCTGCTTTTGGCCTGTTTGCAGCCCTCAATGTACTGGTTCAGCACCTCGTTGATGGCTTGGTATTCGTGCACGTAAGTCGGCTTGTTCATGTCATTACTCCTGGTTGTTAATTCGAGTCGCAGCAATATCAGTGCCATTTTGCAAATGACGCACCTGGGCTTCGAAGGCTTTCCACTTAACGCTCTACAGTGCTCTCTAGTTCAGCTGCTGGCTGACGTGGCTGAGAACGTTGCCAGCCTGAACCATAACGCGTGTACTGCGCCGGAACCGGAAGTTCGACATTCAGATTATCCGCAGCTGTACGTGCCCAGAACGGATCTTTGAGCATATCGCGACCCACCAGAATGATATCGGCGCGACCGTTCTGCAAAATCTCTTCACCCTGACGACCTGTTTCGATCAGACCGACTGCACCGGTTTTGATATCCAACTCGCGGCGCAGCAACTCAGCAGCCGGTACCTGATAACCGGGATAGGTAGTTACCGGCACCATGGCGATCCCACCGCTTGAGCAGTCGAGTAAATCAATACCTTGCTCTTTCATCCATTTCCCATATATCAGGAAGTCTTCTGGACGGTTACCACCTTCCACATAATCAGTCGTGGAAATACGCAGGAACAGCGGGCCTTTCCACTCACTGCGTACCGCATCGATAACTTCACGCATAATGCGGTAGCGGTTTTCGTGGCTTCCTCCGTACTCGTCGGTACGGTTGTTAGCCAGCGGAGACAGGAACTGATTCAGCAAATAACCATGCGCACCGTGAATCTCGATAACGTCGAAACCGGCTTCACGTGCACGACGCGTACTCTGGCGGAAAGCTTCTACAACCTCTTTGATCTGCTCAATGCTCATGGACTGCGGTACGCGGGACTGCGGCGTGAAAGGAATCGATGAAGGCGCGATTGACGGCAGGTCAATACCCAGTTGACGACCAGCATGACCGATTTGCGCGCCGGCTTTCCCACCAAAACGATGAATAGCGTCGGTTACGCGAGACAGCCCTTCAACGTGGCTGTCGTCCCAAATACCAATGTCGCCCGGGCCAATCGGGCCATTTGGCAATACGGAGGCGGTTTCCAGCATGATCAATCCCACGCCGCCCAAGGCCCGCGAGCCGTAATGAATAACGTGGAAATCGTTAACATGGCCGTCCTCAGAAGCAGAGTGCATGCACATCGGGGACATGGCTATACGGTTACGGAATTCAACGCCATTAATGGTAATGGGCTCAAAAAGTAAAGCTGACATTTCTTCTCCAGAAAGTGTTTTATATTTGACCCGCTCAAAGTACCATGCGGTCATCTTTAGTAAATACGCTAAAAAAAAGCACCTACTTACCAAAAGGTAACCGTGAAAATTATGACAAAATTACGTAATTATAACTGCGCACCGGGATGTTCGATGGAAGCGGCTCTTCACATCATGGGGGGAAAGTGGAAAGGGGTGATCCTCTATCATCTCTTTAAGGACGGTACACAGCGTTTCAGTGAGCTTCAGCGATCTATGACCACTATCAATCAGCGGCTACTGACGAAGCAGTTACGCGAGCTTGAGGAGGATGGTCTGATCCTGCGAAAGGTTTATCCTGTTGTTCCGCCTAAAGTAGAGTATTCGTTGAGTGAGGAAGGTCGTGAGCTCAACAAGATCGTCATGGATTTAAGTATCTGGGGCAGAAAGTGGCTCGAGAGACGCGGTCTTAAAACCGCAGTGCAAGAAGATATGGATGAGCTAAAAGTTATTCTGGGCGAATAATAACTGTTTCATAATCATTAAATATTTTCATCAACAGAACCCTTGGTATTTCCTTTGCAGAGATTCTGAAACTAGTGCTCAGGCGCGAGGCAATCACAGCGGATGTAAGTTTGTTACCGTTATAGGCGATGGTCATCTGCTTGCCGATGTTCTGTCGGGTCAGGGTTGATAATTTCTTCCCACATTCATCGGTGAATTTCATGATTATATTCTCATTATCCACTTCATCCGTCTCAACATATTGAATGGACTCTACACATCCAGAGTCGAAGGAAGTATTTTCCCCTGAGACCGAAAAATCAAAATCTCCTTTTGCTGCAACCGATGTCAATGGGATGAGTGCTACGATTAACAACGCCCCAGATTTGATATACATTCTCATCTCCTTGTTTTGGTAAGGATTATACATGAATCCTTATGAAACACAGCCTGTCTGCTTCCCATAAATTAGCCTATCGCAATGTAAGCAACATCCGCTCCTGGCACGGTGAACGGTCTCGGAAACATTAAGGTCCGCTGTGAGCGAGAAGCAAAGGTTCTGGTTGCTACTTAGAGTAGGATAAGATGTCGAGGTTAGCCGTGGTGATATCTGAAGAAGGGCTATTGAAGGGCGTTAAACATTTGCCGTCTGGCCGCTATCGCAGGCCGCAAGATCATGCTTTGGCACAGAGCAGTGCCAACTGAGCACCCAATACGCCAAGGATAGGTTGAAATATAACATCTCCAAAGCGCCTTGACGGGCAATACAGTAGAGCGTCAATGACCAACAAAAATCTATGGATATAAACTTTCTTGGCTTTATGCCAGCGTTACTCCCTGTTGCACTGTCCCCCGGAGCAAGCTTCACTCTTGTTATGAGTGGTGCTCTGGCAGGTGGTCAAAGAGGATTGTTCAGGACTCTTGTCGGAACGGCTTTGGGCATTTACACCCATGCAGTTCTAATAGGCCTTGGGATAACCGCTGTGCTCATCTCGTCTCCAGAAACTTTTGCTGTGTTGAACGTTTTTGGTACCGCCTATCTGCTTTGGTTAGGGGTGATGCTCATTCGCAACGGCATAAGGGCAAATCCAGGAGGGTTTGCTGATGCAAAGCATTCTGTGACGTTAAGAGAGGCCTGGATAGCCAATGTTTTGAATCCTAAAGCCATTATTTTCTATCTGACTGTCGTTTCGCAGTTCGCAGGGATACAGGGAGGCGTTTGCAACTATCTGACACTGGCGTCAGTACATGTCGTGGTTATGTGCATTTGGCTTTACGCCGTCAGTCAAACACTGATCTTTTCAGTTAAAAAAGCCAACCCAACAATGCTCAAAAAATACGTCAACATTGCCGGCGGAATGTTGCTTATTGTTTTTTCTCTGCACAGCCTGATCCCGTAATTCATCACTTATAGCGACAACGGCCGCTCCTGTCACCTGGATGCCGAGGGTAAGGCTTGAAGGGCAGCGGAGAGCGAGGAGCGGAAGTTATGCCTGAGCGCTAACGGTTCACTCTTCATATCAGTCAGCGCGATCAGAAAAACTACGCGTGGGCGATTGCCCGGCCTGATATCTACACTACAGTCAAAAGTAAACATAACAAGCGTTCATAATGCCCGGCCACGAGTCCTTTGAGAGTACAAGTTCTGCTTTTAGCAGAAAACAGCGGAGGTGAATGAGATGGTTGATGAAAACATGCGAATTACGGACAGTCATGAGCTTGAGAAACTTTACGGTGCGGTCGCAAAATCTTCTTTAACGAAGGTGACAGACCATATTCATCCTGCCTACCGACCCTTTATCTACCGCTCATTCTGAACTCGATAGCTCTGCCATCATCAAACTGCATGAGTGCAATCGCACCGGGACTGTTAAATAATGAACTGGTCATGATATATCACTCAATTTCTGATGCATGTAATCAATGAGCGCTCGTGTTTTAGCGGGCAAGTAACGTCGATCTGAATAAAGTGCAAACAATTGCAATGGGGCTGCCGATTGTTCACACGCAATCTCAATTAACCGTCCATCGTTAATGTAGGGCTGGCAGGCTTGTTTCGATAGAATGGCAAAACCGACACCTGATACCGCCGCTCGTCCTGCCATCTCTCCACTGTTTACCCGATAATGCGCTTTAACCTTGATTGTCTCGAATCCCCCCTTTTTATTGACAAACTGCCAGGGTGCACCCTTCAGTGCACTTACTGTTGTAATACAGGGTAATTCTTCAAATTGCTGGATCTGGGTAGGGGTGCCATAACGCTGAATGACGGAGGGGGCTGCGACAATGGTGCAAGGGATAGTCACCAGATGACGGGCTATGTAGTCACTGTCATCCATCTGACCACGGGTAATAATGATCGCTAAATCCAGATCATCTCGCAGGGATTCGAAACCTGACAAATTTGTGACGCAGCTGATCTCCAGGTCCGGATACTGGCAGGCAAAATCGGCAATAACAGAACCCAGTAATGCAGGACCGACTTCATTGGGGATACAGAGACGTAGTGGACCCTTGAATTGCATCTGCCTCAAGGTTAATTCTGTCTCAGTTTGCTCCAGGGCCTCCAGTAATGGTTTTGCCCGGATATAGAGTAAGTGCCCCGCCTGGGTGAGTTTCATATGTCGGGTACTGCGTTCAATGAGCTGAAGATTCAGTTTTTCTTCTAACTGAGAAATACAACGACTCACATTTGATGTCGGCATTTCAAGGACTTTCGCTGCCCCAACAAAACTTTCTCTTTCAACCACAGCAATGAACACTTTCAGGGTATTAAAATCAAGAGCTGAACGCATTAACTATCCCACATATGATAACAATCAATGCCATTTTTACCATCTAATGAACAACAATGATAGCAGTTAAACTCGGATATCTTTCAACTACAGGTTGCTTGCTATGCCACTGGTCACACAGATGTTTAATCATAAAGCCCTTATGCGGATAGCCTTTGTAATGGCTTTTATCCAGTTCACGAATGCGCTGGAATATATGATGTTCAATCCTGTTTTTGCTTTTATGGCGGCAGATTTCGCCGTTCCCGTATCATTCTCCGGCTATGTATCCGGTATGTACACATCGGGTGCTGTCATTTCGGGAGTAATCGCCTTTTACTGGATTGATCGTTTCAATAAGAAACATTTTTTAATCGCCAATATGGCACTCTTAGGCCTACTGACGCTTTTTGCGACATTTACCTCCAGTTTTAGTCTTCTGCTTACGCTACGATTCTGTGCAGGATTGGTTGGCGGTACGACAATGGGGGTGGGTATCAGTATCTTGATAAATAACGCGCCGACTAACGTGCGCGGGAAAATGTTGGCGACGGTAATTGCGTCATTTTCGATGGTAAGCATTGTAGGAATGCCCACTATATTATTCTTGTGTACGCATTATGGTTGGCATGTCGCTTTGTGGTTAATAAGCATTCTGTGTTTGTTGGCGTTGCCATTGATTGTATCCATCATCCCCCACGAACCCGTCTCTTTAGACAGGCTCCACGCGCAACCTATCGATGTGGATACTTTGCTGTTCGCCTCCAGTAATGCGCTTGTGCAGTTTAGTCCAATGCTGGTTATTCCTGTTATGGTGCCCTTACTGACACAGCAGTTGGGCGCTTCGCAAGACCTTTTGCCCTGGTTGTTCTTCGGCGGGGGGGTTACAGGTTACTTGTCCACAAAAATGACAGGCGTGTTAACCTTGCGTTTTTCTGCTTTGATTCTGGCAACAGGGTCAACGATAGTCTTTATATTGAGTCTGTTATTACCATTCATGGGCTATCAGCATGCGGCGTTGTTTATTACTTTATTTCTCGGTGCATCATACAGCCGTCTGGTTTCATCTTCGGCAGTGTCTATTCAGTATCCTGATGACAGGCAACGCGCTGGATTTTCTTCATTACAAACATCGATAATGTATCTGATTACCACCGTCGCATTTTTCCTGTCTGCTTTTCTATTACCCGATTACGGCATGGCACCCCAAAATCTGAATACGTTGTTGGCGGTATGTGCAATTTCCGCATCAGGGTTCCCAATCATCGTGATCATTCTGCAAAAGAAACTGGCTAAACGTAATATCCGGCCAGATCATCTCATCACTGATTAGCATAACTTCCGCTCCTGGCACTGAGCTGCCCGTGATGACAAAGGGCAGCGTTGAGCGAAAAATGGACAGTAAAAGTGCCTTGTAAACATCCGGTAACTATTTATTTTTATCTGGAGGAAAAACGACGCTACTAGCCTATTTCTTTAACGGTCCTTGTACCTCGAACCTGATTTATGCCATGCGTATCAATTCCAGTAAATCAGATAAGTCAATGCGGCAGCTGAACAGAAAGCATAGGGGCTTAAAAGCAAAACATCCGAATAAGGCGTTTCAAATATCCGGGTAACTGGCCATGCCAGTACAACCAGCCACATGAAGAGGGTAGAGAACACGATAAAAAAGCTCCCCTTTAAGGAAGCATCAGGATAAAATCGCTTTGCAATCATGGCTAATGGCATGCCGATTATTAATGAACCTATCGTGGTCCCAATAATACTTGTCATGACGATGAACAAATAAGTTAAAATGAGACCCGATGCGGATGTGCTGCTATTTCCCCAGGAAAGATAGATTAAAACCAGCAATGAACCCACTATACTACTAAATATTGCTGATATCGTAGATTCCCTAACCCAGTTGTCGTCAATAATTTTCGGCATAATTTTCTCTACGTCTGAGTGGCTATATTTCATGCGGCGTACCCGCTTGAATTTTTCGGCGCGAGGTTTGATCAAAAAACAGGCTTCAGGCACGACATCCTCTGCATAGTCGAAGGATATTAAGGCGGCCGTCAGTTTTTTTGTGGGCAGGCCAGTGAGCGTCTCGCATCGTTAAGGCTGAATCGCCTTACCCTGCTCATCAAGCAGATCCGTCAGGAGTGCCGTACCATCACTCCCCACCCGGAATGCTCCGTAACGTGCCTGCGCAAAACGCTCGCCATGGCCTTCCTGAAAGAACCAGGCATTGGTGCCGACGGTCAGCGAGCCGTCATGCTGATGGTATTTCACCCGAAGCTGATTCGGCTGCAAAGGCTCACCCTGATCAAAGCGGGCCTGAGTCGCATGACGCTGAGCATCAAGGTCAACAATCAGGGTTCCGCTGGTCGGCAGGCATGGCGCTGACAGGGTCGCACCGCAGGACTCAGCCTGTTGATATAACGTCAGCTCCAGAGGGCGGGTAAGGGCATAATTGAGCGCCATGTAATCACCCTGCATCAGGGAGCGCGGGTCAACCGGGGCAAGGGGTAAAATCATGATCACGCCTTGCTTCAGCAACTGCTCTTTTTGCCAGATGCTGACATTGACGGCCACCAGCGCCAGCGCTACCAGAGCGCCAACCAGCCATCGGCTCTGTTTATGCATTCTCACTTGCACCTCCGATCTGTGCGGGTAATACTTTTTTGACTCCCCACGCCAGCCCCAGTAAAACCAGACCGCTGACCAGCAGCAGCAGGGATTTCTGCAGCAGAATGACCTCCAGGAAGTAATACCAGCCAATAACATACAGCACCATGAAACCGCCACTTACCACCAGTAACCCCAGACTTCCCTGATAACGCGCCATCAGAATTAACCACAGTCCCAGCCCAATACCCGGTGCATAGAGGGCGGCAGCCCCGCAGATAAGCGCAGCGGGCAGTGTGATGATCGAAAATAGCAGCCGGCTGCTTTTTTTCTGAAAGAGCGCACTCAACACTAAACCTGCCGCGATCCCTGTGCCTGTTGCAGACTGAAGCGTGGAAAATTGCAATTCTTCCCAGAAGAAATCCGTGAGATAGGCCGCGTTTATCCCGAGGAAACTCAGCAATATCAGCCCCCCCGGGATGCCATACAGCAGCGGATGTAACGCCTCAGCATACGTTCCTGCCTGTAACCTCAACTGATGACTGACAGTCCACAGCCACAAAAATACGACCGCCGCCACCAGTACGGACACAGCAAGGTGTCCCCCCGTCGGGGACAGGTAAAGCCGGGCCAGAGAATGGCCCGCCAGCACCAGAAAAAAGGTCAGGGCAGTGATGGCCATAAACCGATAAGTGCGGTTGGGCATAGCCACCGCCATCGCGGCCAGGATCGGCAATGCAGTGAGTGAACTCAGCATAATAAAGCTGACATCATTGCTCTGAATTTGCAGCAGAACGCCGGATATCAGCCCGCACGTTGCCGCAATCGCCCATGCCAGTCCGAGGTGATGATGACCGTCACGCTGACTGCTTAACAGGACATGCGCAATGGCGGCGAGCAGCAGCGAAGGAATAATAAGGGTGGCAGCATTCGGGTCTTCGAGCAGATCAGCGACATAGAGCATCAGTATCATCAGTAACAGAATGATGACCGCTGCGACCCAGCCTCCGACGCTTAGCGCCAGCCTCAGATACCAGGGCAGGTCGGACGCGTGACCGTGTTGCTGAATTTCTTCAACCTGCGAGGCGCTCAGCAAACCCTGCTGACGCAACGTGTCTGTCAGTAAGGTCAGCCTGGCCGGAACCCGATCGATCGGCCCTTTATCAACCAGTTTGCGTTGCCACTTCAGCAGGATCGAACCATTTACCCCCATCCAGAATGCCATCAGGGCGCCGGTCAAAAACAGATCACCCGTATCGTAGGCTGAAAGAAATAACTGCATGATTAGCGCACAGCCAACAACGGTCAGGCTGGCGATGCCCAGCGTCAGTATGCAGAGATCCTGATAGCGGTAACGGTACAGGTAATAACCTGCCAGCAGGGCGATCACCCAGCCGCCCGTGATATAAGGAAGGGGAATATCGCCGCCCCAGTCAGAGAGGTTCCCGGCCACGATGCCGGTCAGCAGCAGCAGTAAAAATCCCGCCATGACTCGCGAGAACCAGCGGCTTGCCAGCCAGCTCTCGGGGTGATGCGTTATCGCCCGCCAGGCCAGCGCTTCCCTGACAATCAGGCAGGCTGCCAGCACCGCCAGATACCCGTGGAGCATAACCGACGGGAGCCTGGTGAAACTGTCAGACACGGCGAGATCCAGCAGTGACGTCGGCAGCGTGTTGTAATAGAGCTGGAACGCCAGGTTAGCGACCAGCCAGCTGCAAAACCACAGGCTGTTTTGCCGGGCAATCAGCGCCAGCGGCAGAAGAACGCATAACCAGGCCCGGAATAGCTCCCAGCTGTCAGCACCGGTCTGATAAATCTGTCCATACAGTGCAAACAGGGCACCGAAGCTTAACCCTGTCGCCAGCAATGCGCTGCGTGCCAGCGTGCTGTACCAGCGCCACCAGACCACCGCCGCCAGCGCGACGATCAACAGCTCGGCCAGGGCAAATTTCGCCATTTTCGGCAGCCAGGCCCAGTTCCAGGCAACAAAGAACACCGCTCCGGCAACCAGCGACAATAATCCCAGACAGGAAAGAACCGGAATAAGAAACTGACGCCACTGAGCATCTGACGGTCTGATTCCACAAAAAGCATAGATACGCTGGCAGGTCTCCGGGGTCAGGCTTCCTCCTCTCACCAGGCGTGCGATCTGGCGGCAAAGATACTCTGCCGTGCGTGACGGCATGCCGGTGATGCCAACGGGTGCAAGCTCCCTCATACTTTCCCTGCCTCTGTTTACGGTATGAATTTGATGAGTGTGTCATTAAACCGCTGTGGTGCTCAATGGGTTCTGTTCAGGCAGGCTTTAGCACCACCACCGCATATCGGCATATCTCATCAGTCTCATTTTTGAAAACACAATCAGCCGGATCGCCTACCTCCAGACAATCACCCGTGGACATTTTAAACGTATGCGCACCTTCTTCAAACGTCAGCCTGCCTTCGAGCACCCATATGAGCTGATGACGGGAAAGGTAGGCAATGGCCGGCATGGGCACCGCAGTATGGGCCGGAAGATCGATGCTGACCAGGTCGACAGGAATATGACCCGGTGATACGTGGCGGCGAATACACAAAAAGCTGGGCTTCGCCGAAGCAGGGCAGGTCTCTGAAGTCGGGAGCAAATTTGGCAGATGGCTGGACCTGACCTTTTTGCAATTGCGTCTGGATGCGCGCGAAGCCCCCTGAAAGACATGCGTCAGAAAAAGCCCTGGCGAAGCGAGTCGTCGTGGGCTTTTGGCGAGATAATCCACAAATTTAGAGACCCAGCTCCGACAGGCCCGGATGGTCATCCGGGCGACGTCCGAGAGGCCAGTGGAACTTGCGTTCACTTTCCTTAATCGGCATGTCATTGATACAGGCGAAACGGCGGAGCATCAGACCATCTGCTTCAAATTCCCAGTTTTCATTCCCGTACGAACGGAACCAGTTACCTGAATCATCACGCCATTCATAAGCGTACCGGACAGCGATTCGGTTGCTATCAAATGCCCACAACTCTTTAATGAGACGATACTCAAGTTCTTTATTCCACTTACGAGTGAGGAATGCTTTGGCTTGTTCACGATTATTTGCAAACTCGGTTCGATTACGCCATTGGGTTTCCAGTGAGTACGCCAGCGATACTTTTTCGGCATCGCGACTGTTCCAGCCATCTTCGGCGAGCCGAACTTTCTCCGTCGCGGATTCGCGAGTGAACGGAGGAAGTGGCGGGCGAGTGTGTGAATCGGACATGATAAAGCCTCCCGTAAATGTGGATAGATCAGTAGAAACCGTTTTATGTTACTCAGGAATTAAGAAGAGACCTGTTCCAGCAAATGTTTCGCAACGTCCCTTGCACTGTCGGCGGCGCTGCAATCGCCCATCACATAGGACATGGTGATAGCGCCCTCTATAAGAATCAGCAACTGCCTGGCCAGAACGGCGGGTTGCTCAATGTTTAATTGCTCAGTGAGTTCGAGCGTGTAGTCGAGCAATTTTTGTTTATGCAGTTTTGCTATCTGGCGAACAGGGTCAGTATGATCACCCACTTCTCCGGCGGTATTGATAAATGCACAGCCACGAAAACCGTCCGACTCAAACCAGCCCCTGAGCACAGTGAACATCGCCAAAATACGCTCCTGAGGAGTATCACCTTTATCAGATTCCGTTCTGAACCATTGCATCCAGCGTTCATCACGTTCTTTCAACGCGGCTGCTGCCACGTCATCCTTGGTTGCGAAATAGCGGTAAATACTTTTTCTTGCTACGCCTGAGGTCTTGACCAGGAGGTCCATACCTGTGGCATGAATTCCGTTCCGATAGATCAATTGCTCGGCGGTAGTCAGAATTTTTTCTCGGGTATCTGTTGGCTTCTTGTTCATGAAATGATGGTAGAACGATCGTTCTACCTGGTCAATAACTTTCTCCATCCCATTTCCCCCCAACCTAACGATGTGGAAGATGTGATGGCCGCGGCGTGGGTGGGCGGGCAGTTTTATGGCACCTGATCCTTCCTCTACGGGGCGGCAGCTAGGCTGCCGTCCTGTCATCCTTTGTTACCCTTGCCGTTTAGGCTTTTTCCTCTTTGTGCCGATAACCCCCCCGCATGGCAGCGGAGGTAACATCACCGTTCTGCCGCATCACCTGTGACGGATTACGTAAATCAATAAACTATCGTCAGCACTTAAGTAGGCAACAATGAGTCAATCTTCTTTCTGGAACACGGCCGCCCGGCTGAAAAGAAGCGGCAGTAAGCCGCGCGCGGGTGTTTTTGATTCCAGCCAACCCCCGGTGAGTATGAATGCTCTGGGGTTGAGCCGTAACAGCGCCGGCCTGCTGTTAAGTTTTGTTCCCCCTTTTGCGGAATTCAGCCGTGTCAGCCAGGCGTGGCAAAGCCTGAACGGTACGCGCCGCAGCGTGGTAACCCTCTCTTCCAACGGCGCGCTGTGCAGTGGGCGCGGGCAGAGCACCTATTGTGATGGTGCAGGCCAGCAGGGGAGCTGGCTGTGGCTGCCGGAAAGCCTGATCGCCCGGCATGAAGTGCATGAAGTCGATCTACATGTGCAGGATACACAAACTGCTCAGCAGCGCGTCAGCGCCATCCAGCACGAGCTGGAGCGGGTGGTGGTGAAGATGCCACTGTCGGCCGATCGTACCTTTGCGCTGATTTTCTGTGATGGCTTATCCGCTTCTGAAGGTTTCCTGATGCAGGCCTGGTATGCCTCCGGGCGCTTCCCGTGCCTGGCGATTGGCGGCTCTGCGGGCGGCACACTCGATTTCGACGGCACCTGGATTGGCAACGGCGGGCGGATATTGCAGGGCAAGGCGGTGATCGTCTTCTGCCAGATGGCGGAAGGAAAGTCGTTTGCGCCCTTTAAAAGCCAGAACTTTGAGCCCACCCGGCAGAGCTGGCTGGTGGCCGAAGCCGATCCCGTGGCACGCACCGTCTCGTCGCTGTTTGATGCCCAGGGGCGGCAGCACAATGTGATTGAAGCCCTGTGCGCACGCTTGCAGTGTGCTCCCGCTGATTTACAGGCGCGTCTTCAGGGACTGACGTTTGCCGTAAAAGTGGAGGAGGAGTTCTTCATTCGCTCCATCGCCAAAATCTTGCCGGATCGCATCCAGTTCTTCTGCGATCTGGAGTTTGGTGACCGTCTGCATCTGTTAAAAGAGACCGATTTTGCCAGCGCCACGCGCACCGACTGGGAGGCGTTCACCGCGCAACACGGCCAGCCCGCGGCGATGCTGCTGAACGACTGCGTTCTGCGCCGCGTGGGGAATCAGGGCCGCCTGTCGCAGTCGCACTTCTTTAGCGGGATCCCATCTGCCGGGTTCTCCAGTTTCGGTGAAATCCTCGGCGTGCCTATTAACCAGACGCTGTCGGCGCTGGCATTCTTCAACCGACCGTCCGATGCCATGCGTAACTTCCCGGTGCAGTATGCCGCGTATGCCAGCCATTATGCCCAGCGTGCGCTGCGTCGCTGGGAAGCGCTGAATATGCTGCAAACGCGCATTGTGAACCAGGTGGTGGAGTATCAGCAAAAGCTGGACCCGTTGATGAAATCGCTGCCGCTGCTGGAAAATGCCACCCGCAGTCAGAGCGATGCGCTGAAGGCGGCGGAAAGTAATATCCGCTCCATCAGTGATGCCGCGCTGCACAGCCAGCAGGCCCAGCACCAGCTCAGCGCCGGGCTGGATGAGCTGGAGACGATCTCCTCCGGCATTACCACCATTAACAGCGGCATCAGCAATATTGCCTTCCAGACCAATATTCTGGCACTTAATGCAGCAGTAGAAGCTGCACGCGCCGGGGAAGCAGGGCGCGGTTTTGCCGTGGTGGCAAGCGAGGTTCGCCGTCTGGCACAGTCATCGAAAGATCAGGCTGATGCCACCTCACACAGTATCAATGATGCCGTCAGCACCATTCTTCATATCAGAAAGGTCGCGGTGGATACGGTAGAAAGTGCCAGGCAGATGGCGCAGGAGAGTATTGATGCAGCTAATGCCATTGCGGAGATGAGCAGCCAGACCGCCAATGAGCGGAAGAGCATCAGCGATAATCTGGATAAGCTGAGCGAGATGACTTCCGGTATTGATGCCATGCAGGAAGCCGTGGCTCAGTTGAAGGTGTTGCAGAAACTGGTGGTAACCAAAGAGTGACAATGTCACGCTTGTAATTTCATAAAGCCCCGAAAGGGGCTTTTTTTATACCCTGAAGGTAATAAAAAGACCCGATTTTCACTGTATCCGATTGACTCTGTCTATATGCACGGCACTATATTGATAAGATTAATTTATCAATACAGGCAATGTGCCAGGGAGGAGTATTTCTGGTGAAAGCGATGATCGATGAGTATGAACTCAATCAGGCGATTCAGTATGTGGCTACAGCCCCGAACCGTTCGGAAGCGTATGACCGTTATGAAGAGCATCAAGGCTTACTGAAAGAGTGGCGTATTCTCTATGCCGATGAAAGTGACAGCGGGCCATATCCGTTACGAAGACATCATTTTTCAAAGAAAGGGTTTGTCTCCACGCTTTTCCGTGGAAACACGCTTTGGATTTTGGATAGCGATGTGGTCACTAATCAGGGCGTCCAGGCTTTTTATATCGGCTATGGAACCTATGTTGATTCGAACGTTGCCAGCTATATCAGTGCGCTGGCCTACAAACCTGATCCTAGTGAAAATCTTTTAACTTTTTGCCAGGAGCTGACGCAGTCGATCCCTGCCGAAGAGCTGGCGAGAGTAAACCCTTATCTTTATCTGTGGGAATCACAAAGCCATCGCTCTTCAGAATCCCTTAATGGCATGCGCCAGACAATGGCGGCACTGAACTATCTGGAGAAATTCCCGGGGCCGTTGGATGCGGAATGGGGCAGGCGTTACAGAGCAGAATATCAGCAAGAATCAGAAGCGAAGGCCGATCTTTTTTTGGCTGATTTTTTTCAGAACATTGAGCAGGGCCTGGAGAAAGAGCTGAGCGCAATGGTCGATATTCTCGAACTGATCCTGTTGAGAACAAAGGTCATCGAGATGAGTTCAAATCGCTCTTCGCAAAACAAAATTTTAGAACTTGTGCAGTTTATGGATGAAGACGTGTCGACGCTGATGTTCAGGGAGCTGATGATATGCTGCGATATTCTGTCAAAAGAAAATAGCACCCAAATGGCCAGAAAACTGCACTCGCTTCAGAGTAAAAAAAGTCCCCTTGAGTTGGTGCGTAACTGCGCACAGGATCTCTATTTTCTAAGAGCAATGGACATGCTGACAAACTCGACGCGGGACCAATATGGTGCAGATTTTTATATGGCTAATTTAATAACTTACGATGAAGATGTGAAAGATATCATTTGCCATACCGAATTACGGGCTATCGCTATTCATCGTCATTCATCGGCAGCATTCCCCATTTATGAGCAATCAATCCCGGAGCTGCTTGAACAACGTCTCGGTGAGAAATGCTTTACCGTTCTTGCGGGCATTTTCTCTCCAGAGGGTTTTGCCCGACGGGCTAAAAATCGTAGTCGTCATCATATCGGGCAACTGCTGATAAACGAGCGAAGCACATTAATGGCACTTATCGCAGAGAAGAAAAGTGCCACAGTACGGCGCAAGGCAGCCGTGAACTGACTGTTACTGGCACCAGAAAGACGGTTGTTCTGAAACGACAAAAAGCCCCGAAAGGGGCTTTTTTATGGGCTTAATTCAGTGGTGCGTGACTTATTTAGTCAGTTCGGCGGTCATATGCACGCCGTTGTTGAAGTTGGCTTCGATGATTTTGTAGCTGCTGCCTGTCTGCTGTGCCTGAGCGGCAATCTGCGCTTCAGCGGCTGACAGGGTAGAGCCAGTGGCGGTCACGCTCTGTGCAAAGCTACCGAAAGAGATCAGTGAAAGAGCGGCAACTGCTACGAAAGTTTTGATGGATTTCATGGTTAATTCCTCAGAGTATTGTATGTAAGTTGAGACGTTCTGTCTCGATGTGATAAATACTACGCCTGCTAATAATAAACTAAAATCGGAATTTATTGTCGATAACTGTCAAATAATTTGAATAAAAAAATGTACTAAGCCTGTAACAATTAACGCCATGTCGCGCCGGATTTCTCTGGCATAATCAGGTCGATACCCGGGCTTCACCGGGATAACAATAAAACGAATAAAGCTGTCTGCCAGTCCTGCGCTGGCTGGAGCACTTGCAGGTAGGGATAGTTAATGACGTCGAAGCACCTCCAACAGGACAGCAATGAATCGTTGCTGCGCCATCCTTCGTTCGTGCGCTTCTGGCTGGCACGAACCTTCTCCTCATTCGGTTTCCAGATGTTCTCGGTGGCGGTGAGCTGGCAAATCTATGCCATCACTAACAGTGCAATGGCGCTGGGGATGATCGGTCTGATGCAGTTTCTGCCCTCGGTGCTGCTGGCATTACCGGCCGGGCATCTGGCGGATCAGTACGACCGTCGACGGATTGTGCTGTTCGGGCAGGTGCTGGAGTGGGGCGCGCTGCTGGCGCTGATCCTGCTGACGTTCTATCAGTGGTCGGATAAAAACGCGCTGTGGGGGCTGGTGTTCCTGATCTCTGTGGCAAAAGCCATTGAAGGCCCGGCGATGCAGTCAATGCTGCCTTCGCTGGTGCCGCCTGCGATGCTGGCACGCGCCACGGCGGCGGCGGCCGTTAGCGGGCAAAGTGCGGTGATTATTGGTCCTACGCTGGGCGGGCTGCTGTATGTTGCCGGGCCGGATGTGGTATACAGCGTGGCCGCTGCGTTCTATCTGCTGTCGATTGTGATGATTGCTTACATCCGCTTTATTCGTGCGCCGCAGCCGCGCCTGCCCGCCAATATCAAGACGCTGTTTGCCGGGGTGAAGTTTATCCGTGAGCGGCGCGATGTGCTGGGGGTGATTTCCCTCGATCTTTTTGCCGTGCTGCTGGGTGGTGCGACCGCGCTGCTGCCGATTTTCGCCAAAGATATTCTGCATACCGGCCCCTGGGGACTGGGAATGCTGCGCGGTGCGCCGTCAGTGGGTGCGCTGCTGGTCGGTATCTGGCTCAGCCGTAACAAGCTGGAGAAAAACGTCGGCATGATCATGTTTGGTTCGGTGGCTGGATTTGGCGTCGCCACGCTGATTTTTGCACTCTCCAGCCAGCTATGGCTCTCGCTGCTGGCACTGGCCGCGCTGGGTGGGTTTGATATGGTCAGCATGGTGATCCGTGGGGCGCTGGTGCAGCTGGATACCCCTGATGATATGCGTGGCCGCGTCAATGCGGTGAACAGTATCTTTATTAACACCTCAAACCAGCTTGGCGAGTTTGAGTCCGGGATGCTGGCCGCGCTGATGGGCGCTGTTCCGGCTGCGGTGCTGGGCGGTGTTGGTACGCTGGTAGTAGTCGGTCTGTGGATGACGCTGTTCCCGCATTTGAGGCGCAGGCAGAAGCTGGAGAGCGACAGTAGTACGAGCTGATCCTTAATAAGGGTGGTGGGGATTCAGGATCAGCATAGTGTTTGTTCTACACTGGAATTTATGCCGACTTCTGTTATCTCCACCTCTTCGACAGTTATGGCACCAACTTGATGTGAACACATAAGGATAATGGGTAAGGCATATATCATTCTCACCATTTTGCCGTGCTCACTTCAGTTGTATTTTTTCTTCCAATGTCCGGGTGGCGATATATTTCCGTCATTGGGACTTTTAATGTGCTGGTTAATTTTAGATAACTGTTGATAACACTCTCCTTGTGAATTCTTTTTTGAAAAAAATAAAACATATGCATTTTAGACGATGGAATTGTCAGTTTCTTGCGTGAAGTTGGATCATTTTATTGGCGAATAGTTCCGCTACAAGTCTGAGGCCAGGTTGAGCACGCCGGATCGGCAAAAGACGCATCCCTGCGGGCCTCGGCACGCGCCGTCCTGGCGCGTGACGTCCGGCTTACCTCAATCTGGCCTCATCCCTGCAACAAAGGTGTTTGCTGTGGGTTTTAAAACCACCACATCTTGGCAAGCTCGTTTAGGATTCGATGTTTTTCTCGCTCGAACCAGCTTTAGCCATCTTTGATGCTTACTCCTTTTTGGCTGATTTTAAACCGTTTTTACCTCATCAAGATATATAAGCACCCGGAAACAGTGAAAATTACGATGAGTAATTGACACAGCGCATGGACTTCTCATAACGTGATTTCCAGCCCAATACCAATAAAGAGAATACGGAACATGACCACGCGTTACGCTGACAGAATGGAGGGCGTGAAGCCTTCGGCAATCAGGCAACTGCTCCAGTTCGGTGCAGATCCGTCGATTATTTCATTCGGCGGCGGTTACCCGGATTCCAGCCTGTTCCCGGCAAAGGCATTGCAGGATATTTTTGCTGAACTGCTGTCAGGGCCTGGCGAAGTATCTCTGCAATACACCCATTCCACCGGGATGCCCAGGCTGCGTCAGCAGATCGCGCAGCGTATGGCAGCAGACGGCATCGTTTGTGAAGAAGACAATGTTCTGATCCTGCAGGGAAGCCAGCAGGGGCTGGATCTGGCGGCCAGACTGCTGATCAACCCTGGCGACCTGGTGGCTACCGAAGCACCCACCTTCCTCGGGGCGCTGATCGCCTTTAATACCTGCCAGCCAGATTATCTGGCCATCCCGATGGATGAGCAGGGGCTGATGACCGAGGTGCTGGAAGAAAAACTCAAGGCCGGGCAGCGGATTAAGCTGCTGTATACCGTGCCGGACTTCCATAACCCAACCGGGATCACCCTGTCACTGGCACGCCGTCAGCATCTGATCCAGCTGGCGAATCAGTATGACTTTATTATCCTCGAAGATTCGCCGTACCGCGAAGTGCGTTACCAGGGCGACAAAGTCGCCACGCTGAAAAGCATGGATACGGAAGGGCGGGTGATCTACTTCGGTAGCTTCTCGAAGATCCTCGCACCGGGTCTGCGCCTGGGCTGGTCGGTGGCTTCTGCTGAGATCACTGAAAAGCTGGGGCTGCTGAAGCTGGCCGCCGATACGCAGTGCAGCACGCTGAATATGGCGGCGGTGTCGATGTATCTGGAAAGACACAATATTGATGACCATATCCAGACCATCAAAGCGCAGTATTTGCGTAAAAAGGAAACCATGCTCTCGGTGGTCAGAAGCGAATTCCCGCAGGGGATCAGCTGGACCGATCCTGACGGTGGCCTGTTTACCTGGATGGAGTTCCCGGACGGGTTTGATACGGCGAAATTTATGCTGGAACACGCGGTGCCGGAAGCGAAAGTGGTCTGGGTGCCGGGCGCAACGTTCTTCCCGACCGTGCAGCGCGACAATTTTGCCCGCTTCAGCTATTCGACCCACAGTGACGAGAAGATCATCAAAGGTATGACGGCGCTGGCCGATCTGCTGAAGAAACACCTCTAATCTGCTGTTGAATGCGGAGCTAAACAGGGTTTGGCTCCGCTTTATCTGTGATCTGCTTCATAAATCCCGTCTAATTTAGCGGTCTGCAACCGGTGCCACTTGCTCTGTTATCAGAATACTCGTTAGCATAAGTAATCGATTACAAAATGGTTAATAGATAAAGTAATCGATTACATACAAAAAAGAGACTGACATTCCGATTACTGACCACTAAGGAACCGTTATGAAGCTGGTAAAAGCAGTGACTTCTACGTTATTCATTGGCGCACTGACGCTGGGCGCGATTCATCCTGTGCTGGCCGATGACGCCGCAGCCAAAAAGCATCTCGCGCTGCAAATGTACACGTTGAGAAACGTGGGTACGCTGGAGCAGCAATTTGCTGTGGCGCAGACATCAGGGTTCAGCGCGGTGGAGCTGGTGGGGACGCAGGGCGTCAGCGCCGATGAGATGAAAACGCTGCTGGAGAAATATCAGCTTAAGGTCACATCTGACCATGTTCAGCTCGCCGATTTGCGCAGCAACGCCGCTGAAATCATCGCGTTTAATAAAGCGGTGGGCAATAAGGTGCTGGTGGTGCCGTACCTGCAAATCCCGGATCGCCCGGACTCTGCCGCAGGCTGGAAAAAGCTGGCGCACGAGCTGGATGCGCTCGGCAGTCAGGTGAGAAAGCAGGGCATGGTGCTGGCTTACCATAACCATGACTTCGAAATGAAAAAGTATGGTGGTAAGACCGCGCTGGAAATTCTGTTTGATAACAGCACACCAGCAAACCTGCAAATTGAACTCGATGTGGCATGGGTATCACGCGGCGGTCAGGATCCGGTGCGTCTGCTGAAGAAATATCAGGGGCGTATTTACGCCATTCATGCCAAGGATAATGCCGGTATCGGCATTCGTAACGACGAGATGAATTTTGCCCCGGCGGGGGAAGGTCTGCTGGCGTGGAACGAGGTACTGCCCGCAGCGGTGAAAGCCGATACGCGCTGGTTTATTGTAGAGCATGATTTGCCGAAGGATCCGCAGTCGATTATCCGTCAGGCGAATCAGTATCTGGTGGGGGCGTTGTCTCCGTTGGAGATGTAGTTTTATCATTTGTATCTACCGTCTTAAGATCAACGTCAACGTCTTAAGGTCAAGTTCCAGGTCAAGGGCGTTTCGCTTTCCCGCTGCGCGGGCTGAGCGACCCAGGGTGGTCAATCGCCACCCCCCTGGGGACCCGGGCTTGCGGCAGGCGCATCGCCCGCTTACAGCGGGTTCCCTCAGTCAATCGACTTTCCGGCCGGAGCGGGTGTGACGTGACATCCCTGTCCCGGCACCCCCTCTCGCCAACGTCCTGTTGGCTCATCCTGGAAATCCGCTCTCCTTCGGCGAGGCTTAATTGCCGACTCAACGTCAAAACCCAGGTCAAAATCTAAAAATTAAAAAAGACAAAAAACTAAATAAGACCAAAAAGGGTTTTTGTATTTGGTCTGTTGTCTTTTTTTTGATTGTGACCTGGCCGTTGATGTTTGAGCGGCAATTAAGCAACGCTTGCGAAGGCACCCGCTACGCGGGCGATGCGCCTGCCGCAAGCCCGGATCCCTAAGGGCGGGGCGACTGCCGCCCTTAGGTCGCTTCGCCCACGAAGTGGGAAAGCGAAACGCCGTTGACCTTGACCTTAAGACGTTGACCTGGCCTTTCGGGCTGACCGAAACAGAAGGCCAGCCCCTGCAACGGCAGACAGGCAGACAGGCAGACAGGCAGACAGGCAGACGCATTCCCGCTTACGATCCCCGCGCCACATACCGCCACTGTAACGTGGTCTTCTGCGCCGGGCTTAGCGGCTCATTAATCTTCTTCAGCAGCAAACTCACCGCCTCGCGGCCAATGTCCTGTGAGGGCAGCTCAATCGTCGACAACGGCGGCGAGGTCATATGCCCCAGCTCCGTGCCATCAAATCCCATTACCGCCACATCCTGCGGCACCCGCAGACCGGCTTCATCCAGCGCACGGATAGCCCCGGCGGCCAGCGTATCGGAGACGGCGAACACCGCATCAGGACGCGGTGACTGTTGCAGCAGGCGAGTCATGGCCTCTTTCCCTGCCTGATAGCTTAACTCACTGGCGTATTCCACGGCGGGAGGCGCGAGATGCTGTTCTTCCAGCACCGCGCGGTAGCCCTGTTCACGCTGTTTAGCGTATTTATACGTAAGATCGTGATTAATCATCGCCAGATGCTGACGCTCGCGGCGGATAAACTCTCCGGCGACAAAGCGGGATGCCTGATGATCATCAATGCCCACGCTCGATACCGCGGATGCCTCGTCGTACTCCGCACACTGCACCCACGGTGAATCACCAATCAGGGTGGTCAGCTCAGGCAGGGCGGAAAGGGCATCCATCGTGATCACGCCGTCAACCATCTTGCCGGAAAGCAGTCTCAGGCTGGACTGGGAGCGGGCGATATCGGAGCCGGAGTTGCACAACAAAATGCGGTAACCGTTGCGCTCCGCTTCGGCTTCAATGCCCTTTACCACGTCGGCACAGAACGGGTTGGCAATATTCGACACCATCACCAGCAGCATATTACTGCGTGCAGTACGCAGTTGTCTGGCGAGCAGATTCGGCTGATAGTTACTCTCTTTGATCGCGTTGAGCACGCGCTCCCGATTCTGCGGTTTCACCGAGCCGAGGTTGTTCATCACGCGTGATACCGTGGCGACAGACACCCCGGCGAGGCGGGCAATTTTTTGGATCGACATCCTGATAAGCCTTCCTGCTGACCATGTTGACCATGTTGACTATTGAAAAAACAGGGTAACACACTTCGGGAAACGGCTGAATTCAACGGATGAACGGCCACGGGAAACCGTGACCGGGAGAGCGTCAGTCCTGAACGGTGATCCAGCGCTGCTGTTGATGGCTTTGAACCATCGCGTCAATAATGAACATGATATTCGCGCCATCGTGGAAGGTGGCAAAGTTGCCGACATCGGTGCCCGGCTGCTTGCCCGCCTGAATGTAACGGTAGAAGTTAAGCATCATGTTTTTAAAGGCATCTGGCCAGCCTTCGATATGCCCACCGGGGAAATGCGCCGTCGCGGCGACATCCGGGTTCAGCAAAGAGGGGTCGTCCGACAGACGCTGATTCGGCCCGTCGCGCTGGCCAAGCCATAACGTTTGCGGGGCTTCCTGATCCCAGCCCAGGGAGAGTTTGCTGGCGTTGATCTCAAACGCCAGGCGATTTTTACGTCCGGCGCTGACCTGCGATACCGTCATGCTGCCTTTGCTGCCGTCGTCGAAACGCAGCAGGACAGAAGCAAAATCTTCGGTTTCCACCGCCACCTCCTGATAGTCTTCCGCTGCCTTGCCCGAGGTGAAGGTGCTGCCGTCGCTAAGGCTGGCTTTCCGGCTTGGATGAACGATGGCGAAATCCGCCATAACGGCGCTGATTTTACGCCCGGTGACAAATTGCAGGGTATCGCACCAGTGCGAACCAATATCCGCCACGGTGCGCGACACGCCCCCTTTATCCGGCAGAATACGCCAGTTAAAGTCCGTGTCATGCAGCATCCAGTCCTGTAAATAGCTGCCGTGAACCGCAAAAATACGCCCAGCCTGCTGATGACGGATCATACTGGCCGCCTGCTGCACCATCGCGAACTGTCGATAGACAAAACTCACCGCATGCACCACGCCCGCCTGTTCTGCCAGCGTCACCAGTTCGCGTGCTTCGGCGGCCGTCATACAGAGTGGCTTCTCGGAGAAGACGTGTTTTCCCGCCAGCAGAATCTGCCGGTTGATTGCCGCATGCAGATGGTTTGGCGTGCAGTTGTGCACCACCGACAGCCCCGGATGCTGGAGCAGTTCGGCCACATCGCCATAGGCAAAAGGCACGTTGTACTGCTGTGCTTTCTCCTGCGCTACCACCAGTGAACTGTCGCACAGTGCGACCACCTCAACGAAACCAAGGCGACGGATCGCCTCAATATGCGCCGGGCCAATGAAGCCCGACCCGACAATGCCCACTTTAATCATGTGAGTTGACTCCTGTGATGCCCAGCATCGAACGAATGGCGGTATCGGACTCGCCGGTAGCGGCGAAATCATCAAACGCGCGGTCGGCGACCGGAATAATATTCTGAGTAATAAACTGGGCCCCTTCGCGGGCGCCCGTGGCGGCGTCTTTCAGGCAGCACTCCCACTCCAGCACCGCCCAGCCGTCATAGCCGTACTGCGCCAGTTTGCTGAAAATGGCCTTGAAATCGATCTGCCCGTCGCCAGGTGAACGGAAGCGCCCGGCGCGCTCAATCCATGTCTGGTAGCCGCCATAAACGCCGCTGCGCCCTGATGGGGTAAACTCCGCATCCTTGACGTGAAAAGCTTTAATTCTGCTGTGATAAATATCGATAAAGGCCAGATAATCCATCTGTTGCAGCAGCATATGGCTGGGATCAAACAGGATATTGCAGCGCGGATGGTGGTCCACTGCGGCGAGGAAACGCTCAAAACTGATGCCATCGTGCAGATCTTCTGACGGATGCAGCTCGTAGCAGACGTCCACTCCGTGATGGTCGAAAACGTCGAGGATCGGCTTCCAGCGCACGGCCAGCTCGCTGAACGCGGTATGAATCAGTGCGGCTTTACGCGGTGGCCACGGATAGAAATAGGGCCAGGCCAGCGCCCCGGAAAAGGTGGCGTGCGCCGTCAGCCCCAGGCGGGCAGACGCCTGCGCCGCCTGCATCAGTACCCCAGTGGCCCACTGCTGGCGGGCGCGGGGATCATGACGTACCGCCTCCGGGGCAAAATCGTTAAACGCTTCGTCATAGGCGGGGTGCACGGCAATCAGCTGACCTTCCAGATGGGTGGACAGCTCGCTGATCGTCAGCCCGTATGCCGCCAGGCGTTCACGAATATCATCGCAATAGCTCTGGCTGTTCGCCGCTTTTTCCACATCGAAAATGTGCGGGTGATTACAGGGGATCTGCAACGCCTTGAAACCTAAATCCGCCGCCCACTGTGCGAGGTTATCCAGCGTATTAAAGGGCGCATCCTGGCCGATGAACTGTGACAGGAACAAACCCGGGCCTTTTAATGTCTTCATTGCATTCTCCTGAAGGGTAAAAATTAACGCTGTTCTTTGTAGCGGAACGAGAACAGGAAGATCACGGCGATCACCAGCGCGGCAACGGCCGGGATTAACCAGAACGTCGTCCAGTCACTCAGTGCATGCGGGCTCCCCGCCGTGAACAGATGGTTGTACAGCGCGCCGGAGATTTGCGAACCCAGCAGCATGCCGATGCCGTAGGTGAACATCACAATCAGGCTCTGCGCCTGGCCTTTCACCTGGGTGCCGGCCACGCGGTCGGTGTAGATAAAACCGATAACAAAGAAGAAGTCGTAGCAGACCCCGTGCAGCAGGATCCCGGCGTACAACAGCCAGCGCGCTTCATCGCTCACGCCATAAGCAAACAGCATGTAGCGCACGAACCACGCCACCATGCCGATCAGCAGCATGTATTTCACCCCCAGCCGGCGGAACAGCAGCGGGATAATCAGCATAAAGACGATTTCCGACATCTGACCGAAGGACATCGCGCTGCTGACATCCTGGATACCGACATCGGCAAGGAAGGTGGCGGTAAAGGCGTAATAGGTGCCCAGCGGGATAGAGATCAGCGTGGCGCAGAGAGCGAAAATCAGGAAGTGACTCTGCTTCAGCAGGCTGAAGGCATCCGCACAGAACAGGTCCCGTACCCGGAACGGCAGGCCTTTGGCCGGAGCAGGGGTGTGCGGCAGCGTCAGGCTGTAGGCAGCCAGCAGCACCGAACAGGCGGCAGCCAGCTGGAAGATCATCACGCTAGCGGAAATCCCACTGACGCCAATGCAGATCCCGGCAACAATCCAGCCGATGGTGCCGAACACACGCACCACAGGGAAACTTTTCTCACTGTTGCTCAGACTGTGAAACGCAATATTGTTGGTGAGTGCCAGCGTCGGCATGTAGCACAGCGTATAAGCGAACAGCAGCACAATCAGCAGCGAACCGTTTTGTGCTTCCAGCGCGCCGGGCACAAACCACAGGATCACAGCACCCGCCAGATGCAGCAGCGCCATCACTTTCTGCGAGGGGAAGAAACGGTCAACGATCATCCCCAGGACAAACGGCGAGAGGATCGAGGCAATCGGCCCGGCGGAGAAGGCATCGCCAATGATCGTCCCAAGGTTATGTTGGGTCATCACCAGGCCCAGCGTCACCGACCAGGTACCCCAGATAAAGAACTGTAAAAACATCATTAATGCCAGGCGTGGCACCAGTAAAACCTGTTTACTGCCCGCAACGCCTGCATGCTCAACGGAAGAAACCATCGTCAGACCCCTTCATAAAGTAATCGATTACAATTAATCTCACGCACAATGTAATCGATTACTTTTATACTTTCCTGTGGCATTGCTGCGAAGTGCGAGGCGAGTCACAATCAATCAGCTAAGATTGAGGCTGGTTCATGATCTGGAGATCGCAATGAGTAAGGTATTTATTATTGGTGCGGCAGGCAATGTGGGCCGCCGTCTGGTCAGCCAGCTCGCACAGCGCGGGCATCAGCCGGTGGCACTTCACCGCCATCCCGAACAGGGTGAAGAACTGCAAAAGCTCGGTGCCCAAAGCGCGCCGGGGGACCTGACACGTCTGACCGTGGCCGGGCTCAGCGAGTTACTGCGCGGCTGCGACAGCGTGATATTTACCGCCGGTGCGGGGGGGAAAGGAGGGAAGGAAACCACGCAGGCCATTGATGGTAAAGGACTGGAGCTGGCCGTGGCGGCGGCGCAGCAGGCGGGCGTTTCACGTTTTCTGCTGGTGTCCGCTTTTCCTGAAGCCGGGCGCGCTAAGACAATTTCAGAGACCTTTGAATATTACATGGCAGTGAAGAAACAGGCCGATGTCCATCTGGCCGCCAGCGACCTTGACTGGGTGATCCTGCGCCCTGGCACGCTGACTGACGAGGCCGGAACGGGCCGCGTGAATGCCGGGCTGGCGATCCCTTACGGGAATATATCGCGCGATAACGTCGCCGCCGCGCTGGTGGCGCTGGTTGAACAGCCGCAGGTGTCGCACAAGCTTATCGAACTGACCGACGGCGATACGCCGGTGGATCCGGCTATCGGACGTCTGGCCGGGGAAGCATAAAATGAAGTTATTGCTGGCAGGAGCAACGGGACTGGTAGGCGGACAGGTTTTACGCCTGGCACTGCAAGATGAACGCGTCACATCGGTAGTGGCTCCGGTACGGCGGGCGCTGCCTGCACATCCTAAACTGCTGGCCCCGGTGGTCAATTTTGACAGCCTGCCGTGGAACGAACCCTGGTGGCAGGCCGATGCAATGGTCTGCACGTTAGGTACCACCATGAAAAAGGCACAAACGCGGGAGGCATTTAAGCGGGTTGATTACCATTACCCGCTGGCGATTGCGCGTCAGGCAAAAGCGCAGGGTGTTCAGACCTGTGTACTGAACTCGGCTACCGGTGCTTCTATCGCGTCGCGCTTTTTTTACAATCGGGTCAAAGGGGAGCTGGAGCGCGATCTTGCGCAGCTCGGGTTTGATTCACTGACGCTGGTGCGCCCGGGCCTGATTGGCGGAGAGCGTGAGGAAGCGCGGACGATGGAGGCACTGATGATGAGCTTCCTGCGGGTGGCGGGGCCGCTGCTGCCAAAACGGATGCGCCTGAATCCGGCACAGAATATTGCGCGTGCGCTGCTGGACGCGGCGCTGACACCACGGAAAGGCGTGCATATTGTCCCGGCGGCGGCATTATCGGACTGAGGGCAGGGTGAGAAAAAATGGAAATGGAAATATGAATTCAGTCACGGGAAAAAACAAAATCCTCGCTTTTAAAATTCTTTTCTCACTGACTGGCTGCCTGGTTGTCGTTGTCGTCCATCAACTGGGGTATCAGTGGTATATGGAACATTATCGGCCGCGAAGCCGAGGTGTGACTTTGGGATTTGTTAAGTTTTATATGCAATATGCTGTTATGCCGTTTATTTTCGTCTCATCTTTCTTGAAAGTTACGTTTTCACTTGCCGTTATGACTTTTATTTTTATATTGATGTTTTATGCCTGGTACGAAACTAACCCTCTCCGGGTATTATTGATGTTCATTTCAGGGTTGGCTGGCTATGGTTTTATCCTGCTATGTGTTTTGTTTGAAAAGAAAAAACTATCCAGGTGGTTTCTTAAAGATAAGTAATCAGTAAAACGTTTGAAACCGGTCAGCGTCATTATCATGATATTTCCAGAGGAGAGATGGGCTGGATGGCACCCCCGGAGTTCCTTCCGTGGCGCCATCAAAAAAATCTGCCCGTCAGTCACTCATCCAGATCCCGCCGGTGATCGTCCCCCCGCAGTGTCATCAGCGCAGCGATGCTGATCACCGCAGTCGCCATCACATAAAATGCCGGGATGTCGTTGTTGCCGGTCTGCTTGATCAAGCCGCTGATAATCAACCCGGCGCAACCGGAGAAGATTGCATTGGAGAGCGAATAGGCCAGCCCCAGTCCGGTATAGCGCACCCGGGTAGGGAACATCTCAGACAACATCGCAGGCCCCGGCCCGGCCAGCAGTCCCACCAGCCCTCCGGCAAACAGCACCACCAGGCACTTCACCCACAAGCCGATATCGGGCATCTGCAATACCTTCAGCAAAGGCCAGGCGAAAATCAGTAACATCACGCTGGCAAACACCATCACGTTACGACGACCGAGGCGGTCGCTGAGTATCCCGGCGGGTAAAATCGTCAGGGCAAAGCCGATATTGGAGAGCACGGCAATCACCAGCGCCTGATTCAGCCCGGTATGCAACACTGACTGTAAATAGGTTGGCATCACCACCAGATAGGTGTAGCCCGCCGCTGACCACACCATTACCCGGCCAATACCCAGCAGGATCACCCGGAACACCAGCCCGCCGTCTGGCGCGCGGTGCTCAACGCTGGCCTTGCTGAAGGTGGGCGTTTCTTCCAGCTGCATCCGCAGCCAGAGCGCCACCAGGCCCAGCGGCAGCGCCGTCAGGAAGGGAATGCGCCAGCCCCAGCTGTGCAGCGCCTCACTGCTCAGGGTTGCCGTCAGCACCGCCACCATTGCCGCCCCGGCCAGCAGGCCAAAGGCCACGGTCAGCGACTGCCATGCACCGTATAACCCTCTTTTCCCTTTTGGCGCAAACTCGGTCATCAGTGACACTGCACCGCCGTACTCACCCCCGGCAAACAGGCCCTGAAGAATGCGCAACAGAGTAATAATCAGTGGGGCAGCCAGACCGATAGAGGCATAAACAGGCACCAGGCCTATCGCCGCTGTCGCCAGCGTCATCAGTATCAGCACCGCGATCAGCGTGGGTTTGCGGCCAATTCTGTCGCCGATGCGACCAAAAACAATCGCCCCCAGCGGCCGGAAGAAAAAGGCAATGGCGAAGGAGGCCCAGGTGAGGATGATCCCGGTCAGTTCAGATTCGCCCTGTAAGGTAAAAAAGTTACGGGCAATCACCGTGGCGAGAAAGCCATACACGGCAAACTCATACCACTCGATAAAGTTGCCGACGGCACCGGCAATCAGCGCCTTTCTGCGGACAGATTCAGACTGTGTCATGGTTCTCAGCACCTTATGATGAATAAAACAGCGTACTGCAAGGGTAGACAGGCAAACCGTTACCGACAATGCATTGTTTTAACGGGAAGTGATGACCGGGTATCAGTATCGGGATGCACACTTCTGATGCAGTCTGCCAGAAAATGATGCCCCATAAACGAACGTGAGCGTTCACGCGTTATTAATAACCTCTTGTTTTGCAGTGAAAACCCTCCTGGCATAACTCTTGCTTTATCTTTCCCAAGCAGCAGCGTTATACCGATCACTGAACACAATAGCAGGCTAGGGTTCCGGTCCACGACGTGGATGACTGGTCCGAGAGCTGGCGACCTCGGTTGGGGTTACACGGCGGGATAAAAGCCCGGGAGACAGCAACACCACTGGTGTAGCGCTGCCCCGTATTATCCGCCAACACCGAGGTTACAATGAAATTTTCCCACATCCTCAGCATTTGCCTTCTCAGCGTCACCGCGCTGGTTAGCGTTCCTTCCCAGGCCGCCCCTAAGAAAGAGTTCAATGTCTGCTGGACCATTTACGCAGGCTGGATGCCATGGGGCCAGATTGCCTCTTCCGGCATCATCGATAAGTGGGCGGCGAAATACGGCATTAAAATCCACGTCACTCAGCTCAACGACTATATCGAATCCATCAATCAGTACACCGCCGGACAGTTTGACGGCTGCACGATGACCAATATGGATGCGCTGACCATTCCCGCCGCCGGTGGCGTGGACTCCACCGCGCTGATCCTGGGCAGCTATTCCGAAGGCAACGACGGTGTGGTGCTGAAGGGGAAAGGCAAAACGCTGAACGACCTGAAAGGCATGAAGGTCTATCTGCCTGAGCTGTCGGTATCGCATTACCTGCTGGTACGCGGCCTGGAAAAAGCCGGATTGCAGGAAAAAGACGTTACGGTGGTTAACACCTCGGATGCCGATATTGTCTCTGCTTTCGCCACCAAGGGCGTGCAGGCCGCTGTCGCCTGGAACCCGCAGCTGTCGGTGATCAAAAACACCCCCAACACCAGCGAAGTGTTTGAGTCTTCACAGGTGCCCGGCGAGCTGATCGACATGATGGTGGTGAACAGCGCAGTACTGAAAGATAACCCGGCACTGGGTAAAGCACTGACGGGTGCCTGGTATGAAATGATGGCGCAGATGAAAGCGGGCGATAAAGACGCGCTGAGCGCGATGGCCGTCGCCTCCGGTACCGATCTCAGCGGCTATCAGGCCCAGCTCAAAACCACCCATCTGTTTTACACCCCGGCCGACAACCTGAAGTTTGTCACCGATGCCGAACTGGCGAAAACCATGCAGCGTGTGGCGAACTTCTCCTTTGAAAAAGGCCTGCTCGGCGATGGCGCGCAGAGTGCGGATTTCATCGGCATGAGCTTCCCCGGCAACGTGACCCTGGGCGACAACAGCAATATCAAACTGCGTTTCGACGACAGCTATCTGAAGATGGCGGCTGCCGGCACGCTGTGATCATCACTCTGAGGAGGCCAAACGATGCGGCAAATTAATCGACACCCTGAAAAGGGCCTGCACCTGATGCTGATTCTGCTGCCATTTGTGCTGGTGATCGCCGCGTACTTTATCGGTTCTGCGGTGCGGCTGGAGGCTAACCCCCACGACAAGCTGTTACCGGGACTGGGGCAGATGGCCGATGCGGTATGGCGCATGGCGTTTACCCCGGATAAACGCAGTGGCGAATACCTGTTGTGGATGGACACCGCCGTCAGTCTCGGCAGGCTGCTGATCGGGCTGGGCATCGCCTCACTGCTGGGGCTGTGCTTTGGTATCGCCTCCGGGGTTTTCCCGATGTGGCGATCGCCGCTGTCGTCGTTTATGACGGTGGTCTCGATGGTCCCGCCGCTGGCGATCCTCCCGGTGCTGTTTATCGTCTTCGGCCTCGATGAACTGTCGAAAATTATGCTGATCGTCATTGGGATTACACCCATGCTCGCGCGTGACCTTGAGCAGCGGGCGCGGGAAATTCCGGTGGAGATCCTGATTAAGGCGCAGACCCTCGGGGCCAACAGCTGGACAGTGGTGCTGCGGGTGGTCTTACCGCAGCTGTTAACCCGGCTGCTGACCTCACTGCGCCTGCTGCTGGGATCGGCCTGGCTGTTCCTGATCTCCGCAGAAGCCATCTCATCCACCGCCGGGCTGGGCTACCGCATCTTCCTGGTGCGCAGGTACATGGCAATGGACGTCATTCTGCCGTACGTCATCTGGATCACGCTGCTGGCGTGGCTGATGGACCTCGGGCTGCGCCACCTTAACCGGCTGTGCTTCCCCTGGGCACAGGGAGAAAAATCATGAGTTTTATCGATATCAACCATATCTGGCAGGAGTACGGCAACCACGTGGTGCTGGAGAACCTCAACCTGAGCATTAACGAAGGGGAGTTCTGCACCATGGTCGGGGCCTCCGGCTGCGGGAAATCGACGTTTCTGCGCCTGCTGCTGGGCCAGGAGAAACCGAGTCGAGGCACCATCCTGCTGGAAGGCCAGCCGCTGACGCCAGAGCCGGACGCCAGCCGTGGCGTCGTGTTTCAGCGCTACTCCGTGTTCCCCCATCTGAATGTGCTGGATAACGTCGCCATCGGGCTGGAACTGCCGCAGGCAGCGTTTCTCGGGCGTCTGTTTGGACGGCGTAAAAAAGCGGCACGTGAACAGGCCGCTGAGATGCTGGAGCGGGTTGGACTGGGGCATGCACTGGAGAAGTATCCGGCCCAGCTCTCCGGCGGCATGCAACAGCGGCTGGCGATCGCCCAGGCCTTTATTATGCGCCCGCGCATTCTGTTGCTGGATGAACCGTTCGGCGCGCTCGATCCCGGCATTCGCAAGGATATGCACAGTCTGCTGCTCTCGCTGTGGCAGGAAACTCAACTGACGGTGTTTATGGTCACCCACGACCTGTCAGAAGGCTTCAACCTCGGCACCCGCCTGCTGGTGTTCGACAAAGTCCGCATCGACCCCCATGAGCCCAACGCCTGGGGAGCGCGCGTGACCTACGATTTGCCGCTGAATGAAACCCGCCTGCGGCAGCGTCAGCAGCCGGGTGTGGTGATCCCGCACCCGGCACTGGCAGCACAATCATTTAACCCGGAGATTTCACATGACACATCCCTATGAAGAAACGTTACCCGGCGGCGGTCATACCTCGTTTGTGGTGAAACAGGGGCAGAGCCTGCGTTTGACGGACATCGAGGGCGGCGCCAATGTCAGCCTGATGCTGTTTAACGCCCATGAGAAAAGCGAGCGGCTGAATCTGCCGGACACGTTGAAAGGGCAACACACCGCGCGGCTGGGTGCAGGGCACTGCCTCTACTCCGATATGGGCCGCGTGCTGGCGGCCATCGTCACTGACACCTGCGGCTGGCACGACAGCTTCGGTGGCGTGCTGAACGCGGAGGAAGTGGCGGAAAAATACGGTCAGGGGCGCTATCAGGAACGGCGCAATGGCTTCCATCGCAACGGGATGGATAACCTGCTGATCGAGATGGGTAAATGGAATCTCAACCTCGAAGATCTGCACATGGTGCTCAATCTGTTCAGCAAAGTGACGGTAGATGAGCAGGGCGCATTCACTTTCCATCCGCAGCACTCCGCCCCCGGCAGCGTGGTAGAGCTGTATGCGCCGATGGATATTCTGGTGGTGCTGACCGCGCTGCCGCACCCGATGGACCCAAACCAGGAATACACGCCACGTCCGGTACAGCTTGCGCTGATGCCTGCCAGCGATCCAGCAGGGCTGACGCTGTGCAAAACCTCGCGCCCGGAAAATCTGCGCGCCTTCCAGAATATTGAGCGCTTTGTCGTATAAGGAGCCACCCGATGACGTTAACCACCAGTGATAAAAACCCTGCCGATGCGGTCTATCGCCACACGATCCCGGCAGGAGAGCCGTTCCTGTTTGAGGTAAAAAAAGGCCAGACGGTGCGCCTGCACGATCTGGAAGGTAACCAGGCGGTGGATACGCTGTTTTACCGCGCCGCCAGCCCGCGTGAGCGCTATGACGCCCAGCGCACGTTACGCCGTCAAAACAATGCCTATCTGACCTGCGGCAGCGTGCTTTATTCCAACCTCGGCAACCCGCTGCTGACCCTTGTTGCCGATACCTGTGGCCGCCACGATACGCTTGGCGGAGCCTGTGCGCAGGAAAGTAACACCGTGCGCTATCACGCCGATACGCGCTATATGCACAGCTGCCGCGATAACTTCCTCTGCGCCTGCCTGCACGACGGGCGGCTGAACAAGCGCGATATCACTGCCAACATTAACTTCTTTATGAATGTACCGGTGACGCCTGAGGGCGGCCTGACGTTTGAAGACGGGATCTCTGCCGCCGGGAAATACGTTGAACTGCGCGCGGAATGCGACGTGATTGTGCTGATCTCCAACTGCCCGCAGCTGAATAATCCCTGCAACGGCTGGAACCCCACCGCTGCCGAAGTGCTGGTGTGGAACTGATTGCTGATACTCAGCTGAGAAAATGCATTTTCCCCTGAGGACGACCTCAGGCGGCCAGGATTCTGGCGGGACGGCCCGCCCTGATGTGAGTCTGCCTCTATGTTTACAAAACTGCTGATTGCTAACCGTGGCGCGATTGCGTGCCGTATTTTGCGTACGCTGCGTGCGATGGACGTCACTGGCGTGGCGGTCTTCTCCGAAGCGGATGCCACCAGCCTGCATATCCGCGAGGCCGATGAGGCCATCAGCCTCGGCGACGGTCCGGCGGCGCAAACCTATCTGGTAGTGGAAAAAATCATTGCCGCAGCAAAGGAAAGTGGCGCGCAGGCGATCCATCCCGGCTACGGTTTTCTTTCGGAAAACGCGGCCTTTGCCGAGGCCTGTGACGCGGCAGGCATTGCCTTTGTTGGCCCCACGACACAACAACTGCGGCTGTTTGGCTTAAAACATACGGCGCGTGCGCTGGCGCGAGAGCAGCAGATCCCGCTGCTGGAAGGCACCGACCTGCTGGAGGATATTGACGCGGCGCTGACGGCGGCCCGCCAGGTGGGATACCCGGTGATGCTGAAAAGCACCGCCGGCGGGGGCGGCATCGGTATGCGCGTCTGTCACGATGCCGAGGGGCTGAGCCAGGCGTTTGATGCAGTGAAGCGTCTTGGTCAGAACAACTTCAGCGATGCGGGTGTGTTTATCGAAAAATACATCGAACGCGCGCGGCATCTCGAAGTGCAGATTTTCGGTGACGGACAGGGCGAAGTGATTGCCCTCGGCGTGCGCGACTGCTCCGTGCAGCGCCGCAACCAGAAAGTGATTGAAGAAACCCCGGCACCGAATTTGCCGGCCGGGATGGCGGAAGCGCTGTGCAGCGCCGCCATCAAACTGGCAAAAGCGGTGAACTACCGCAGCGCAGGCACGGTGGAGTTTGTCTACGACAGCGCTTTACAACAGTTCTGGTTCCTGGAGGTGAATACCCGGTTACAGGTGGAGCACGGCGTGACCGAACAGGTTTGGGGCGTGGATCTGGTGCACTGGATGATTGCGCTGGCCGCAGGCACGCTGCCGCCGCTGAAGGAACTTTCCGTGACATTGTCACCTTCAGGTCATGCCATTCAGGCCCGTGTCTATGCGGAAGATCCGGGCCGCCAGTTCCAGCCTTCACCTGGGCTGCTCACCGACGTCAGTTTCCCGCCTGCCGACGGCGAAGCACTGCGTATTGATACCTGGGTGGAGTCCGGCTGCGACGTTCCGGCGTTCTTCGATCCGCTGCTGGCGAAAATCATCACCTGCTGCGCCACCCGCGAACAGGCCATCGCCGCGCTGGACAGCGCACTGAACGATACGCGTCTGTACGGCGTGGAGGTCAACCGTCAGTACCTGCAACAGATCCTGCACGCCGCGCCATTTGCCAGCGGAGAACCCTGGACGCGCTTTCTGGATGCCTTGCACTATCAGGCCACCACCGTTGAGGTGATGAGCGCCGGAACCCAGACTACGGTGCAGGATTTCCCCGGTCGCCTGGGGTACTGGGCGGTTGGTGTGCCGCCGTCCGGGCCGATGGATGATCGTGCATTGCGCTTCGGCAATCGCCTGCTGAACAACGCCGCCGATGCGGCTGCGCTCGAGATCACCCTGAGCGGCCCGACGCTGCGCTTTAACACCGCCAGCGTGGCGGTGGTGTGTGGTGCAACGCTGCCGATTACGCTGGATGGCAAGGCGCTGCCGATGAACCAGAGTTTCCTGATCCCGGCGGGTGCTACCTTAACGCTGGGCGCCATCGACGGAGCCGGAGTACGCAGCTACCTCTGCCTGCGCGGCGGCATCGCGGTGCCGGATTATCTGGGCAGCAAAAGTACCTTTACCCTTGGCCAGTTTGGTGGCCACGCGGGCCGGGCTTTGCGCACCGGGGACGTGCTGCACCTTGCCGAACTCAGCGATAGCTCGGCAGGTGTAACGCTGCCTGCGGCACTGACCCCGGCGCTGCCCGCCATCCGTACGCTGCGAGTGATCTACGGACCCCATGCGGCACCGGAATATTTCACCCCTGGCTATATCGACACCTTCTTTGCCACCGACTGGGAAGTACACTTTAACTCCAGCCGCACCGGGGTGCGCCTGATTGGCCCGAAACCGGAGTGGGTGCGTGACAGCGGCGGCGAGGCCGGGCTGCATCCCTCCAATATTCACGACAACCCGTATGCGGTGGGCGCGGTCGACTTTACCGGGGATATGCCGGTTATTCTCGGCCCGGATGGCCCAAGCCTCGGCGGTTTTGTCTGCCCGGTCACCATCATCGAGGCCGACCTGTGGCAGGTGGGCCAGCTTAAAGCGGGCGACCGTCTGCGCTTTGTTCCGGTAAATATCACCACAGCGCGCCAGCTGAACGCTGCACGTCATACCGAACTGCAACAGCTCGCCCCGGTGGAAGCGGTCTGGCAGGCCTCAGCGCTGCTCTCCCCGGTGGTGCTGGATATCGGCGAGGGCGATCGTCGCCTGGTAGCCCGGCTCTCCGGGGATACTCATCTGCTGCTGGAGATTGGTGCCCCGGAGCTGGACCTGGTGCTGCGTTTTCGCGGTCATGCGCTGATGCAGGCGCTGGAGGCGCTTACCCATCCGGCGATAATCGACCTGACGCCCGGTATCCGCTCACTGCAAATCCACTATCAGCCGGACGTACTGCCGCAGGAGGAACTGCTGACGATAGTTCGGGACTTGTGGCAGTCGGTAAGCAGTCAGGAGGATTTGCGCGTACCTTCCCGCGTGGTCTGGCTGCCGCTCTCCTGGGATGATCCGGCCTGTCAGCTGGCGATTGATAAATACATGACCACGGTACGCCGTGACGCGCCCTGGTGCCCGAGCAATCTGGAGTTCATCCGCCGCATTAACGATCTGCCGGACATCGATGCCGTATTCAACACGGTGTTTGCCGCCAACTACCTTGTGATGGGGCTGGGGGATGTGTACCTCGGTGCACCGGTGGCTACGCCGCTCGATCCGCGTCATCGTCTGGTCACCACCAAATACAACCCGGCACGCACCTGGACGGCGGAGAACTCGGTGGGTATCGGCGGGGCCTATCTGTGCGTATACGGTATGGAAGGGCCGGGGGGCTATCAGTTTGTTGGGCGAACGTTGCAGATGTGGAACCGCTACCGCGAGGTCGCCGACTTTGGTGGCAAACCCTGGCTGCTGCGCTTCTTTGATCAGATTAAGTTTTACCCGGTGTCATCGGAAGAGCTGCTGCGCATCCGCCGTGATTTCCCGCTGGGTCGCTACCCGCTGCGTATTGAGCAGACCGAGCTGGCGCTGGCCGATTATCAGCAGTTCCTGGCGGAGCAGGCGACGGGCATCAGCGATTTCCGTCAGCATCAGCATTCGGCGTTTAATGCCGAGCGCGAGCGCTGGATCGCCAGCGGTCAGGCGCATTTTGACAGCCAGGAAGTGGTGGTGGAGGTGACCGAGGACGCAGTACTGCCTGAGGGAAAACTCGCTGTAGAGAGCGCGATCGCTGGCAATCTGTGGCAGGTGAAGTGCGCAGTGGGTGACAGTGTCACGCAAGGTGATGTGCTGGTGATTATCGAAGCGATGAAAATGGAGATCCCGCTGCTGGCGCCAGTCAGTGGGGTGATTGAGTCCATCCGCGTGGAACCGGGGTCATCGGTGCGGGCAGGGCAATGTGTGGTGGTGATGGGCGTTTAATATCCTGGGCTGTGGCGCTGGCCGACCTAAACAAATGGCGACCTAAACAGTGGCCGACCGGAAAAAAGGTCGGCCACTACAACAAATCCCGAAATGAGCACAATCCCGTAGAGGTCGACCCTCTTTTCCGGTCGACCTTTTTTACCTGAGTAGACGAACCCTCGCCTCACACTCAATAAATATAGTTAGCTGCATAACCATTATTAAACCCCATCGATTAAAAACAAATTTAAATACTATTAAATAGCGTTGCGACATTTTATAAATAGCATTTGCTTATAAAGCATAATGCAAAAATAAATAACTCAGTATACTGCCGCTATCTGCCAAAAACGGCAGCAAATAACTTATTTCAGGACACTCTTATGCACACATGCCTGGCGTATGCCAAAAATAAATTACACCGTACTCTGTTTGCCACTGCGGGCGTTTTCCTGTTAGCGGGCGCGGCGCTGGCACCGTTCTCCCTGGCGCAGGCCGCGGACAAAACCACGGTCAAAGTCGGCATCATCAGCGGTGAAGATGAAGACGTCTGGCGTGAAGTGATCAAACAGGCTGCCAGCAAAGGATTGACGGTGAAAACCGTGGTCTTCAATGACTACAACCAGCCCAATGAAGCGCTACAAAACGGCGAAGTCGATGCCAATGCTTTCCAGCATCAGCCCTTCCTCGATAACCAGATCAAGGTCAATCATTACGATGTGGTACGCGTGGGTGACACCGCCGTCTGGCCGATTGGTCTTTATTCTAAAAAGGTCAAATCATTGAGCGAACTGAAAGACGGGGCAGTCATTGGTGTGCCAAATGATCCGGCGAACGAAGCGCGTGGTCTGAATCTTTTACAGCGTGAAGGGGTCATAAAATTAAAACCGGGGGCCGGGATTTTTGCCACCATTGCCGATATCACTGAGAACCCGCGCCATATTAAAATTAAAGAACTCGATTCCGGTATTATTGGCCGTTCCGTGCCTGATCTGGATGCTGCCGTAGTCAATACTGACTGGGCATTAAAAAGCGGCCTGACAAAAGAAGATCGTATTGCTCAGGAAAACGTTAAAGGTAACCCGTACAATAATTTTATTGCCGTAAAAAAAGAGAACGTGAATGCACCGTGGGTGAAAACACTGGTGGCGTCGTATCAGAATGATGACGTTAAAAAAGTGTTTGATAATGTCTATAAAGGCACGGGCATTACCGCCTGGTAAGGACAAGATCATGACGTTATTTGCAGGCACTGAGGTGCCTTTCAACGCCGTCATGCGGGATGTTGCTGAGGCGGAGCAGGAGAGAGTGCACGCCAGCCGTGACAACCTGAGCGTGGTGCGCCTGCAAGGCGTATCACGCCAGTTTGGGGAAACCCATGCGCTGCGCGACGTCTCTCTGATGGTGAACAAAGGCGAAATTCTCGGCATTATTGGCCGCAGTGGTGCAGGAAAGTCCACGCTGATCCGCTGCCTGAATGGCCTGGAACGCCCCGATGCGGGCGTGATTGAAATTGAAGGCCGGGCGATTAATAATTTAAATGAGAAACAGCTCCAGTCGGTACGTAGCCGGGTGGGTATGGTGTTTCAGCACTTCAATCTTTTGTCGGCCAAAACCGCTGCGCAAAACGTCGCGTTACCTCTCAAAATCGCCGGAATGGACAAAGCCCAACGCACACGGCGGGTGGCGGAGTTGTTGAAACTGGTGGGTCTGGAAGACAAAGCCGATCACTATCCCGCCGCGTTATCGGGTGGGCAAAAGCAGCGTGTCGGGATTGCGCGCGCGCTGGCGGCCAACCCGGCATTACTGCTGTGTGATGAAGCCACCTCCGCGCTGGACCCGGAGACAACGCGATCCATTCTGGCATTGCTGAAATCGCTGAATCAGCAACTGGGCATCACCATTTTGCTCATTACCCACGAGATGGAAGTGATCAAGTCGGTGGCGCACCGGGTAGCGGTAATTGATGGTGGCGAAATTATTGAACAAGGCCCGGTGTGGCAGGTGTTTGCCCATCCGCAGTCTGAACTCACCCGCACGTTATTACGCGGATTACTGCCGCAGTTACCGGAGAATCTCAGCGCCTGCCTGAATAGTGAGCCGGATGGCGATGCCATCTTCAGCGTGCACTTTGCCGGAGAGAAAGCCGAAGGGGAGTTGATCACCCGTTTTGCGGCGGAATTTCCTGGAAAGTTTCGTTTATTGCAGGGTGGCGTTGACCACATTCAGCACTATGCGGTGGTACGTTTCTTTATCTCCGTTCCCGCGCAGAATCGTGCGGATCAACAACAGGTTATTGCCTGGCTGCGTCAGCAGCAGGCTCAGGTGGAGATAATGGGCTATGTCGCCAGTAATGATTGACCTACTGATTAATGCTGTTGGCGAAACGGTGCTGATGACCGCCGTTTCCGGGCTATTCTCGCTGATCGCGGGTCTGCCGTTGGGGTTAATTCTGGTGATGACCAGCCCCGGCGGTATTGCCCAGCACCGGGGCATCAATCGCTCACTTGGCCTGATCGTCAACAGTTTCCGCTCTCTGCCGTTTATCATCTTACTGGTGGCGTTGATCCCCTTCACCCGCTTTTTAGTCGGCACGTCGCTGGGAACCTGGGCGGCCATCGTACCGCTTTCGATCACCGCGACGCCGTACTTTGCGCGTGTGGCGGAAGTGTCACTGCGAGATGTTGATCGCGGGCTGATTGATGCGGTGCGGGCGATGGGTGCCAGCAAACTGCGGATTGTCTGGGATGTGTTGATCCCGGAAGCGTTACCCGGTCTGCTGTCCGGCTTTGTGGTGACGCTGGTGACGCTGGTGGCGCTAGTCGGTGCCTCGGCCATGGCCGGAGCCATCGGTGCGGGCGGGCTGGGCGATCTGGCTATCCGCTACGGCTATCAGCGCTTTGAAACCTCCGTGATGATGGCGGTAATTGTCGTGCTGATTGTACTGGTCTGCGGGATCCAGTGGTGCGGTGATAAGATCGTGCAAAAAATCGACAGAAGACATTAAGTCAAAACGGACAGGCCCGATAAGCGTATCAGGACCTGTCCGTGGGCCTTGTGATCTTATTTCCAGATCTCGTGGGCCAGACGCAGGAAGTTCTCCCCCAGTACCGCTTTCACGCTTTTCTCGCTGTGACCGCGTGCCAGTAACTCCGCAGTGACGTCAAACAATGCCTCCGGGGCGACATAACCATGTCCACCCTGGTACTCTTCCGCTGGCCAGTATTCAGCATGATTAGCGAGTATCTCTTCCACACTGAAGCTGCCTACCGGAAAGGCGTAGTCTAGTGCAATGCCGACGTGACGAGGCCCGGCCAGATTCAACAGATAGTCGATATGGTCGGCGAAACGGGCAGCATCCGGCTGGTCACAGCCTAAAAAGCCGCCGATGCCGTTAACGCCAATCAGGCCGCCGGTTTTGACGCAGGCAAGGATCTGTTCATCGGTGATATTGCGACCGTGTGGCGTGAGCTGGCGAGGATTGGAATGTGAGAAAATCACTGGCTGCTGCGAATATTCCATTGCTTCCATGCTGGTGCGATAACTGCAATGCGAAACGTCGACAAACATCCCGAGCCGGTTCATTTCATCAATCACTTCGCGGCCAAAAGCAGTCAGCCCGATATCCTCATCGTGACAGCCGCCTCCGGCCAGATTATTGCGGTTATAGGCGAATAACATCTGGCGAACACCCAGCCGATGATAAAATTCCACCATCTCTACGCGGCCATTCAGGGCGTTCATGCCCTCGATATCAAAGGTAATCCCCAGCCGACCTTCGCGACGGGCGCGGAGAATATCTTCAGGGCGCTCGACCAGCAGATAATCATCGCTGTGATCGAGGATCCAGTGCCTGAAAACCGCCAGATTTTCAACCGTCTGCGTCCAGGGCAAAACATCAAATCCGACATCCACCGAAAGATAGTGGACGCCTGCATTGCGCCATCGCTGAAGATTATTTAAATCAGCAGCCGGGTCCGGCATAAAACCGGAGTGACCATCCCAGACCAGCGCCTCATTAAACAGCGTGCGGGCACGCTGAACGATCGCTTCATTTTTCATAGCACAGCATCCTTTAATGTCGTCGTAAAACAGTCATCTTCCGTCTCATCCAGCCAACCCGGATGTGCCGAAGGTTCAGCGCGCAACAGCTGCCCGGTATAACTATCGAAAGGGGGATTCAGCACCTGCTCCCGGTCGCCCTGACGCACAATGTTACCGCGATACATCACGGCAACCTGATGGGCGATGGCGCGAACAATCGCCATATCATGGGTGATAAACAGCAGCGTCAGGCCCTGGTCCTGCTGCAAGCGACGAAACAGAGCGAGGATCTCTTGTGCCACCAGGGGATCCAGCGCAGAAGTCGGTTCATCACAGATTAAGATGTCCGGTTCACAGGCAAGGGCACGGGCAATGGCGACGCGCTGTTTCTGCCCCCCTGAAAGCTGCGCCGGAAAGCGACTGGCGAATGCCGGATCAAGCTCAACCTGGCGCAGGAGCTGATCGATACGGGCAGTGCGTGCCGCACCGCGTAAACCCTGCGTTCGTGCCAGCGGACGTCCGATCAGATCGCGTACCCGCTGGCGCGGATTCAGCGAGGTATCGGGATGCTGATAAAGATACTGAATTTTCTGCAATTGTTGCACAGTGCGTCGGCGACAGTTGAAATCAAGAGGCGATCCCGCAAAGGAGAGAATCCCCGTCGAGGGCTGCTGCAACCCCGCCAGCGTGCGGGCCAGCGTCGATTTTCCCGACCCGGATTCGCCGACCAGCGCCAGCGTACGCCCACGCTGTAAGCTGAGCGAGAGATCGTTGATCACCGGTGCGCCTTCGCCGTATCCCACCGTTAACGCGCTGACCTGTAACAATGCTGGCGTTGTACTCACGGGGGCGGGCGGTGAGGGATGTGTCGCTGCTAACAACGCCCGGGTGTAGGGATGCACCGCCGCAGAGACCAGTTGGGCTGGTGTACCGGCCTCAATCATTTTCCCGTCACGTAACACCAGCAGATGGTCGGCGATCTGATTGACCACGGCGATATCATGCGAAATATACAACGCTGCCGTATGCGTCTGGCGCACCGCGTGGCGGATCGCCTTGAGAACGTCCCGCTGAGTGGTCACATCCAGCGCGGTGGTGGGTTCATCGAACACCACAATGTCAGGATCGGGGCAGAGTGCCATCACCGTCATGGCGCGCTGTAGCTGACCACCGGAAACCTGATGCGGATAGCGTCTGGCAAACTGTGCGGGCTGCGGTAAATCGAGCAGCATCAGCAGTTGCAGCATGCGCTGACGGGCCTGGTCAGCGTTCAGTAATCCGTGATAACAGGCGGCCTCGACAATTTGTTCACCCAGCGTCAGCGCCGGATTAAACGCCGCGCTGGCCGACTGTGCCACATAGCCAATATGCTTGCCGCGCAGGCGCGCCAGTCGCACCGTATCGCGCGCATCCAGACGCTGCTGCTCGTAAGTCAGGGTGCCAGCAACCGGGGTTAACTCCCCGCGGTAGTACCCCATAATCGCCAGACCGAGCGTCGATTTACCGGCACCGGATTCGCCAATTAACCCCAGCACTTCGCCGCGCGCCAGGCTGAACGAGATGTTGTCAATCACGTTACGGCCCTGATGGGTGACCTGCAGACCTTCAAGTTTAAGCAACGGTGTGTGCATCATTGTCCACCTGTCTGGCGTTGCCAGTAACGACTCAGCGCATCAACTACCAGATTGGTGGAAATCACCAACAGGGCAATGGCGATGGCCGGATAGAATGCGGCGCTGACGCCAAACAGTATGCCGTCACGATTTTCACGCACAATGCTGCCCCAGTCGGCGGCTGGCGGCTGAACCCCCAGCCCAAGGAAGGAGAGCGTGGAAACAAACAGCACGCAGTAGCCAAAACGCACGCCGAACTCGGTGAGCAGTGGCACCCAGGCATTGGGTAACATTTCATGAAAGATGCGCCAGCGGTGAGACTCGCCAGCCAGTAACGTCGCTTCCATATACTCCATCGCTGAAATCTGTTTCGCCAGCGCATACCCCAGACGATAGACGCGGGTGGCTTCAATCGCCGCCAGTACCACAATCAGCGTGAGGTTCTCCTGGGGTAATACGGCCAGCGCCACCAGTGAAAGGATCAGCGACGGCAGAGACATAAACAGATCGTTGATGCGCGAAATTACCTGCTCCTTGCGTCCACCGAGACTGACCGCGAGAAAACTGATTAAGGTGCCTGCTATCATCGCCAGCAGAGCAATGGCGAAGGCAAACAGCAGCGTTAAGCGCGTGCCGTACAGCAGACGGGAAAAGAGATCGCGCCCAAGATTATCGGTACCCAGCCAGTGCTGAGCGCTCATCGGTTGCCACAGATCGCCAGTAATCGCCGACCCGTCATACGGTGCCAGCCAGGGGGCAATCAGTGCCGCCGTCAGTAACAGGGCGAGCACAAAGATCGCTATCACCGTGCCCGGCAGTGAGCCTGGCGTCTTCATCGTGGATACCTCAGGCGGGGATTGGTGAAAAGGACAATGCCATCCACCAGTAAGTTGATCACAATATAAAGGCTGGCAAAGACCAGGCCACAGGCCTGTACCACCGGGATATCGCGTACCGTTACCGCATCGACCATATATTGGCCCATGCCGGGATAGACGAAGATCACCTCAACAATCATGGCACCGACAATCAGTGCGGCCAGATTGATAGCAATCACCGTCACCACCGGCGCAATGGCATTGGGGGCGGCGTGCTTCAGCAGAATGCGCAGAGGAGCAAGCCCCTTGAGCCGAGCCGTCTCCATCCACGGTGTATCGGTTAACTGCAACAGCGCGCTGCGCGTCGACCTTAACAGATGAGCCAGCACCGACAGCGCCAGCGTGCACATTGGCAGGATCATGGCGGAAAAGCGCTGAGAAAAGGTCATATCATCGTAAAGCGTTGAAGGGAATGTGGTCAGCCCGGCCTGCACTACCACGGCATCAATCAGCAGGTAGCCAATAAAGAACTCTGGTAGTGACAACGTCACTAAACTCAGCCACTGCAGCACTCGATCGGGTAAGCGATGCAGGTATCTCACTGCCAGAAGTCCACCACCCAGTGCTACTGGCACTGCCAGCAGCATCGCGCCGCCGGCCAGTGACAATGAGTTGATTAGACGGGGCCAGAGCAAGGTGCCGACCGGCTGATGACTGCCCCAGGAAATGCCCAAATCTCCCTGCAACAGCTGTGTTACCCAGCTGAAATAGCGTATTACCAGCGGCTGATCCAGCCCAAGGCTTTGACGAATGGCCGCCATGGCTTCCGGGGAGGCATTTTGCCCGGCAGAGGCCGCCGCAAAGTCGCCGGGTAAGGCATTGATAGACAGAAATATTAGTACGGACACACTCCACAGTAGCAGCAGGGCAATGAGCACCCGCTGGCCAAGCGCCTGTGCCAGTGGATGGCTGAACCCCGGGATCCGGATGCCGTGCAAGCGGTCAAACAGCATACGTTTCCCTTAACTCGTCAGCCACACGCGTGAAATCACATGGCCATTGGAGAGATCGTTGCCAACATCCTCCACATAACCTTGCAGACGGTTGCTACTGGCGTTCAGATAGTTATTAAACACCGGCAGCAGGGTGCCGCCCTCATCGCGGACAATCAGCGCGATATCGTGATAGAGCGCGCGACGTTTAGCTTCATCCTCTTCGCCACGCGCCAGTTTCAGCAGGCTGGCAAATTGCGGGTTGGCAAAATGGGTTTCATTACTGGCTGACGTCGGGCCCAGCTCCAGCGAATAAATTAAATCCTGAGTAAGTCGTGTGCCCCAGGAAGAGACGCAAAACGGCTTGCTGCGCCAGACATTGTTCCAGTAACCGTCGTCGGGCTGGCGGCGAATATCCAGCTTAATCCCGGCTTTCTGTGCGCTTAACTGAAACAGCGTGGCGGCATCGACAGCACCCGGGAAGACGCCTTCAGCGGTATCGAGAACAATCGGGCCGCTATAACCGGACTTTTTAAAATGAAACGCCGCTTTATCAGGATCATAAGTGCGCTGCGGGATCTCTGACGGGAACAGCGGATAGGCTGCATTGACCGGGAAATCATTGCCGAGTGAACCGTAGCCGCCCAGCACACGCTGTAAAATTTGCTCGCGGTCGATGGCATATTTCAGCGCCAGGCGCAGGTCATTATTGCTGAACGGCGCCTGGTCAACCATCATCGGCAGGGTGTAATGTCCGCGCCCTGGCGTGTTATACAGCGTGACGGGGCCGCGTTGCAGCAGCGCAACAATTTTCGGGTTCAGGCTGCTGATAAAATGGACCTTACCGGTGGAAAGGGCCGCAACACGTGCCGAAGCATCATTAATGGCAATCACTTCCGCACTGTCGACATGACCACGTTCGGCATCCCAGTCGTGTGGGTTTTTCTCCAGCTGCGCATACACGCCCGGCTCAAACTTCACCAGACGGTAAGGACCGGTGCCAATACCGGCGTTCGGATTGTCAAAGCCGCCGTCCGGCTGAATTTGTAAATTCCACAATGACAGCACCAGCGGGAAATCGACGTTACTCTCGCTCAGGACGATCTCAATTTTATCGCCCTGTGCGGTGACGCTTTTAATCGCGGAGAGATAGGCAATAACGCCAGAGCGGAATTTGGCATCGCGGTGACGTTCAATCGTCTTTACCACATCGTCTGCCGTTAACGACTGGCCGTTATGGAACAGCACGCCCTTGCGCAGGGTAAACAGCCAGCGCGTTGATTTATCGCTGGCCTCCCAGGATTCTGCCAGTCCGGGCAGCGCTTTGCCCGTTTTGGCATCGGTGCGAATGAGCGTATCGCCCCAGGCACAGCCCACCACCATCATATAAGCACTGATCCAGCTTGCCGGATCCAGTTGATCCGTGGTGGCGGCCCCGTCGATGCCCAGTTTGAGGTGTCCGCCTTTTTTGACCGTAGTCTCTGCCGCACGGGCCGTGAGCGTCAGCGATAAGCCACTGGCCACGACGCTGGCGGCCAGCGATGCTTTAATAAAATCCCGTCGATTAAATGAGTGCGTCATAAGATAACCTTAAGAAGGGGCCGAAACCCGCTGATGATGATGTTGGCATTAACATTCACTGCGCGCTTTCCAGCGCTCGCGTGCCAGATAACCTTTTACGCCGATATCCAGAACCGGGCGCGGCGGCAGCCAGTTGGCAAGACCCACTGAGGCCATGTCGCTGAGCAGCGGATGGTCCTGCTGCAAGGCGTATTCCGCCAGCAGGTGCCCAAAGGCACTCTGTTTGGAGATCCCCGCACCGTTACACCCTGCCGACGCATAAATATGGGGCGCGACCTTGCCCCAGACCGGGGCGCCATTCCCCGTAATCCCAATCATTCCCGACCAGCTCCAGTTCATCGCAACATCACTGAGTTGCGGATAGAGTCGATTGAACAACGCTTGATGACGGCGAGCATGCAGGCCGGTTTCACGCGCACTGGTGGTCAGGCCTGGGGTGAAATTGACGTGTTCACGGATCAGGAAACGGTGATCGTGGGTGTAACGTAAGGTGGCACCCGCCAGCGCATTCATCGGCGTCAGGCCCCAGGGCTGAATATCCCCCAAGCGCTGGCGCTGCGCGGTAGTGAGGGGTTCTGTCAGGGTGGCGAAGGTTGCCATGGCGAAGACGTTACTTTTGCCCGGCAACAAGCCGCGAATCGCCCCGTTCATGCCCAGCATCAACTGCGATGCCTGAATGTCACCGTGCGGCGTTTGCACGCGAATACCGCTGTGGGTATCGATGTTCAGCGCCGGGGTGTTGGGGTAGATCGTGACGTTGTCAGGCAACGATGTCGCCAGGCCCCGCACCAGCGCGGCGGGGTTGACGAGAATGCAGTTAGGCGTGTAAACCGCGCGGCGATAAAAATCGGTGCCCAGCAGTGAAGCAAGCTCAGCTTTTTCCATCACCTTATGGGGTTCATCAAGCCGGTTCAGTTCGGCGCAGTAGGCATCAATCAGCCTGTCAAACTGGGGAGTAACGGCGCAGTGATATTTGCCCGTATTGCTCCAGTGACAGTCAATGTTATGGGTCTGGACGGTTTTTTTTAGCTGGCTGACGCCAAACTGCAGCAGGCGGCGATAGGTCTGCGCGTGCGCCAGCTCTTCCGTTGAACTGCCGACATTGTGCGGTAAATCGATCATAAAGCCGGAGTTGCGTGCAGACGCATTATCCGCAATATCAACGGCATCAATCACCACCACCTGCTGATGCGGGCGCAGCTCGGCAATACGTCGGGCGAAAGCCAGCCCGGCGTAGCCGGCACCGATCACCAGCCAGTCTGCCTGGATGGAACGATTCAGCGCGGGCAGGCGCGCATGAGGGGGCAACTGCGCCGCCCAGCCATTGATATTTTGATCAAAAGGAAGTGAACGAATATCCATACTATATGTTGTTCATCGGTGGCGTCGTCAGGTTGGAGACGGACACGGCCGACGCTATCAACGGCCGTGAAAAAAAAAAAGGAAGAGGTGAAGCATAGGAGAAACGAGGCGGGAGACTAAACAATTTTAAATCATTAGCTTATGCGGAATTCATCATCTGTTGCTACCGACGTTTTTTAGGGTCGGCCAGTGCCGTTGACATGACTGTCGGGAAAAAGGTGGATCGAAGAAGGTCGACCTATGAGGGCGTTCCTGTCATTTTTTGTGGCTGACAGTTTGGCTTCCGGTCTGAGGCCAGTTTGAGCACGCCGGATCGGCAAAATCCGCATCCCTGCGGGCCTCGGCACGCGGCGTCCCTGCCGCGTGACGTCCGGCTTACCTAAAACTGGCCCCATCCCCAAAGAACGGTTGCTCGCTGTAAGTTTTAAAACCGCCACGGCATGACGATGTCAGCGGATTGATTTGGGATTGAGGTTGTATTGAGCTGGGCCATCGTCACGGCTCAGGTAAGCATCACTGGCTGGTGTAAAAATAAGCTCGTCAATTACGGGGAATGCGGGTCATGTTTTGTGGGGAAACCTCAGAGGTCAACCTTTGTGCGCTGTGCATTATGCTGCTCCGCGCTTGTGAGCTAGATTAAAGGATGAGCTTATACCTTTCTACATTTTGAAAGTATAATCACTATTAATATCTATTTTTACGAGTTCATTTTCGAATAACGCAGCAAGTTTATTCATTTTCATATTTAGTTTGTCCGTCGAAATAGAGTCAGGGTTTTGATCTCCCGACAACACAACTTTGGTTAAATCAGAAATGTAATCATTATGTTCATTTAAATATTCTTTTCTTGCTTTCATTATTTCATCAAAAAGACGATTGAGATGTTCACTGGTTAATATATTATATCGTTCAAGTCTTATCTTGGTGTTGTTAATTTTAGCGTAATAAGATAATTGCGTTGATGCTGATTTTTCCTCCTCTAATTTAAGTGTCGCTAACAATTCTGCTGTTTTTTGGCTATCTCTATGTTTTTTAGATCTAAAATGGAGGTCTGCTCGTATTAGTACATCGTTGAATATTTCTTCATTTATTTCCCATAACAAACTGTCGAATTTTAGAGCAAAAACATGGGCGGAATCCAAAGTATTGAGAAGTGTTTTTTCTTTGAACCATTTTTTTGCTTTGAAAGCCGCATAGACTGCGGACAATGCCATAACTAAATTACATATAGTGCTCATCCAATCAGACAGATTCCCACTTTCCCAAGTTGGCAGAACACTGTTCTTGACAAGGAAGAACGCCAAAATCCAAAAAGGAAAGAGTACTAATACAATAATTATGACCAGAATAATTTTAAACATGATGTGTTTTCCACTTACCATTTACTTATTGCAATGCCAGTAGGCAGGATAATGACTTCGGGCTGATCTTCTGCTTTTGTCAACTGGCCTGCCAATGCGGTCATCATCGCACACTCTCCGCCAGCCACTGCTCCAGCTCCGTCAGCTCCACCTCTTGCTGAGGGAACGCCTCCCTCAGCCGTGCCACCTTAGCGGCCAGCGCCTCCGGGCGATATTCGGTGCCGGGCAGCAGTTCCGCCAGTTTCTCCAGCGGCGCCAGGTTCAGGCTGTCGCTGAAAATCTGGCAGCGGCTGACCTTGCCGCGCTCAACATCGACGTGGATTTCCACGCCACCCCAGCTAAAACGGGTATCCAGCAGGTGCTGGAACTGCGGTGCCTGGCCAAAATTCCACTGCCAGCTGCTCTGTTTGGCAAACTGCGCCTCAAAACCTGGCAGGTCGGGCAGGGAGGTCGGGGAGATATGTTCGGGCTGGCATTCTTCGCCAAAATGGTCGAAAAACGCCGCCGTTACTGCGCTGCAAATCGCTTCAAAGGTAATCCCCGGCACCAGCTCTTCCAGATTCGCCACGCGCGAGCGCACGGAAGTAATGCCTTTGGCCTGCAATTTCTTGATGTCAGGGTTGAGGTAATCGGCCAGGCGCGAGAGGTCCGCATCGCGCAGAATAGTACCGTGATGAAAACCGCGATCGTGGGTTTCATGGTAGGCAGAACCGGAGATTTTACGCACGCCGTCGGCGGTATTCACCACCAGATCGTTTCGTCCTGAGGCTTCAGCCTGAATACCCAACGACGCCAGCGCCCGCAGAATAATCCCGGTGGACACGCTTTTATCGTATTCCGGCTTCCCGGCCATAAAAGTAAAGCAGCAGTTACCGAGATCATGAAACACCGCGCCACCGCCGCTGCTGCGTCGCGCCAGGCGGATGCCGTCTTCTTCCATACGCCGCGTATTGCACTCTTTCCACGGATTCTGCGAACGGCCAATCACCACCGTTTCGGCATTGCGCCACAAAAACAGCACCCGCTGCGTCGCTGGCATCTGGCGGAAAATAGACTCTTCCACGGCCAGGTTAAACCACGGGTCCCAGGAATCCGATAACAGTAAACGCAGTGTGGACATGCTTGACTCCATTGAAGTTTTGGCGGCGCAGGGATAATACCATCATCGGGGAAAACGTCCAGATTGCCGCCTGATGCCCGTCATCAGCACGGGTTGATCGGAAAAGATGATCGACCCCTACATTAGATCGCGATGCCGTGGAGGTTTTAAACTCACAGCGAGTAACGGTTCTGCGGGGATGGGGCCAGCTTGAGGTAAGCCGGACGTCACGCGACAGGACGTCGCGTGCCGAGGCCCGCATGGATGCGTTTTTTGCCGATCCGGCGTGCTCAAACTGGCCCCGGACCTGACGCCGAACGTTCAGCCAGGGAATATAACCGGGGATCCCACCGTGATCGCCCATAGAGTTCGGCAATTTTATATTGCCAATAATTAACACCGTTATAAATTAACCGCGCCCATTATTATTTTTAAATAAAACCGCTATAGCTAAATATCAGCAATCCAACGTCATATTTGTCATAAGTACGACGCTTTACTTCATATTATCGCTCTGATTATATTAATGAAATCTGAAAAATCTCTTTGCTGATGGCCTGCGCCATCTGGCATTTATTTGCCTGTTAATTAAGGGACATCATGAGCCAATCAGCGAGTACTACCGGCCAGAATAAAACAGCGGCAGTGATCCTCAGTCACGAACAGGCGATCCAGGCCGCACAGGCCGTGGCCGACCTCGCCCGGTTCGATGTGGTGGCCCGCGACCGGGATCGCATCTACCCGCTGGAGGCGCTGGCACTGTTCAGTCGCAGCGGACTGGGCAGCATCTCTGTGCCTCGCGCCTTTGGCGGTGGCGGGCTGTCATACCGCACGCTGTCGGAGGTGTTCCGCATTATCTCGGCCGTGGACCCCTCACTGGGGCAGATCCCGCAAAACCATTTCGCCCTGATCCAACTGCTGCTCGATGAAGGTACACCCGCCCAGCAACACACCCTTTTCAGCGCCGTGGTGCAGGGGCAGCGCCTCGGTAACGGCGGCCCGGAAAAAAATACCCGACATACCCGTGAAGTCACGGCCCGCCTGGTCCTGGGGCCGGATGGCCTGCGTCTGACCGGCAGCAAGTTCTACTCCACTGGCGCACTGTTCGCCGACATCATTGTTACGACCGCGCTGAATGATGACGGGCAGGCGGTGATGGCCTTTATGCCACGCAAATCGGTCGGGCTGGAGATTGTCGATGACTGGTCCGGCATGGGTCAGCGCACCACTGCCAGCGGCACGATCCATCTCGACGCGGTGCGGGTGGATGCTGCGCTGGTGATCCCGGTGCCCGCCAGCGATAAACCCTCACTGCGTGGCCCGGTCTCGCAGCTGCTACAGGCTGCTATTGATGCCGGGATTGGCCGGGGAGCCTTTGATGAGGGCTGCGAATTTATTCGCCGCCATTCGCGCCCGTGGGTGGATGCCGGGGTAGAACGTAACGCTGACGATCCCCATTTACAGGCCGATGTTGGCCGTGTGTTTATTGAACTGGTCGCGGCGGAATCCCTGCTGCGTCAGGCAGCCCGCACGCTGGATAACATTGATCCCGCGCGGCTGGATGCGCAGACCGCCGCGCAGGCTTCCATCGCCGTGGCCGAAGCCAAAGTGCTGACCACCGAGATTGCGCTTAAGGCCAGCGAAAAGCTGCTGGAGTGGGGCGGCAGTCGCGCCACGCTCAGCGAGCACGGCCTTGACCGCCACTGGCGCAATGCGCGTACCCATACCCTGCACGATCCGCTCCGCTGGAAGTTTCACGCCATCGGTAATTACTACCTCAACGGTCAGCTTCCGGTGCGTCATGCCTGGATTTAAGGAGCCCCTTATGCCTCTCAGCCAGGTTAAACCGAAACAGCAGGCCAGCCGTATCACCAGTGCCGCGCAGGCGATAGACGTTGCTCAGCATCTGGCAGCAGAATTTCGCAGCGGTGCTGCACGTCGTGACCGCGAACGTAAACTGCCCGTCGCACCGCTGCGGGCGCTGTTTGCCGCAGGCCTGGGGGCGATCACCGTGCCCAAAGCGTTTGGTGGAGCGGATGTCTCCACCGCCGTACTGGCGCAGGTGATCGCCATTATCAGCGAAGCCGACGCGGCGATTGGTCAGGTGCCGCAGAACCATTTTTATGCGCTGGAAGTGCTGCGCCTGAACGGCAACGCCGCGCAGCAACAGCGTTTTTATCAGGAAGTGCTCGATGGCGTGCATCTTGGCAATGCACTGGCCGAGTTCAGTTCTGCCGCCGCCCACCAGCGCAGCACCTCGGTATTGCCGCAGGGTGACGGCTGGCAGCTTAGCGGCCAGAAGTTTTACGCTACGGGGGCACTGTTTGCCGACCGCATTCCCACCGCCGCGCGCGGGGAAGACGGTAAAGAGCAACTGGTGTTTGTGCCGCGCCATCAGCCCGGCATCACCGTGACCGACGACTGGTCGGGCTTTGGTCAGCGCACTACTGGCAGCGGGTCGGTGCAGTTTGCCACGGTGGCGGTGGATGCTGAGGATATTATCCCGTTCCAGAGTGCCTTTGATCGGCCCACCCGCCTCGGGCCGTTTGCACAAATCCTCCATGCCGCCATTGAACAGGGCATTGCCCGCGCCGCCTTTAACGACATGCTGAACTTTATCAATACCCGTGCGCGTCCGTGGCCGGATGCCGGGGTCGATCATGCCGGGCAGGACCCGCTGACCATTGACCGCGTTGGACAACTGGCCCCGCGTTTACAGGCCGGAGACGCACTGCTGGCCGACGCTGGCGATGCCGTAGATGCCGCACGCCATCAGGTCAGTGAGCGCACGGTGGCCGAGGCCTCGATTGCCGTAGCGACAGTAAAAGCCTGGACCACTGAACGGGCGCTGGAAGCGTCCAACCTGCTGTTTGAGCTCTCCGGCACGCGCTCGGCGCTGCGCGAGCACAATCTGGATCGCCACTGGCGCAACGCCCGCACCCATACATTGCACGATCCGGTGTGCTGGAAATATCCGGCCATTGGCAACTACGTGCTGAACGATGTGCTACCGCCACGCCGGGGAACCCTATGAGCAAAGCGAAAAAAATCCTGCTTAACGCCTTCAATATGAACTGCGTAGGGCATATTCATCACGGCATGTGGACTCATCCGCTTGACCGCTCCACCGAATTTAACGATCTGCGCTACTGGCTGGATCTGGCGCGCACTCTGGAGCGCGGGCTGTTCGACGGGCTGTTCATCGCCGATATTCTCGGTGTGTACGACGTTTACCAGCAGGGGATTGGCCTGACGGCCAGCGAATCCATCCAGCTTCCGGTCAACGATCCGCTGATGCTGGTCTCCGGCATGGCCAGCGTGACCGAACATCTCGGTTTTGGTCTCACCGCCAACCTGAGCTATGAAGCGCCGTATCCATTTGCCCGCCGTTTCTCCACCCTCGACCACCTGACCGGGGGGCGGGTGGGCTGGAATATCGTCACCGGTTACCTCGACAGCGCTGCGCGTGCGATGGGGCAGACTCAGCTGCTCGGGCACGATCAGCGCTACGATCAGGCTGACGAGTTTCTTGATGTCAGCTATCAGCTGTGGGAAGGGAGCTGGCAGGACGATGCCGTGGTGGCGGATCGTCAGCGGCGGTTATATGCCGATGCGGCCAAAATCTACCCGGTGCGTCATCACGGCGAGTATTACCAGGTGGAAGGCTATCACCTCAGTTCGCCTTCCCCACAGCGCACGCCGCTGCTGTTCCAGGCAGGCAGCTCCGATCGCGGCATCCGCTTTGCCGCCCGCCACGCGGAGTGCAGCTTTGTTAACGGCAGTACCCCGGCCGCGATGCGCAGCCAGGTCGATCGCCTGCGTCAGGCCGCGGTCGAGGCCGGGCGCGAAGCCGACGATTTGAAAGTCTTTATGGGCGTCTCGGTGATCGTGGCACCCAGCGAGAAAGAGGCGCAGGAAAAGCATCAGGAGTATCTGCGCTATGCCAGCCCGGAAGCGGGGATCGCCCATTTCTCCAGCTCGATCGGTCTCGATCTCGCTGCTTTCGCATTGGATGAACCGATCCACAGCGGATCGGGGCGCGCCATTGAGTCGGTGAGCAAAACCTTCAGCGGCTGGACCCGCCGTCGCCTGCTGGAGCAGCACGCCCTGGGCGGGCGTTATCCGCTGATTGTCGGCAACCCGTCACAGGTGGCCGATGCGCTGATCCGCTGGATGGACGAAGCGGGCATCGACGGCTTTAACCTGACGCGCATCGTCAACCCGCAGAGTTATATCGATTTTATTGATCTGGTGGTGCCGGAATTACAGCAGCGAGGCCGCTATAAGACCGCGTATCAGCCAGGCACATTGCGTCACAAACTGTTCAGCTACGACCGTCTGCCAGCACGCCATCCGGCGGCACGCTGGCGTCGGGATGCCTGATCCCTCCGGGAAAATAAGGATAACAATATGAAATTACTGAATACTCTGGTGCTGACGGCACTGTTAGGCACGACGGCTTTTGCGCAGGCAGCCGATTACAGCGGCCCGCTGAAAGTCGGCACTACCGCCGCCTTTGCACCACCGCTGGAAACCGCCGTTGAAGAGGCGAAAAAGCAGGGCCTGAAGGTGGATCTGATCGAGTTCAGCGACTGGACGGCACCGAACGTCAGCCTGGAAAACGGCGACATTGATGTCAACCTGTTCCAGCATCAGCCGTTCCTCGATAACGCCAATCAGCAGGGCGGTTTCCACCTGGTGAAATACGCCCCGGCGATCATCAATAACGTCGGCCTTTACTCCAAAAAACATACCGCTATTGATCAGATTCCTGACGGCGGCACCGTGGCGATTGCAAATGACCCGATTAACGGCGGGCGCGGCCTGCTGCTACTGCAAAAATCCGGGTTAATCACCCTGAAACCGGGTGCGGGCCTGAAGTCGACCGTTGATGACATCGTCAACAACCCGAAGCATCTGAAGATTATTGAAGTGGAAGCGGTGCAGCTCTCGCGTTCACTGGAAGAAGTGGACCTGGCGCAGGGCTATCCACACTATCTGCGCGCCTCCGGGGTGATTGATCCGAATAATGCGCTGTTGTTTGATGGGCTGGAAAACCCGGAGTACGTGATCCAGTTTGTTATCCGCGACGGCCACCAGGATGACCCGCGCCTGAAAAAGTTTGTTGATATCTATCAGCACTCCCCGGCGGTACGCGCCAGCCTGGATAAATTCTACGGCAAACTTTATCAGCCAGGCTGGAAGCCGTAATCATGGTCAGCCTGACCTGGCCGGACAGTACCGAACAGAGCGCCGCCGTTTCCCGTGCGTCGGGGGCGGCACATGTGGCCATCGACGGCCTGTTTAAACGTTATGCCGGGCAGCAAACCGATGCGCTGCATAACATTAACCTGCATATTCCACGCGGTACTATTTTCGGCATTATTGGCCGCAGCGGTGCGGGGAAATCCTCACTGATCCGCTGCCTCAACCGGCTGGAAAACCCGACGGCAGGCAGCGTGGTGGTGGATGGCGTGGATATCGGCAGCCTGAGCGACAACGCGCTGGTGAACTGGCGGCGCGGCACCGGGATGATCTTCCAACACTTCAACCTGCTGTCGGCGAAGACGGTGCGTGAGAACATTGAGCTGCCACTAAAGGTCGCCGGGGTTGAGGCGCGCGCACGCCAGCAGAAAGTGGATGCGCTGCTTAAACTGGTCGGGCTGGAGGAGCGCCAGCACGCCTGGCCCGCCCAGCTCTCCGGCGGGCAGAAGCAGCGCGTGGGGATTGCCCGTGCGCTGGTGCATGAACCGCAGCTGTTGCTGTGCGATGAAGCCACCTCGGCGCTCGACCCGGAAACCACCGCCTCGATTCTGGCGTTGCTGCGCGAGATCAACCAGCAGCAGGGCATCACCATTGTGCTGATCACCCATGAGATGAACGTGATCCACGATTTGTGCCATCAGGTGGCAGTGCTGGAACAGGGCAAAGTGATTGAGCAAGGCCCGGTCTGGCAGGTGTATGGCGATCCGCAACAACCGACGACGCAGATACTACTCAGCCCGCAACAGCATGCGCTGCCTGCGGCGCTGGCTGACCGTCTGCGTCCGCAACTCAGCAGTGCCAATGACCGGGCGCTGCTGCGCCTGACCTGGACCGGAGAGGGCGCGGCGCCGCAGCTGGCGGAGATTATCGCCTTGCTGGGCAGTGAAACGCAGTTGATACAGAGTGCGCTGGAGTGGGTGCAGGAACGGCAGATTGGTCAGATGATCTTACTGAAACCCGCCGGACCCGCGCCGTTTGTCGCTACTTCGCTTGAGCCGTTAGCCGACCGTGTGGAGGTACTGGGCTATGTCACTGCAGATTGATCGTTTATGGCAGGGATTGCTGGATACGTTAATGATGGTCGGGGTGTCTTCACTGGCGGCGCTGCTACTGGGCCTGCCGCTGGCGGTGGTGCTGGTGATCACCGACCGCAATAACCTGTTTGCCAACCCGCTGCTCAACCGCCTGCTGGGCTGGGTGGTGAATCTGTTCCGTTCGGTGCCGTTTCTGATCCTGATGGTCGCCTTGATCCCTTTTACCCGCATGGTGGTTGGCACCTCGTATGGCGTGTGGGCTGCCGTGGTGCCGCTGACGCTGGCGGCCACGCCATTTTTTGCCCGCATCGCGGAGGTTAGCCTGCGTGAAGTGGATAAAGGGCTGGTGGAAGCGGCACAGGCGATGGGTTTTCATCGGCGGCATATTATCTGGCACGTGCTGCTGCCGGAGGCGCGTCCGGGGATTGTCAGCGGATTTACCATTACGCTGGTCACGATGATCAATGCCTCAGCGATGGCCGGGGCGATTGGCGCCGGCGGGTTAGGGGATCTGGCGTATCGTTACGGTTACCAACGCTTTGACTCGCAGGTGATGCTGACGGTGATTGTGGTGCTGGTGACGCTGGTGACGGTATTACAGCTGTGCGGCGACCGGTTATCGCGGCGGCTAAATCACCGTTAGTTCAGTTTTTCTTAATAACCAAAGATGCCGGATCCTTAGTGGAAATCGGCATTATTCCTCTCAGATGACTGTGCTACTTTGGCATTAATTCATCTGACAGGAATACAATAAAAATGGCTAAGAATAATAAAACAAAAACCTTCTCTCTGATTAAAGCCTCACTGGCTGTGCTGGTCGCTTCGGCGATATTGATGGCCTTGCCCGCACAGGCAGAAAACAATGATGCTGATGTGCCGTCATTAAAAGGGAAACGTATTGGTATTACCGTGGCGGGCACCGATCACTACTGGGATCTGAAAGCCTATCAGGGGCAAATCGACGAAGTGAAACGCCTTGGTGGCACGCCAATTGCACTGGATGGCGGGCGTAAAGAAGCCCAGCAAATCTCTCAGATTCAAACGCTTATCGCACAAAAGCCGGATGCCATTATTGAAACTCTCGGCACCGCGTCGGTGCTCGAACCCTGGCTTAAAAAAATCCGTGCTGCAGGTATTCCGCTGTTTACCGTCGATACCGCCAGCCCCTCCAGTATTAACGTCACAACCTCAGATAACTTTTATATTGGCGAACAGCTGGCGCTGAAACTGGTTAACGATCTGCGCGGCGAAGGAAATATTCTGGTATTTAACGGCTTTTATGGCGTGCCGGTAGTGGCAATGCGTTACGACCAGTTAAAAGCGGTACTGAAGTGGTATCCGAAAATTAAAATTATTGAACCGGAACTGCGCGATGTGATCCCGAATACCGTGCAGGATGCTTATTCTCAAATCAGCCAGCTGTTAAATAAATACCCGAAAGGCTCGGTACAGGCGATCTGGGCCGCCTGGGATGTACCACAGATTGGTGCCACGCAGGCGGTGGATGCCGCTGGCCGCAGTGAAATCAAAACCTATGCGGTCGACGGCAGCCCGGACGTGGTGTCACTGGTGAAAGATCCGAAATCCAGCGCGGCGGCAGTGGTGGCCCAGCAGCCTTACCTGATTGGTAAAACGGCAGTGCAAAATGCGGCCCGTTATCTGGCGGGGGATCGCAACCTGCCTCCGGCTACCTATGTACCTTCGCTGGTAGTGACCAAAGAGAACGCCGCAGAAGCACAGAAAACGCTGGGCCAGAGCGATGCCAAATAAACCGCCGCTGTTAGCGCTGAATAATATTGATAAAGCCTTTGACGGCGTTCCGGCCCTGCGCGGGGTGTCACTCAGCCTCGCACCAGGGGAGATCCACGGCCTGATTGGTCATAACGGCGCGGGGAAATCCACCCTGATCAAAATCCTCGGCGGGCTGCAACCCGCCGACGGCGGCGAGATCTGGTTCGACGGCCAGCCGGTGCGCATTGATTCGCCGGGCAGGGCGCACGCGCTGGGTATTGAGATTGTGCATCAGGAGCGTCTGCTGGCCCCCAGCCTGACCGTTGCGGAAACGCTGCTGCTGGGTGAGGAGCCGGTTTATCCCGGCGTGCGGCTGCTGAACCGTCGTCGCCTGCGGCACATTGCACGCCGGGCGATCCGTCAGCATTTTGCGCTGGATATTAACCCGGACAACCTGATTGCCGACCTCAGTGTGGCAGAACAACAAATTGTGCAGATCACCCGTGCGCTGCGGCACTCACCGCGCGTACTGGTATTTGACGAACCCACGGCGGCGCTGGCCCGTCATGAAGTGGACGCACTGTTTCGCGCTATCCGCACGCTGCGCGGCCAGGGGCTGGCGGTGCTGTACGTTTCACACTACCTCGATGAAATCACCGAACTGTGCCAGCAGGTCAGCGTACTGCGTGACGGGCAAAACGTGGCACAGCATCAGGTCAGCGAAGTCACCGGCCCGCAGCTGATCCACGATATGCTCGGTGATGCCCTGCAAACCCAGGCCCGCACGCCGTCTCAGCGCCGTGAACAGACGCTGCTGCGCGTGGAGGGTCTTTCTGCGCCAGGGCGTTTCAGCGACGTCAGCTTTAGTGCGCAACGCGGTGAGATTATCGGCGTGACCGGGCTGCTGGGCTCCGGCGGAAAAGCGCTGGTGCGCTCGCTGTTCGGGCTGGAAAGTGGCCTGAGCGGCAGCATCACATTGAATGACCAGCCGCTGCTGCCGCGTTCGCCCCATCAGGCGGTGCAGCAGGGCATTGCCTTTGTGCCGGAAGATCGCCGCGCCAACGGCATCGCACCTGATTTAAGCGTGCGGGAGAATATTGCGCTGACTTCACTGAAAAGCCTGGTCCGGCGGCTGTTTATCGATCGCGGGCGCGAGAGGGCGCTGGTCGCGAGCAATATTCAGCAACTCGGTATCCGCACGCCGGGTGCCGAGGCACCGCTGCGGTCGCTCTCCGGGGGCAATCAGCAGAAGGTGGTGCTGGCGAAATGGCTGAACACTGATGCACAGCTTTACCTGCTTGATGAACCGACGGTCGGGGTGGATATCGGCGCAAAAACCGAGATCTATCAGGCGCTGCAACAGCTGGTTGCGCAGGGGGCACTGGTGATCGTCTTCTCAACGGACCTGCTGGAGCTGCAGTCCTTGTGTGACCGTATTCTGGTACTTGCACGCGGGCAACTGGTCAAAACGTTGGACACTGCTTCCACCGACCATCATGACATCCTCGCCTGGGCTTCGGGTGCAGCGCAGGACCTGACGAAAGGAGCTGCCGCATGACAGAACTCACGTCACAAGACGCCGTGCTGACCCCGCCTGCCTCTGCGGCACCGGCATCCGGGCAGGCCGCTCAGTGGCTGCAGGGCGGTGCACTGCTGATCATTATTGCGGTGCTGGCCGTGTTTGCCGTGTTGTCACCGATTTTTCTCACCGTCGGTAATCTGGGTAACGTGCTGCAACAGGCCGCCGTGACCGGAACGCTGGCCTTTGGTCTGACGCTGGTGCTGACCGGCGGCGGCAGCCACTCACTCACTGGCGGCATTGACCTGTCGGTGGCGGCCAATATGGGGCTGAGTGCGGCGGTGTTTGCCACGCAGCTGGCGGCAGGCCATTCCCTGGCAGTGGCGCTGGGCCTGGCGCTGTTAAGCGGTGCCGCTCTTGGGGCGCTGAATGCACTGGCGGTAGTGTGGCTGCGTATTCTGCCGCTGCTGGCAACGCTGACCACCATGAATATCGCCATCGGGCTTGAGATGGTGCTGACGCAGAACTCCACCATTCCGGTCAGTGGGCCGCTGTTTGATGCTCTGCTGGCCGCCGGGCCGCTGACGTTGCCCTGGCTGGCCTGGGCCTTTGCCCTGCTGGCGCTGCTGGCAATTCTGTTGACACACAGCACCCGCTTCGGGCTGCGCTTACAGGCAGTGGGCAGCCATCCCCTGGCGGCGCGAGCAAATGGCCTGGTCGTGTGGCGCTATATCGCTGCCAGCTATGTGCTTTGTGGCGTAGCGTCGGCATTAGCCGCTTTCGGTTCAGTGACCGTGCTCAGCGGCAGTTCGCCGGGGGCGGGCGATAACCTGCTGATGGTGATTGCCGCTGTGCTGCTGGGCGTGGTGTTTTCACGGCGTCTGGTGCCGACCGTGGCCGGAACCCTGGTCAGCGTGCTGTTCCTCAGCCTGATTGCCAACGGTTTCCAGTTAATTAATGTGTCCAGCTACTGGATTAACGGTGTGGAAGGGGTGCTGATCCTCTCGGTGGTCTCACTGACCGCACTGCTGCGCCAGCGCCAGCAAAGGAGAAAAATCCGTGTCTGAGTTAACTGTACGTCCTGTGGCGGCAAGGGCAGGCGGCAACCTGCTCAGCCTGTTGATGCTGCTGGCCTTTGCCCTGTTACTGCTGCTGTTCAGCCTGACGGCACCCGGTTTCTTCACCCTGAGCAATATCGAAAGCGTGCTGCTGAATAACGTTGCACCGCTGGCGATTGTCGCCCTGGCGATGACGGTGGTGGCTTCGATGGGCGCGGTCGATCTCTCTGTCGGTACCGCGATCGATTTTTCCTGCCTGGTACTGGTGACGCTGGTGCTGCATCAGGTCGGGCTGCCGCTGGCGATTGGCGCGGCGTTGCTGGCGGCACTTTGCGTGGGATTGTTTAACGCATTTCTGATTGCAGTACTCGGAGTGGAACCCTTTCTGGCCACGCTGGGTACGCTGTTTATCGGTCAGAGCGTGCAGCAGTTGGCATCGAACGGCGGTCAGCCGATCTACCTGCTGAGCCAGGTGCTGCCACCGGGCTTCTCGGCGATCAGCCACGGCAGCTGGCTGGGTATTCCGCTGCCGCTGTGGGTCGTTGCGCTGCTGGCGACAGGTTTACATCTGCTGTTGCAGCGCAGCCGTCATGGCCGGGCGCTGAACGTCTTCGGCAGCCAGAGTAGCGTGGCGCACTATTCGGGTATCCATACCAAACGGCTGATCACGCTGGCCTTTGTGATCAGCGCCGTCACCGCTGGTCTGGTGGGACTGATGCTGGCATCGAATGTGAAAGCCTGGGTGTCGTTGTCGGGCAATGCCTATCTGTTGAATGCCATCGGCGCGGCCTTTATTGGCAGCACCTTCTCCCGCTCGCGGCGGCCCAGCGTGCCGGGCACCTTGCTTGGCGTTGTCCTGCTCAGCTTTGTCGCCAACGGGTTACTGTTGATCGGCTGGAACTTTTACTGGCAGCAGGTGGCGACCGGGGTGCTGATCTTCGTGGTGCTGGCCGCCGGAGCGCTGAACCGTCGCCAGCGCGGAGGGGTATGATGAGTGCTCCGAAGCCGCCGCTGATCCTGTTTGGTTTTATGATGAATGTGGTCGGGCATATCTCTGCCGGGCTGTGGCGTCATCCAGAGGATCAGGCATCACGCTACACCGATATCCGCTACTGGGTGGAGATCGCGCAGCTGCTGGACGAGGCGGGGTTCGATGCGCTGTTTCTTGCGGATGCGCTGGGGCAGCTGGATGTTTATCAGCAGCAGCCCCATGCGGCGCTGCGCGGTGCCGCCCAGATGCCGGTTAACGATCCGCTGCTGCTGGTCTCCGCGCTGGCGGCCGCCACCCGGCATCTGGGTTTTGGCGTGACCGTTTCCACCACCTACGAACATCCTTATCTGCTGGCGCGGAAATTCACCACCCTGGACCATCTCAGCAACGGGCGGGTGGCGTGGAATATTGTCACCTCAATGTTGGACTCCGCCGCGCGCAATCTCGGCCTGACGCAGCAGATCCCTCATGACGAGCGCTACGATCGTGCGCAGGAGTTTGTCGATGTTGCCTGCAAACTGTGGGAAGGCTCGTGGGAGGAGGATGCCGTCGTCCGTGACAAGCAGGCCGGGGTTTACAGCCATCCGCATAAAGTTCACCCCATTCGTCACCAGGGCCGTTACTACCAGGTGCCGGATGCGCATCTCAGCGAACCCAGCCCGCAGCGTACCCCGGTGCTGTTTCAGGCGGGTACCTCCGCACGCGGTAGCCTGTTTGCCGCCGCCAACGCCGAGGTGATCTTTATGGCCGGGCTGACGCCGGAGGCCATTCGTCATGATATTGCCACCATTCGCCAGTTGGCGGTGGAGCAGGGGCGGCATCCCGATGCCCTGCGCTTTATTGCCGCCGTCACCGTGGTGACCGGGCCGGATGACACACAGGCCCAGGCACGCTATGCCGATTTTCAGCGTTACATCAGTAAAGAAGCGGCGCTGGCGCTGTTCTCCGCCTGGACGGGGGTGGACTGGGCCGACTACGATCCTGATCGCCCGCTGGAATATATCGAAACTGACGCCTGCCGCTCGGCGCTCGCCAGCCTGACGCGTATTGACGGTGGCCGACAGTGGACACTGCGTGAAGCGGCACACTACATCGGGATTGGGGGGCTGCATCCCACGCTGGTGGGCGGCCCGCAGTCGGTGGCCGACCAGTTGGAACAGTTTGCCGCGGCATCGGGCGTGGACGGTTTTAACATCGGCTATGCCATCAGTCCCGGCAGCTTTGAGGATTTTGCCCGCTATGTGATACCGGAGCTGAAAGCCCGCGGACGCGTTGCACCCCGACCTGCGCAGCCGCTGACCCTGCGCGAAAGGCTGTTTGGTGCGGGACAGCGTTACAGGCGATAAATCGTAAAAAAAAGACGTCTGTGTTAGCGGTACGCGTATTTCTTCTCAGAAAACTTTTGGTTAAGTTGTCCTTCGCACATTTTATGTTCAACGTAAACGGGCTAAGGACAGCATATGGCAAAGGGCTATTTTCTTCGCGTGGGCGATAAAACCACCTGCGGTGGGGAAGTACTGAGCGGTCACTCGACCGTCTTTCTGCGTGGCGCGGAGCTTCCGCGGGAGGGCAGTCTGGTCTCCTGCGGTAAGAACCCGGGTATGACGTACAGCATCATCAGCGGGCCGGGCAAAATCAGGGTGGGCGGGATGCCGCTGGCCGGTACGCTCGACAGCGTCAGTTCCTGCCCCTGCGGGGCGACGTTTATTTCCTCCATTCCTGACGGTTACGGCAAAGAGCCCGCCAGCGTAACGCAGCGCAAGCCAGAGCCGATTGAACTCTCCCTGTTCGCCCCCTCTCAGGCAGACGTACCGCTACAACACGCCCAGTCCGCGAAGATAAAGCGGCGCGAAATCACGCTGACGATCGGGGTGTTTTTTGATGGGACGGGGAATAATGCGCACAATACCGCGGAGAGTCTTGTCGCCTGTTCCGGGGAACATTTTGGCATGAGCAATGGCGATGCTCAGTCAGCTTATTTCCAGTGTATACAGCTTAAAAAGGGCCACAGCGGCTTTGCTGCCGGAAGTCATCTTGGCTATTTCACCAATGTGCACTGGCTCAAAACGCTGTATAAGCAGAATATTACGGCTGATACAGGTTATGGACAGAGTGCTATTTATATTGAGGGAATCGGTACCGAAAGCGGACAGGGCGACAGCACTTACGGGATGGGAACGGGCAGAGGTAACACTGGCGTGGTCAGTAAAACCGATAAGGCTGTCGCAGCGATTGTAGAGGGTATACTGAGCTATTTGCTCAAGAACCCGGAAGCCCGTTCATGCATCATTAAAGAACTGCAGTTTGATATCTTCGGCTTTAGTCGAGGTGCAGCAGCGGCACGGCATTTTGCTAACCGGGTGTTCGAGCAGGATGATGCCATTGTGGCGGCCATCCACGCTGGTCTGGGTGAGGTTAAATTTACGGGTACCCCCAGTGGGAAAACCCGTTTTCTGGGGATATTTGATACTGTGGCGGGCATCGGTACGCCGCTTAACGGTTTTAACCCGCACAGTGCGGATACCGGAGAGGTGAATATCGCGCTGCGTCCCGGCGTGGCGGAGAAGGTGTTCCATATTACCGCGCAGCATGAGTGCCGCTTTAACTTTGCGCTGAACAGCGTAAAACCCGCGTGGCCGGAGCTGGTGTTGCCCGGGGCGCACTCGGATATTGGCGGCGGATATAATCCCGATGAGTACGAAGCCTGCTTCCTTACGCGCCCGCAGTTTGAAACCGTGCCGGTTTCTGTTTCTGATAAAGAGACCAAAACGTACCGGCATGCCAGGGCAGTGTTCAGGACTCTGCAACATTTTCCGGCCATTGCGCCGTTGTTGCAGGGCAACACGATTAAACTCAGAGCCTGGCATGACGACCGAATGCCCGCCGACCGCTACGGCACGCTGCAAAAACGCAGCGGTGCCGCGCTGACCCTTGAACGCCCCACGCGCAATGACTGGTCAAAGGTGGCGCTACGGGTGATGATTGATGCCGCGCAGGATGCTGGAGTGTTATTCGAACCTATTGATGAAACGATCCCTGACTTTGCCTTGCCCGCAGATTTGAACAGCATGTATGAAAAAGCCATTGTAATGGGACGCGCCGCTCGCAACGACCAGCGGGCCAGCGGCTTTACCACAACGGAAATTAATACGCTGGCCGGAAAATACCTTCACTGCTCGGCCAACTGGAACAGCGTGATACAAGACGGGCAGGGAAGGATTACCGGGGCGGTGAAGCCCGCTAAACTGGTGACCTTTACCAACAGGCCGGATTATCACTGGCAACGAACGATTTATAATATGGATGGGAACTGAATATGGAAATAAAACGTATCGCAGGGCTGCTTTCGCTATTGATCCTGACTGCCTGCCAGGGAGCAGGTCAGACCAACAAGGCGGCTCAAAACACGGAACCAACGGAGTGGAAATTTAACTTTTTTACACCCAAAGCCCTGCCCGCACTGGTGACCTTTGCCGCCGTCCTCGATGCTGGCAATATTGATTATCGGTTTAACACCTTAGACTATACGCCTGCGCTGGATAGCGTTGTCGGCGAGTGGAACGAACGCTCGCGGGCTGCCAATGGACACTGGAACCGGACAAAATCTCCCCCCCGTCATATTTTATTCTGCTGGGATTCGGTGATTGATAAAAAGGTCTATGAAACTCACCTGACGTTATCTGATGCCGCTATAGATAAAATGCGCAGGTCCAGCATGTACAAGAACTATCCTGGCAAGATTGCGTATTACGACAGTATCCAGATTGGACTGGCCCCTGAAGGAAAAGTCGCCGTCTGGATAGATGGCATAGGATTTGAACCGAACCATCGCGTAATACCTGCAGTGCTGAAAACGGTTTCCGGCGATAAATTAGCGCTGTGCAAAGGAATAACCAAACACCCGAATGGGTATAAATACTACGGGGATACACCAGAGTTCATTAAAAACAAAGTGTATCCGTATGGTGTCTGGTAGTTTTTAGAACAGGGACGGGAACAGAATATGGAAATAAAACGGATCGCTGTGCTGCTTTCACTACTGACGTTGACGGCCTGCCAGGGGGCAGACCAGGCCAACAAGACGGCTCTCGACGCAGAGCCAACAGAGTGGAAGTTTAATTTTTTCACACCGAAAGGGCTGCCTGCGCAGGTGACCTTCGCCGCCATCCTGGATATGGGCAATATTGATTATCGATTTAATACTCTCGACAGTACCAAGGCGCTGTATGACGTGACGGGTGAGTGGAACGACAGTGCGCGTGCACTTTACGGGTACTGGAATCATGTACAGCATCCCCCCCGGCATATTATTTTTTGCTGGGATTCGGTGATTGATAAAAAGGTGTATGAAACTCATCTGACGTTGTCCGATGAGATAGTGGATAAAATGCGTAAGCCCAGCCCACACAAATACTATCAGGGAAAGACCCGGTATCACGACAGTATCCAGATTGGGCTGGCCCCTGAAGGGAAGGTGGCCGTCTGGGTGAATGGTATCGGTTTCGAGCATAACTACCGTATAACACCCTCTGTCCTGAAAACGTTATCCGGGGATAAATTAGATATTTGCAAAGGAATCACTAAGAGCGATTTTTCTTATGGTTATGATCAGGACATAAAAGATTTTATCAACGGAAAGAAATACCCTTACGGCAAATGGTAGCGCTTGCTTTTTATGCAGGAATAAAATCGCTCCTGACGGGTATTTACGATTCATTCTCACAAAAACGGTGTCAGATATAACGCCTTGAAATTAAGTTGACCCGGACGATAAATCGTAAAAAAACGAGGGCTTTGTTAGCGGAACGCCTATTTCTCCTCAGAAGCGTTTGGGTTAAGTTGTTCTTTGTGCATTTAATGTTCACCGTGAATGAGCTAAGGACAGCCTGTGACAAAGGGATATTTTCTTCGCGTTGGCGATAAAACCACCTGCGGTGGGGAAGTACTGAGCGGTCACTCGACCGTTTTTCTGCGTGGTGCGGAGCTTCCCCGGGAGGGCAGTCTGGTCTCCTGTGGTAAGAACCCGGGTATGACGTACCGCATCATCAGCGGGCCGGGCAAAATAAGGGTGGGCGGGATGTCACTGGCCGGCACGCTCGACAGCGTCAGTTCCTGCCCCTGCGGGGCTACGTTTATTTCCTCCATTCCTGACGGTTACGGCAAAGAACCCGCCAGCGTAAGGCAGCGCAAGCCACAGCCGATTGAACTCTCGCTGTTCGCCCCCTCTCAGGGCATCGTACCGCAACAATACGCCCAGTCCGCGAAGAAAAAGCGGCGCGAAATCATGCTGACGATCGGGGTGTTTTTTGATGGGTCGGGGAATAATGCGGATAACAGTGCTGACCGTCAGAATGCCTGTGCTGGCGAGCATTTTGGTATGAGTGACGGGGATTCCTCTTCTGCTCAGGCTCAGTGTGTAAAGTTAAAATATGGTCACAGCGGTTTCGCCGCCGGAAGCCATCTGGGCTATTTCACCAATGTTCACTGGCTGTATACGCTGTATAACCAGGACAGGGCATATACACAGAGAGCCATTTATATTGAGGGGATCGGTACTGAAAGTGGTCAGGGGGACAGTTCCTACGGGATGGGGACTGGCAGAGGCAGTACTGGGGTAGTCAGCAAAACTGATAAGGCGGTGACACTGCTGGTGACCAGTATTCAGGACTATCTTTCTCAACTTCCCGATATCAAATCTCTCATTATTAGTGAGTTGCAGTTCGATATCTTTGGGTTTAGTCGTGGCGCGGCAGCAGCACGACATTTTGCTAACCGCGTGTTTGATCAGGACGATGCCATTGTGGCAGCGATTAAAGCCGGATTAGGTGAGATTAAGTTCAATGGCACGCCCGGCGGCAAAACCCGCTTCCTGGGGATATTCGATACCGTGGCGGGGGTCGGCACGCCGATTAACGGCTTTAACCCGCACAGCGCGGATACCGGAGAGGTGAATATTGTGCTGCGGCCCGGCGTGGCGGAGAAAGTATTCCATATCACCGCGCAGCATGAGTGCCGTTTTAACTTCGCCCTGAACAGCGTAAAACCTGCCTGGCCGGAACTGGCGTTGCCGGGGGCGCACTCGGATATTGGCGGTGGGTATAATCCCGACGAGTACGAAGCCTGTTTCCTTACGCGCCCGCAGTTTGAAACCGTGCCGGTTTCTGTTCCCGATAAGGAAACCAACACCTATCGGCATGCCGGGGCACAGTTCAGGATTATGGCCTGTTATCCCATGATTGCGCCGCTGCTGCAGGGCAACAAAATTAAACTCAGAGCCTGGCATGATGACCGAATGCCCGCCGACCGCTACGGCACGCTGCAAAAACGCAGCGCTGCCGCACTAACCCTTGAACGCCCCACGCGTAATGACTGGTCAAAGGTGGCGCTGCGGGTGATGATCGATGCCGCGCAGGATGCAGGGGTGGTGTTTGAACCCATTCGAAGTACGAATACAGAATTAAAACTGCCATCAGAACTCTATGAATTCTATAAAAAAGCTATGGTGATGGGGCGCGCCGTTCGCAACGGCCAGCGGGCCAGCGGATTTACCACCCCGGAAATTAATGTACTGGCCGGAAAATACCTTCACTGCTCGGCCAACTGGAACAGCGTGATAAAAGATAGTCAGGGAAGAATTACCGGAGCAGTAAAGCCCGCTAAGCTGGTTACCTTTACCAACAGGCCGGATTATCGCTGGCAACGAACCACTTACGATATGGACGGGAATATAATATGGAAATAAAACGCCTTATAGTACTGATTTCATTTTCAATGCTGACGGCCTGCCAGGGAGTAAGCCAGGCCAGTAAGACAGTGCAAAATACGGAGCCGACAGCGTGGAAATTTAACTTTTTCACGCCCAAAGCCCTGCCCGCACTGGTGACCTTTGCCGTTATTATTGATGCCAACAACCGGGTTTCGCGGTTTGTGACGCTGAACAGTACGCCCGATCTCAGTGACATGGTCGGTGAATGGAACGATTACACGCGGGCACCCAGCGGGTACTGGAACCATGTGAAGCATCCGCCAAAACAACTGTTTTTCTGCTGGGATTCGATCATTGATAAGAAAGTGTATGAAACCCGGCTGACGTTATCTGACGCTGATGTGGAAAAAATGCGCAGGCCCAGCGGGCATAAAAACTATTTTGGCCAGACTGCGTATTACGACAATATCCAGTTTGGTCTGGCCCCTGAAGGAAAAGTGGCAGTCTGGTTAGTCGGCACAGGACCTCAACCTAATTACCGTGTAACGCCATCAGTATTAAACACGGTTTCTGGGGATGAATTAATTCTTTGTAAAGGAATAACTAAAAGTGATTTTTCTCATGGAGATGATCAGGATATAAAAGATTTTATCAAAGGAAAACAATACCCTTACGGCAAGTGGTAATGCCTGCTTCAGGCAAGGGAGTTCAGGTGGTTTTTAGAGTAGGGACGGGAACACAATATGGAAATAAAACGTATCGCAGGGCTGCTTTCGCTATTGATCCTGACTGCCTGCCAGGGAGCAGGTCAGACCAACAAGGCGGCTCACAACACGGAACCAACGGAGTGGAAATTTAACTTTTTCACGCCCATATACCTACCCGCGTTGGTGACGTTTGTTGTGGTACAGGATGCGGCTGGTACTGTTTATCGCTTTAATACCCTGGACAGCACGCAGCCATTACATGACGTGGTGGGTGAGTGGAACGACAGTGCGCGGGCGCTCAATGGTTACTGGAATCATGTTGAAAAACCTCCCAAGCATATTATTTTTTGCTGGGATTCAGTGATTGATAAAAAGGTCTATGAAACTCATCTGACTTTTCCCTGGGATGTGGTGGATAAAATGCGTAAACCCAGCGTACACAAGGACTATCTTGGTAAGGCTGCGTATTACGACAGTGTACAGATGGGGCTGGCCCCAGGAGGAAAGGTGGCCGTCTGGGTAAATGGTATCCGTTTCGAACATAACTATCGTATAAAGCCCTCTGTCCTGAAAACGTTATCCGGGGATAAATTAGATATTTGCAAAGGAATCACTAAGAGCGATTTTTCTTATGGATATGACCAGGACATAAAAGATTTTATCAAAGGAAAGAAATACCCTTACGGCAAGTGGTAATGCCTGCTTGAGGCAAGGGAATTGAGTTCTTTAGTCTGCATCCCTATTTCCCACCACCCGGAAGCGTAATCTGCATACAGGTTCCGCCCAGTCGGCTGGGCAGGCAGCGTGCGGTGCCACCGTGCGCTCGGGCAATGGCATACACCACTGCCAGGCCAAGGCCGGAACCATCGGGCTTTTGCACCCGGTCGTTTTCTGCACGGAAAAAGGCGTCAAATACTGCGTCCTGATCGGCATAACCAATACCGGGGCCTTCATCTTCCACCGTCAGCACAATGGCATCACTGGAGGGGCGGCAGGTGATCATTACCACGCCCGGAACCGCATATTTACTGACATTGCTGAGCAGCGCGAAGAGCACCTGACGCAGGCGCACTTCATCGACAAAACAGACAATATCTTCGGCTTCAATTACCGGCTCCAGCCCGCGCTGTTTCAGCTTGTCGCGGAAGGAATCGACGGATGACGTCAGTATTTCCTTCAGATGCAGCGTTTCCCGGTAGAGATAGAGCTGGCCGCTGTCGGAGAGGCTGAGTACCCGAAGATCGTCGATCATTCGCGATAATCCTTCCGTCTGACGGAGTAAGATAGCGAACTGCCGATCGTCGCGGTCAAAAATACCTTCCATCATTCCCTGGATACGCCCCTGCAATACGGTGACCGGGGTGCGCAGTTCATGGGCAATGGCCGCGTTCCACTTTTTCATCTCATGCGACATCACTTCCAGCTTCTCCGCCATCGAATTGAAATCATCGATTAGCAGCGCAGTTTCGCGTATTTCGGAGGTGCTGTGTTCTGCGCGGATGCTCAGATTGCCTTCAGCCACCTGGCGCGCACTGTGCGCAACCGCATTCAGCGGAATAATCACGCGTTTGGCAAAGCCCCAGACAAAATAGAGCGCCACCGCGGCGGATAATACGCCGGAGATCAGCGTCAGGATCCAGTCATGCGAGGAAGGGATCCAGCTGATCTCATCTTTGCCATCATAAAAAATGCCGATATAGACGCTGTAAACCACCGACAGCAGCACCAGCGTGCTGACAGCCACTTTCGAGGTCAGGATAAACAGCTGGTAACGGATGCCTGGCTTTGCCATCTTAATCTCCCAGCCGGTAGCCGAAGCCGCGAATGCTCTCAGGAACAGAAGACAGCCCGGCCTGCTCAATCTTTTTACGCAGTTTGCTGATGTGGCTGTCAACGGTGCGCTCACTGGCTTCACCTTCTGGCAGGCAATGTTCCAGCAATTCCCGGCGGGTAAATACACGCTTCGGATAACGGATCAAATGCATCAGGATTTTAAATTCCGTTGAGGTCAGCCTATTACCCATTTCTGTACCGCTACTTTTTATTTTCACCAGATGATTAACCGTATCAATATCAATATTTTTACTGCTGTAGATATGTTGGTTTTTATTATTACTGTAGAAGGGCAGGCGGCGTAATATCACGTGAATTCTTGCCACCACTTCTGCCGGATTAAAAGGTTTAACGATGTAATCATCGGCGCCGACTCTCAGTGCATGAATTTTATCCACATCAGCATCCAGTGCGGTCAGCATCATCACGGGGACATCTGAGTCTTTACGGATATCGTTAAGTACCTGCCAGCCATCAATAAATGGCATTTTAATATCCAGGATGACAAAGTCAGGCCGATCCTCAAAATAACGTTCCAGTGCTTCACGCCCGTTAGCGGCATGAATAATGGTAAAGCTTTCTTTTTGCAGGTAAGCAAAAAGGATCTCGGCAATATCTTCCTCGTCTTCAGCGAGCAAAATTTTAATATTCTTCATTTCTGTTCCGCTTTTTGTGTCATCTCATTCCCTCTCCACACAATCTCCACATAACCTCCACGCAGCCTCAACTTACGACCATTATTATTACGTTAACACATAAGTTAACGTTAAAAATATCAGGAAAACGGCCGGTATGTTTACCAAAAGCATAGCAAGATTATCATTGATACCGATGTTTTATCTCCTGTCGGGCTGCGATGCGCCGACAGAAACAACGGCCAACGAAATACCTCCAGTAGCGGTGACGGTTGAAACGCTGGTACTGCAGCCCGTTATGCAGGAACAGGCTTTTGCAGGTCGCGTAACGGCATTTCGCACCGCGCAAATTCGCCCACAGGTTAGCGGCATTATTACGGCGATGCACTTCAGTCAGGGCAGTGAAATCACACCAGGCCAGGCACTGTTTCAGATCGACCCGGCGCCGTTCAAGGCTGACGTTAACAGCGCAGCGGCGGCAGTGGAAAAAGCCGAAGCCAGTTATCGCCAGCTGCTGGCGCGTGCTGCCCGGTTGCAAAAACTGCACGGCAGCGGGGCTATCAGCCAACAGGATCATGAAGATGCTGCCTCAAATGCCGCTCAGGCAAAGGCCACTGTGTCTGAAACCCGCGCGGTGCTGGCGCGTAAACAGCTGGATTTGTCCTATGCCACCGTTAAGGCACCGATAGGCGGGCGCATCGATCAGAACTTCGTCACGGAAGGGGCATTGGTCAGTAGCAGCGACAGTCAGGCAATGGCGATGGTGCAGCAAATCGATCGTGTGTATGTCGACGTGCGCCAGCCAGCCTCGGCCATACAGACATTACCTGCCACCGCGCCCGTTCGGGCGGACATTCTTTCTGCGTCCGGTGAGCCGTTCAGCAACAGTGCACGCATTCTGTTTACGGGCGTCAGCGTGGATACCGGAACCGGTGATGTGGTGATGCGTCTCGAGGTGGATAACCCGCAGCACACGCTGCTACCGGGCATGTACGTTCAGGCCAAAATTTCCCGGCAGCTGGCGGCTGAAGGTGTGGTGATCCCGCAGGAAGCCCTGGTGCGCAATGGCGATGCTACGCAGGTCTGGCTGGATGACGGCGGCAAGGCGAAAGTGGTCAATATCCGGCTTGGCGAAACTCTGAGCGGCCACTATTTTGTGCGCGCCGGGCTGAAGGCCGGGGACCGCCTGATAACCCAGGGCGGCGGAAAATTGCAGGAAGGGATGCCGGTAAATGCCGGTGATAAGAAAACAAACCCTTAAGGCTGCGCTTCATTTTATCCAGGATATTCTATGCCACAGTTCTTTATCCATCGCCCGGTTTTTGCCTGGGTTATCGCCGTGTTTATCATCCTGTTCGGGCTGCTGGCGATCCCCAAGCTTCCGATCGCACGCTATCCATCGGTGGCACCGCCAAGTGTCAGTATCTATGCCAGTTATCCGGGATCAACCCCGGAGACGATGAACAATAACGTGGTCGCGTTGATCGAGCGTGAACTCTCGTCGGTGAAAAACCTGCTCTATTTTGAGTCATCAGCGGATACCAGCGGCCAGGCGACGATCACCGTGACCTTCCAGCCGGGCACCGATCCAGAGCTGGCGCAGGTGGATGTGCAGAACCGCATTAAAATCGTGGAGCCGCGCCTGCCGCAGGTGGTACGGCAAAACGGGCTTAACGTTGAGGCGGCATCGTCAGGCTTTCTGATGATCGTCGGCCTGTCCTCAGAACAGGGCAATATCACTGAAGGCGATCTCAGCGATTACTTCTCGCGCAATATGTCTGAGGAACTGCGGCGTATTGGCGGCGTGGGGCGCGTTCAGCTGTTTGGCGCGGAAAAGGCGATGCGCATCTGGCTGGACCCGGTAAAACTGACTCAGTACCACCTGACCGTCAGGGATATCAGTCAGGCTATCAGCGCTGAAAACGTACAGATCTCACCGGGCCGAATTGGGGATGATCCCGCAGTTACAGGCCAGCGCGTAACTTACCCGATGACGGTGCAGGGCCAGCTCGGCACGCCGGAGGAGTTTGGGCGCATTACGCTACGGGCAAATCTGGATGGTTCACGCGTGTCGCTGTCTGATGTCGCACGGATTGAGCTGGGCCCACAAACCTCTGGTTTCTCCACAAGGGAAAATGGGCGCGTCTCTACCGGAGCAGCGATTCAGCTGGCACCTGGCGCAAACGCCTTGCGCACTGCCGGAGAGGTGAAAGCACGGCTGGAAGAGCTGAGCAAAGCCATGCCAGCCGGGATGAAGTACAGCATCCCGTTTGATACCACGCCGTTTGTGAAAGTCTCCATCGAGAAGGTGATTTATACCTTTATTGAAGCGATGGTGCTGGTGTTCCTGGTGATGTATCTGTTTCTGCAAAATGTGCGCTACACCTTTATTCCCGCCATTGTGGCGCCCATTGCGTTACTCGGGACGTTTACCGTGATGCTGATGTCGGGATTCTCGATCAACGTACTGACCATGTTCGGCATGGTGCTGGCGATCGGTATTATCGTCGATGACGCCATCGTGGTAGTGGAGAACGTGGAACGTATCATGGCAGAAGAGGGGTTGCCGCCCAAAGAAGCCACCGAGAAAGCGATGAAGGAGATCACGGGTGCAGTCGTCGGGATTACGCTGGTTCTGAGCGCCGTGTTTATCCCAATGGCGATGGCCAGCGGTTCGGTAGGGGCAATTTACCGGCAGTTCACCTTGTCGATGGCCGTTTCAATTCTGTTCTCAGCGTTCCTGGCGTTGAGCCTGACGCCTGCACTCTGTACCACCTTGCTGAAGCCGGTGAAAAAAGGGCATCACGAGAAAAAAGGTTTCTTTGGCTGGTTTAACCGTAAGTTCAGCGCCATGACCGAACGCTATGAGAAGGGCGTCAGTCGTATGCTGAAGCGGACGGGCCGGAGTTTACTGCTGTATGCTGTGCTCTGCGTGGTGTTGTTCTTCGCGATGCGCAGCGTGCCTTCGTCGTTTCTGCCGGAAGAGGATCAGGGCTACTTTCTGACGTCGATTCAGTTGCCATCAGATGCGACAAGTGAGCGGACGTTAGAGGTGGTGAAATCCTTTGAAAAAACCGTGCTGGCGCGCCCGGGCATTGATACTAACCTGGCCGTTATGGGCTTCAGCTTTGCCGGTTCTGGCCCGAACTCCGCGCTGGCTTTTACCACGCTTAAGGGCTGGGATAAACGCGAAGGAGCCACCGCCGCTGCCGAAGCCCGTCATGTTCTGGCAACCCTGCACGATATCCCTGAAGGTGAGGTCTACAGCCTGATGCCGCCAGCCATCGACGAGTTGGGTAACTCATCGGGCTTCGCCATGCGCCTGGAAGATCGCGCGGGTAAAGGCTATGCGGCACTGAAAGATGCACAGAACCAGCTGCTGGCAATGGCCGCAGGCAGCAAGGTGGTGCAGGGCGTTTACGTTGATGGTCTGCCTGAAGGCCAGGTGATCAACCTGCATATTGACCGACAAAAAGCCTTTGCGCTGGGCGTGTCGTTTGACGATATCAGCCAGACGATTTCAGGGGCGACGGGTTCACTGTATGTGAATGACTTCCCGAACGGCGACCGGATGCAGCAGGTGATCATTCAGGCCGATGCGCCGTTCCGTATGGAGCTGAACGATATTCTGAAGCTGAATGTGCGTAACGCTAACAACGGCATGGTGCCGCTGTCCGAATTTGTGCAGGCGAAATGGGAAACCTCACCGCTGCAAATGGTGCGTTATCAGGGTTATCAGGCGGTGAAAATCACCGGCAGCGCCGCCGCGGGTTACTCTAGTGGTGATGCGATGAAAGAGATGGAGCGTCTGGCAACAGAACTGCCTGATGGCTTCGCGGTGGAATGGACCGAGCTGTCACTGCAGGAACAGCAGTCCGCCTCTGAAGCGCCGATGCTGATGGCGCTGTCGATGCTGGTGATATTCCTGATACTGGCCGCGCTTTACGAGAGCTGGTCCATTCCCATCTCCGTGATGCTGGTAGTACCGTTAGGCCTGTTGGGTGCGGTGCTGGCGGTTATATTGCGTGATATGCCGAACGATGTGTTTTTTAAGGTGGGGATGATCACCATCATTGGGCTGTCGGCGAAGAACGCCATTCTTATCGTCGAGTTCGCCAAACAGCTGCATGACAATGGCAAAAGTCTGGTAGAAGCGACGCTGGAAGCGGCCAGGATGCGTTTGCGTCCGATCCTGATGACGTCACTGGCATTCACGCTGGGCGTGGTACCGCTGATGATCGCCAGCGGCGCGAGCGCCGAAACCCAGCACGCCATCGGGACCGGCGTGTTTGGCGGCATGATCAGCGGCACGCTGCTGGCGATATTCTTTGTTCCGCTGTTCTATTTCAGCGTGATGAATGTGGTTGGCCGCTTTAGTCACCATCGTATAACCCACAAGGAAAGTTGATATGTCTTCCTCATTTCGCTGGGTAATCCTGGCGGTGATCTCCAGCGCTTTATTACTGGTGGTCATTGATATGACCGTGCTTTATACCGCGCTGCCGCGCCTGACCCATGATCTTCAGGCAACGGCGACGCAGAAGCTGTGGATCGTTAATGCCTATCCGCTGACGATGGCAGGTTTGTTGATCAGCATGGGCGTGCTGAATGACCGTATTGGCGCACGCTGCTTCTTCATTCTCGGGCTGGTCATTTTTGGCATCGCCTCGCTGGCGGCGGCATTTTCCGTTTCCGCTGAGATGCTGATTGCCTCTCGTGCGCTGCTGGCTGTCGGGGCGGCGATGATGATGCCCGCAACCATGACGATTGTGCGCAGAGCCTTTGACGATCCCGCCGAGCGCTCACTGGCGATTGGCATCTGGGCCGCGGTGGCTTCCGGCGGGGCGGCGCTCGGTCCGGTGATTGGTGGGCTGCTGCTGGAGTATTTCTGGTGGGGATCGGTTTTTCTGATCAACGTCCCGATTGTGGTTCTGGTGCTGCTGTTTTCGCTGAAACTGATCCCGCCGATACCGGGCGACCACACCCGGGTATTCAGTCTGACCGCTGCCGTTCAGATTATGGCGGGCCTCACCGGGCTGATTTATGCCATGAAGGAGTTCAGCAAGCCGTCACCGCAGCTCAGCATTGCGGTGATCGCCGGGGTAATCGGGGTGATGATGACGCTGCTGTTTGTCAGAAAACAGCAGCGCTCAGCCAGCCCAATGCTCGATCTGGCGTTGTTTAGCAACCGGTTCTTTACGGCGGGTGTGATCGCCGCAATGGTGTCGATTGCCTGCGTCATCGGCGTTGAACTGGCCGTGACGCAGCGGCTGCAACTGGTGCTGTCTATGTCGCCTTTACTGGCCGGGCTGTTTATTTTGCCGCTGCCGCTCGCCTCCTTTATTGCCGGGCCTGCGGTAGGATGGCTGGTGCCGCATATAGGCTCACTCCGGGCGATTCAGTATTCCTTGCTGCTCTCTGCGGCGGGCCTGGCGGTTTACCTGATGGTGTATGATGCCGCCTTGTGGATGACGGTCGCAGCCCTGGCGCTGACCGGCGCCGGACTTGGTGGCGCGATGACGGCGGCATCGACCGCGATCATCCTCAACTCACCGGAAAACAGCTCAGGGACGGCAGCATCGATTGAGGGCGTGGCGTTTGAGTTCGGTGGCGCAATCGGTATTACCATTCTCGGCGGGATTCTGGCCGCGCTGTATTCGTATGATATGTCTGCCATTCCGCATCTGCCCGCGTTGGCACAGGACAGCATTGATGGTGCGTTAATTGCCGCCGGATCGCTGATACCTGCGGAAGGGCGCGTGTTGCTGAATCTGGCCGAAGCGGCCTTTAGCCGTGGCTTTGTTTCGGTGATCGGTACATCGATTGTTGCATTGCTTCTCACAGGCGGGGTGCTGGCGATGTATACCCGTAAAACGGTGTGACAAAGGCTGAAGCCAGTTTGAACACGCAGCATCGGCAATAGGCATGATTTTAAGTGTCGCGTATGATGGCATCCCAGCTGAGACATCTCACAGGGAGTGATCAACATGATTAATTTCGATTATTTTATCGACCGTCCTGGTTCACTGTGCTTCCTCAGCGCTGCTGAATGCCGCCTCAACGTCAAAATCCAGGTCAAAACCCTAACCAATGCACAGAGAGCGTCATGCTGTTGCGGTTTTAAAATCCACAGCGAGCAACGATTCTGCGGGGATGGGGCCAGTTTGAGGTAAGCCGGACGTCACGCGACAGGACGTCGCGTGCCGAGGCCCGCAGGGATGCGTCTTTTGCCGCTCCGGCGTGCTCAAACTGGCCCCGGACCTGACGCCAGACGGGAAGCCATTCATTTTTGTGGGGATACCTCAGCGCTGATGCGGGCTTTTTTCTGCATTAACTCCACGCATGGCGTGGTGGGTTAACGCCGTTCAGATAGTAGTTCCCGACATGGAAATACTTCCAGCGCACTGGATCGTGCAGCGTGTGCGTGCGGGCATTGCGCCAGTGGCGGTCAAGCTGATATTCCGCCAGCGTGGAGCGCGTGCCTGCCAGTTCAAACAGCTTGTTACCCGCAAGAATGGCGATCTCGGTGGACAGCACTTTGGCTTCGGCTGTGGCGACGGTAGCGGCGGCCACCGTTTCTTCACTGGGTGTGGTGACAGCAACGTCGATCAGCTCTCCGGCGCGCCACAGCAGCGCTTCGGCGGCATGCAGACGGATTTGCAGGTCGCCGATGGCAGCAATGGTAAAGGGATCATCGCTGGCGCGTTCCTGGCCGCTGTCGATCCACGGGCGTGATTTCTCGCGCACAAAGGCCAGTGTATCGGCCAGCGTACCGCGTGCAATCCCCGTATCCACCGCCGCCTGAATAATTTGAGAAATCGGGCCAGCGGCAGTTGGGCGTTCAAATGCCTGCCAGACGGGAATCAGTCGTTCCTGCGGTGCATGAACATTGTCCAGCAGCACGGTGCCGGACGCAGTAGTGCGCTGGCCAAAGCTCGACCAGTTGTTGATCACTGTCAGGCCCGCAGCATCGCGATCCAGTACCACCAGATTGGCGCGACCTTCTTCATCTACCGCCACGGTATGCACCAGATGCGCCAGCAACGCGCCCGTGGCGTAGAACTTCTCGCCATTCACCACCAGTTCACCGTTATGCGGACGCACTGTTGTTTTGAAATCGGCCACCGTGGCGGTGCCTTTTTCGGAAAACGCGTTGCCCCAGCGTAGTCCCGATAACACGCCGGCCAGCAGCGTCTGCTTCTGGCTTTCCGTTCCGTCCTCCAGCAGATGGGCAACACCCGCCAGATGATTTTGCGGGATCTGCCCCAGCGCCGAGTCGGCAGCGGAGATAATGGCAATCACCTTCGCAACCGTGGCATAGGAAACACCCGCGCCGCCGTATTCCCGCGGGATATTGATGCCCCACAGGCCGCTTTGGGAGAACGCGTCCAGCTCGGCCACCGGTAAAATACCGTCACGGTCGCGGCGGGCAGCCCCCGGTGCAAACTGCTGCGCCAGCCGTTCCGCGACAGCAATCGCTTCAGCATCACTGGTAATGATATTCGCAGGCTGTGACGGTCGCGGCAGCGGATCGAAGTGTTCCGGGGAGTTAACATAAAATTCAGTGGCTTCAGCCAGGGATTCGATAGCAGACACAGGCACTCCTTAATGACGGTGACAGGGCGCATTGGCGCGGATAACTCCATCCTGTCACACTGTGTTCACGTCGGTTATAAGGATTCATCGCATCGATTGTTACCGCGCTGATAAGGCGCGGGTTGGGAAACGGGAATAGCGTAGTTTAAGGCGACAGTTGAGTTTTATCGCCAACGTTATTGGATATTTTATGATTTTACTCTTTGTTTTTTATTGGTTATTTGGTTTGTGATAGTTTGACAGTAGCTAAAAAGGAAATAAATAAAAATGAAAGCATTGTTATATTTCATAAAGGATACAGCGTCTGATTTGATCGTGAATATGGTGGTTATTTTCTTGTTTGTTTTTTACTATTTTGTTGTGCCGGATTATTGGTTTTTAAGTAGTCTTTTAACCATCGTTGCAGTCGGTACTGTCAGGATTTTTTTCTCTAAAAAAAACTGATCAACCGCGTCAGCCAATCTCTTCCAGTATCACCACGCAGTTCTCATTTATGCAGTAATCGCCTTTGTCTGTATGATCAGCCCCGGCATCGTGCCGGGGCTTTTTTTATCAGAAGGCGTACGACAGGTTGACCGAGTAGCTACGCGGTTCGCCGTAAACCACATAATCGCTGCCCCATGAGTAATAAGAGCGGTCAAAGAGGTTATCGACGTTGGCCTGTACCGCCAATTGTTTGGTGAACTGGTAGCGGGCAAACAGGTTGGCCAGTGGATAGCTGCCCTGGTAGACGCGCTGCACTTCACCATCCGGGCCGGTGGCATCCTGGAAGGTGCGGTTCTGCCAGTTAAGCCCGCCGCCGATGGTCAGGTCCTGCAACATCGGTAAACGATAGCGGGAGAAGAGTTTAAATGAGGTCTGCGGCATATTGCTGTTGAAACGGCCGGAGGTATCTCGCGCCACATAGCGCGTTGCCCCGAAGGTCATTTGCAGGTTGTCGGTGACGGCACCGTTCAGCTCAAACTCCGCGCCTTTACTGACCGCGCCTTTAGCCGCAACATACGCCTGCTCGCTGGAGCCATTCACAAACGTGCCGCTGAGTTCCTGACCCACGTTCTCCTGCTCAATACGGAATACCGCAAAGGTGGCGGTCAGACGCCCATCAAACCAGTCAGACTTCAGGCCGGTTTCATAGTTTTTCCCGGTCACTGGCGACAGATAAGCACCATCAGTACTGCGGTAGGTCTGTGGCTGGAAGATCGAGGTGTAGCTGGCGTAAGCCGACCAGGTATCATCGATGTCATACACCAGGCCACCGTATGGCGTGATGTTATTTTTGTTCATGTTGCCACTGCTGCCAACGGTGCTCCACTGGGTGTAACGTGCGCCGAGGATCAGCGACAGTGGGTCGGCCAGCGAGAAGCGCGCGGCGGTGTAGGCCGATTTCTGGCGGATCACGTCATCGGCATTCAGATACCAGTCACCCCATTCGGGCTCCTGAACGTTGCCGTTCCAGTTATTATCAAAACTGCCCATCTGCGCATAATCCAGCGCACCGTCCACGCTGTAGGTCTGGTTATGCTGGCGGCTGTAGCTGACGCCTGCCATCAACTCATGGTTACGCCCCAGCAGTTCAAACGGACCGCTGGCATAGGTATCAATGGATTCCTGCGTGCGCTTACCGCGATCCAGACTGCCATAGCCGCTGACCCCGGTCCCGGTCACTGCATCGGGGAACTCCATCACATACAGCAGCTTGTCAGCAAAAGTCTGCTCAGCGTGCGTGGCATTGACGCGGAAGGTCCAGCCATTATCAAAGTCATGTTTGACGTTGGCAAAAACCTTACGCGAGTCGAGGCTGTAACGCGTCCAGTCAGCTGACGGATTGAGGTTGCGGCTGTAATGGGTGCGCGAACCGTTGCTGTACCAGGTCGGCAATCCACCCCAGGTCGGGTTGCCGGTGTTGCTCTCCTGATAGTCGTAGCCGAGCGACACCGTGGTGTTGTCGGTCACATCGGCATCCAGCACGCCGTAGAGGAACTTTTTGCTTTTATGGTAGCGATCCAGCCAGCCGTCCTGATCCTGATAACCGGCGATAACGCGGCCACGCACGGTGCCTTCTTCATTCAGCGGGGCAGAGAGGTCGGCCACGTAACGCTGGGTGTTCCAGCGGCCATAGCTGGCGCTCAGATTGCCGGTCACGGTCTTGCTGTCGGCATGTTTGCGTACCATATTGACCGACGCCGACGGGCTGCCCGCACCGCTCATCAGCCCGGTTGCACCGCGCACGACTTCGATGCGGTCATAGATGGCGGTGTCTTCTCCGGCATCGCCGTAGTTCCAGTTATCTGCCGCTGACGTAGGGATATCATCGAAGGTGTAATTGGTGATCTGGAAACCGCGAGAGAAGTAGGAGGAGCGTTCGCTATCGACCAGCTGGGTGGCGATCCCGGTGGTGTTATCCAGCACCTCGCCCACGGTTTGCAGATTCTGATCCAGCATCCGCTGCTCGGTGACGACGCTTAATGACTGCGGGACATCGCGCGGGGTCATCAGCATTTTGGTGCCGGCGCGGGTGGTTTTGACCGTGTAATCCTGCTTCTCGCTGGCGGCGGTGTCATCTGCCGTGGCATCCACCACCATTTCCTGCGGGGAGGCGGCTTCCTGCGCCATGGCCGGGTTAACCAGCGCATGGATCATCAGCGCCAGCAGTGAAACGGACAACGTCGTTTTTTGGCCCGGCACGCGCAGAGGCGAGCCCATTCCCCTGGTGTGGGATGAGAAGGTGCGGGAAGACATGGTTTTTCCTTGTGCGAAATAGGGAATAACAAAAAGCGTGGCCATTTTTTTATCGGTCAGTCACGGGCCAGATGGCCCCAAGTCAGGGTGGCGCAGCTAAAGTTCAATACTAATGATTATGATAATCATTTTCTTTTATGGGATCATTGTTAATATTATGTCGTCACATGAAACAAAATATGATTTTACTTTATAATCAGTGAGTTAAATTTTTGGAGAAATTGAGTGTGGCGAGGATTATCAGCGCCTTCAGGAATCAGGCGCTGAAAAATAGTACGATAAGGCTAGCGTAAGGCCTTGAGATGTTGCGTTGGCAGGGCGGTGGTGTATTTCACCTGGCTTAAAGCGAAGCTGGAACGAATACTGGATACGCTCTCTATCTGCGTCAGGCAATCCATCATCAGCAACTGATATTTTTGCAGATTTTCCACCACCACCCGCAGCAGAAAATCCGACTCCCCGGTCATCAGATAGCACTCCATGACCTCCGGGCGTTCGCTGATGGCATCGGTGAAATGCCGCAGTGACACTTTATCCTGCTGCTTCAGCGAGACATGCACAAAGACGTTCACCGCCAGGCCAAGGCTCAGTGGATCGGCCAGCATCACCGCGCCTCTTAATACGCCTTTTTCCTTCATTTCCGTGACTCTGCGCCAGCAGGGGGAGGTGGACAGGCCCACGCGTTCCGCCAACTCAGCGTTGCTGATATCCGCATTTTGCTGCAACAGATCCAGTATGCGCAGACTGGTTTCATCCAGTTCAATCGTGTGTTGGGGCATATTTTACCTGCAAATTGTGTTTTTGACGGAAACCGTTTCTTTTTTCAGCGTTATGGCGGGTAATTAGAACAGCTTTTCCTGTAACGGGAAAATAAAATCATCACATCGATGCACAGTGAGTGATGATGATGAGTAACGTGAAAACAGCCGTACAGAATGCCGGGCAGCATTCAATGAAAACCACGGTTTTGTGGCTGCTGGTGATGGTGGTTTTATGGGGGCTTAGCTGGCCTGCCACCAAGATGGCGCTTAACGATGTGCCGCCGTTATGGCTTGCGGCGATCCGTTTCGGCAGCGCCGGAGCCTGTCTGTTTCTGTTTGTCGCGGTTAAAAAAGAGCTGAAACTGCCGGCCAAAAGCGATATGCCCGTGATCCTTAGCATCGGCATTTTCCAGATGGTGGTCTTCACCGGATTAGGGATGATCGCCATGCAATACACTGATACCAGCCATGCAGTACTGCTGGCGTATACCACGCCGCTGTGGGGGATCCTCTCTTCCTGGCTGCTGTTGCGCCATACGCCATCTTTCATTCAGATCATTGCGCTGTTAACCGGGCTGGTGGGTATCGGGCTGATCTGCTCTCCGCTGGAAATGAACTGGTCCGCACCTGGCGCCGTGATGGGCTGTGCGTTTCTGATTACCGGTGCCATCTCGTGGTCACTGGTGATTATCCATGTGAAGCACCATAAGTGGACGGCAACGCCGCTATCACTGGCCCCCTGGCAAATGCTGATTGCCACCATTCCACTGATTTTCTTTGCCAGTTTACTTGATGGCCCCGTTGAGGCGATCCATTTCAGCTCCGGCCTTCTCTGGCTGCTGTTCTTTATTGGCCCGGTTGCCACCTCAGTCTGCTTTGTCATCTCGTCTGAACACGGGCGGCGCATCAGCGTGTTTGCCATGTCCAGCTTTACGCTGGGCGTACCATTGATTGGCGCGCTGGCATCGGTGGTCTTTCTGGGTACCTCGCTATCAGGGCTGTTTATGACAGGTCTGGCTCTGGTGTTCGCCGGGGTGAGTATGACCGCCTTTTCCGCCGGGAAAACCCGACCGCACTCCTGAATGCGATCGCACCAGAACTTCTGATATTCCAGGCAAAACCATGACTGACGTTGCCACAGATAACTGATAGGGTCCCCATTTCGTTATGGGGCCTGTCAGGTTATGCGCGCAGCACCCAAACAGAGGAAAGATTCACGTTATAACCGGATGCCCACCACAAGGAGGATGTATGGCTCAGGATATGTTTATCAAAATCAATGGTATTGAGGGCGAATCACTCGATCATTCTCATAAAGGGGAAATTGAGGTTTTAAGATGGAACTGGTCAGTCGCTCAGCCAGCGAATATGCACTCGGGAAGTGGCGGAGGTTCGGGAAAATCAACCGTACACGATTTATATTTCAAACATTACATTGATAAATCCTCGACCACTCTCATTCAATATTTCCTTGCGGGAAAACATATCCCGGAGGCTATTCTGACCGTCAGAAAAGCCGGTGGTTCTCCATTAGACTTCTTAACAATAACCCTGCAAGAGCTGATTATTACCAGCGTAGAGCCGATGGGTATGAACCACATGCCAATGCCGATAGAAAGAGTCGGCCTCAGTTTTTCAAGAGTGAAATTAGAATACGTACCACAGAGCGCAGAAGGAAATAAACTGGGTGTGGTAGCGATGGGTTATGACATTAAAGCTAACGCGATTATTTAGTACATTTATAAAGGAGTATAAAATGTATATCGATGAAGATGGTTATATTTATGATGATCGCATTGAGCGAAAAATATTTAAAACGATTGAGAGAGGGGTTCTCGATAGCGTTAATGGTATTGTGGTGCATCAAACTGCCAGTCCGACAGCTCAAAGCACCTTTAACAGTTATGGCAACAAATCGGCCAACGGTGCACATTTTTTGATCGACAAGGATGGCAAGGTTTATCAAACGGCTTCGTTATTCAAAATGACCTGGCATGTTGGTCTGGTGCAGTCAAAATGTTTTTTACAGAAAGTATGCCAACCGACTGAAGTGCGCTTATTGGCATTACATACCCAAAGATTTTGGGAAAGAGAGATTTCTCAAGAAATATCCAATATAGAGAGAGGGAAGAACTTCCCTGACCGGTTCCCAAATAATACTGACAGTATAGGCATTGAAATCGTTGGAATGGCTGTTGGGCCTGAGAATAAAAAAGTTTTCGAATCTGTCACTGATGAACAAAATCGATCCCTTAAATGGCTGGTGTCAGAGCTGACTCGTCAATTTCAAGTGCCCATGACTGAGGTTCACCGACATCCTGATATTGGAAGGAAAAACACAACCGAAGCGAGCACAGCAAAATGGGAATGAAAATAACATTGATTTTTGTTTTATTATCTTCTTCGCTGGTTATTCAGGCCAGGCAAGTAGAACATATTGAGGTGATTGAGAGTGGTCATTATGATGGACTTGCTGAAGATAAAGATGGGTATGCTAAGTGGTGTCAGCTTTTCAATCCCACGACAGAACAACTCATTAATTACTTTTCTAAGGCTGAAGAGGCCGATTATAGCGGTGAATGGCTTCATGAGTATTACACCCCTTGCATAGCATCTGGCACCGTAACTTTCAAAGATGGATCATATGGGACATGGGGGTTGCACTCCAGTGGTCTTGGTGGTGTCACGTTTAAAGATAAAGAAAATTACGGAAAAGAAAGATCGTTTCTTTATACTGATAATAAGTGGTGAGATTAACATTCTTTAAAGCGAACACATAAAAATGGGAATAAAACAAAATTTACTCTATCTCCTGATTTTTTTGCCCTTATTCATCCATGCGGGTAGGGAGGTGGAACATATTGAAACATTAGTAGGTGGTCACTTTACTACTAGTTTTAAAGATACTCAGGGGTATTCTAAATGGTGCAGACTTTTCAATCCAACTAAAGAGCAACTCATTAATTACTTTGCTAAGGCTGAAGAAGCTGATTATATCGGCGAGTGGCTTCATGAACATTATTCTCCTTGTGTAGCATCAGGTACTGTGACTTTCAAAGATGGGTCCTATGGGACCTGGGGGTTGCACTCCAGTGGTCTTGGTGGCGTCACTTTTCAAGATAAAAATAATTTTGGGAAGAGAAAGTCGTTTCTTTATCTGGATAACGCATGGGAGGACGAATGAAAATTGTAAACATCCTGTCTCAATATCTCGGGATATAAGAACCCACCGCAAGTACATTTTCTGAGGGGATGGGGCCAGTTTGAGGTAAGCCGGACGTCACGCGACAGGACGTCGCGTGCCGAGGCCCGCAGGGATGCGTCTTTTGCCGCTCCGGCGTGGTCAAACTGGACCCGGACCTTACACTAAATAGCCAGCGACTAAAAACTGGAGATATCGCAGACATAAAAACATTACAACCCGGTACTAAAAGTAATCAGCCCCAGCAGAATACCCGGGGTGTTGGCAATCAGCGGTGGAAGAAGAGGTTGAAACCCCGGCGTGCCATTGCGCGGCACGCCGGGGTTTTTATGTCATCAGGAGAGGGTCATCAACGGTGTCAGTGGCTTAATAACGCCCTGGGACTGATGTTTATCCAGCTGATAGTCGTCGCTGTTAACCACCAGCACCGGGGTAGTGAGGTCGTAACCCGCCGCTTCGATTTCGGCCTTATCAAATGTCAGCAGCGGCGTCCCGGCCGTGACCCTGTCACCTTCTTTCACCAGCGGGTGGAAGTGCTTGCCCTGCAGGTTAACGGTGTTCAGGCCCACGTGGATCAGTAGCTCGGCACCGTTATCACAGAGAAGCCCGATAGCATGATGAGAATCAATCAACGTGGCCACCACGGCATCACACGGTGCCACCACCTGGCCTTCACTCGGGCTGATGGCGATGCCGTCACCCAGCATTTTTCCGGCAAACGTTTCATCGTTAACACTTTCCAGCGCGATTGCCGTACCCGACAGCGGGCTGAATAGTGCCAGGTTCTGTGCCGGAGCCGCGGTAGCGGTAGTTGCAGTCGCAGCAGGAGCCTGCTGACTTTTTTCACTCAGGATTTCTTCATCAATCGGATCTTCAAAGCCGACAAACTGCACCATGACAATCGTCAGGATAATGGCTGTGGCGCTGCCCGCCAGTTCACCAATAAACGACATCGGGGCATCGGGGCTGATGGCATTGACGAGGGTAAACAGACCCGGCAATGCAGCATACGCGTAGTAGAGCGAGCCAAACATACTGGCCACGACGGCACCAATGGCGCCACCAATACAGCCGCAGATAAACGGTTTTTTGAAACGCAGCGTCACACCGTAGATAGCCGGTTCGGTGATACCGAAAATCGCAGTGACACCGGCAGATAAGGAGGTCGCTTTCAGCGCCCGGTTACGCGTTTTCAGGAACACACCAAACACGGCGGCCATCTGACCGATCACCGCAATCGTCTGGTAGGCCTGGAAGGAGTCATAACCCTGTGTATCGAAGTTCGCCATTATCACCGGCGTAATGCCCCAGTGAACGCCGAAGATCACAATAATCTGCCAGACACCGCCAATAACGGCAGCCGCAACGGCAGGGGCAAAGGCAAACAGGGCGTTATAACCACTGGCAATGCCCATCGCCGCCCAGGTGGTGATCGGGCCAATCACAATCAGCGTCAGGGGCACAATCACCACGAAGCAGATCAGCGGTGTGAACAGGGCGCTGATCACCTCCGGCAGGATTTTCTCAACGCGTTTTTCAAGCCAGGAGAGCGCCCAGACAAGGAACAGCGGCGGTAATACCGATGAGGTATACACGGTTTTGGCCAGCGGGATAAACAGGAAACTGATGGTTTCGCCCCCGGCAATCCGGCCTGCCATGGATGTCCATTCCGGGTTAATCAGGGCGCAACAGCAGAGCACGGCGATAAACGGATTACATTTGAAGTGTCTGGCCGCGGTAATCGCAATAAACACCGGCAGGAAGGCAAACGGTGTCCACGACATAAAGTTGAAGATGGCAAAGGTGCCGGAGGTTTTAATATCCGCATCAATCAGGCCGACGACAATTAAGATCCCCTGAAGAATACCGGCGGCAGCAAGAATATAAACGATGGGCGCGAACACCGCCGACATGGTACCGATGACGGCATCCAGCACACGCGTTTTCTGTTTAGCGGTGCCGCCGGCGTGCTGCTCGCCAATCAGTGACGAGAGGGCATTGAACACATCGGCCACGTGGGTGCCGATCACCACCTGAAACTGTCCACCGCTCTCAACCACGGCGATGACGCCCGGCAGGCTCTGGACTTTCGCCTTAGCGCCATCCGGCGTTTCATTTAGTACCAGACGCAAACGGGTCGCACAGCGCGAGAAGGTATTGATATTATTTTCACCGCCGACCTCGTGAAGAATATCAGTTGCTAACTTATTGTAATCCCTGATAACTGCCATATTGTCAGACCTTTTTATTATGGGTAGCTGGTTATGTAACAGAGGGTGAAACTGATTTGATGCTATCAGTGAAACCGATTTCTGCAACCGGTTTCATATCAGAGCGTGAGCTGTTTCACAGGGTTTCATTTCGGGCTACAGGGCAGTGGATGTGAGAGCTAAACCACGGTGAAAACGCTGAAGGGGGGCTTATGCATCATCACGAATGCAGAGGTTAAATCGCGTACAGGTCGCTTGTAGCAGTGGCTGGCGGGGTGTCAGGGGCGGCAAAAAATAGTGCCATTTTATAAGAATTTTTACCTGCCCGAGGTCAACAACAAGGCCTATATTCTGCAGCAAAGGAGCAGTGGTTCTTCCAGGGGATGGAAAAGAACAATAAAACGTTAACTTTTTGCCTTCCATTATGCGTAATGGTAATGAGGTTTTTATGTTGTTAAAACGCAGCGGTACTATTGCCATTGTTTTGCTGGTGACTCTTTCAGTAACGGCCTGTGGCATGTCTCATCGTGGCAGAAACACCGCTATTGGTGCGGGTGTGGGGGCGGTGGGTGGTGCGGTCCTGACCGGAGGCAGCACCTGGGGAACACTGGGCGGCGCAGCCATCGGTGGTGTAATTGGGCATCAGGTCAGCCGTTAAGCTGACCTGCGCTAACCCGATAAGAAAGCGTACGATTAAGGCCTGCGATACAGGGCAATGCTGCGACCTTCCAGCTCGACATTTTTCTCTTTGGTAATCACCTGGCCGGGTGTGGCTCTGTCCGATGTGCAGAGTTCCAGTACCCAGCCACCTTCGCCAAACTGCGGGATCAGGAAGGGCACATTGCCCTCAAATGGGTTAAACAACATCAGCACGTCATGCCAGATGCCCTCCTCCTCCGTCAGGTCTGCCCGGCCAATATAGACGCCGAGCGTTGAACCTTCATCCCACTGTTCCGGCTGCTGAAAACCACCGCCTGCATTAAACCACTTGATATCCATATTATCGCGCCAGCTTTCACGCCGCAGTAAAGGCTGAGCGGTGCGCAGGGCGATCAGCTGGCGGGTAAATTCACGCAGCATTTCGCCGCTTTCCGGTACATCGTCCCAGTTAATCCAGGAGATGTCGTTGTCCTGGCAGTAGCCGTTATTGTTGCCGCGCTGGCTGCGACCAAATTCATCACCCGCCAGCAGCATCGGTGTCCCGTGGGAGAACAACAGGGTGGCAAGAAAGTTACGCTTCTGACGTTCACGTATCGCGTTGATCCCTTCATCTTCCGTTGGTCCTTCGACACCGTAATGCCAGGAGCGGTTATCATTATGACCATCGTTGTTGTCCTCGCCGTTGGCGTCGTTATGTTTGTTGTCGTACGACACCAGGTCATTCAGCGTAAAACCGTCGTGGGCGGTGATGAAGTTGACGCTCTCCCAGGGACGACGCCCGCGCTGATCGTAGAGGTCGCCTGAGCCCAGCAAACGAGCCGCGAACTCGGTTGAGACATTGTCTCCCTTCCAGTATTCCCGCACCGTGTCACGGTATTTATCGTTCCATTCCGCCCAGCCGGGTGGAAAAGCGCCAACCTGATAGCCGCCAGGGCCAATATCCCAGGGCTCGCCAATCAGCTTCAGACGCGACAACACCGGGTCCTGCATGATGGCATCGAAGAAACCGCCGCGGGGATCGAAGCCACCCGGTTCACGGCCCAAAATAGTGCCCAGATCGAAGCGAAAACCGTCGATATGCATCGATTCTGCCCAGTAACGCAGGGAATCCATTACCATCTGTAATACCCGGGGATGTGAGGTGTTGACCGTATTGCCGGTGCCGGTGTCGTTGATGTAATAACGGTGCTGATCCGGCAAGGTGCGGTAGTAAGAGAAGTTATCAATGCCTTTAAAGGACAGTGTCGGGCCGAGTTCGTTACCTTCTGCCGTGTGGTTATACACCACGTCGAGGATCACCTCGATCCCGGCATCGTGGAAGGCGCGCACCATATCGCGGAAACCCTGAATGCCGTTAGGGCCAAAGTAGCGCGAAGCCGGAGAGAAGAACGCGAGCGAATTATAGCCCCAGAAGTTCTTCAGCCCTTTGTCCAGCAGGTGCTGATCGTCCGGGAACCAGTGGACTGGCAGCAATTCAACTGACGTCACGCCAAGGCTTTTGATGTAATCCACGACGGCCGGATGGCCCATGCCTTCATAGGTGCCGCGCAGCGCTTCAGGTACCGCGCTGTTCAGCTGGGTAAAGCCTTTGACGTGCGCTTCGTAGATCACGGTGGTTGACCAGGGGACCACCGGGCGATTTTCATCATGCCAGAGGAATTCATCCGGATCGATAACCCGGCATTTGGGGGTATACGGGCCGCTGTCCCGGGTATCAAAGGTCAGGTCCTTCTCATCATCATACAAATCGTAAGCAAAGTGCGCCTCATTCCACTCAATATCCCCTGACAGTTCACGGGCATACGGGTCGATCAGCAGCTTATGCGGGTTAAAACGATGTCCGTTCTCCGGTTCATAGGGACCATAAACACGGTAGCCGTAGAGTGCACCCGGTTGGAGCCCCCGCACATAGCCATGCCACACTTCATGGGTGTATTCCGGCAGTTCCAGCCTGGCGATCTCCTGCTGTCCGCTGGGGTCATAGAGGCACAGCTCAACGCGCTCAGCGTGCGCGGAGAAGAGGGCGAAATTCACCCCTTCACCATCAAAATTGGCCCCCAGCTGGTGGCTTAACCCGGCTTCGATGACATAAGGTGTTGCGTTCGACATAGCGTTCTTTTCATCCCTTGGCAAATGGTAAGCGGTAGCGTCTGTTATTCACTTTTCTGGGTGCTATTCACTGCTGAGTATCAGCGGTAAACCCGTGTCTGTGGCGGGCAGCGTGATCTGATCGGTCACAAACATCACTTCCCCGCTGAGGATATTACGGTAGCGACGGTGGGAAAGCGGTGCCGTCAGCGCGATGGTGGTCGAGGCAGAAGGCGCCGTCTGATCAGATTCTCCGGCGTTATCCGGCAGCTTCAGCGCCAGACGCGGGGCAATCACCATCAGCGCATGGGTACTGTCCAGTCGGGCGAACAGGATCAGATGGTCTTCGCGCGGGCCTTGTGCACTCAGCGGCAGATAATCGCCATGACGAAACAGTGCCGGACGGGCCTGACGCAGCTGTAGCAGGCTGGCGATCACATGCTGGTTGAGCTGGCCGCTCAGCCAGTGCGCCGGGTCGCTATCCAGCGGCGTTTTGTGTGCCGTCAGCATCTGTTGCAGCCTGGCGAAGTCCGGCTCCCGGCGGTTATCCGGATCGATCAGGCTGAAATCGAGCGTTTCACTGCCCTGGTAAATATCCGGTACGCCTGGCGCAGTCAGTTTCATCACCGTCTGGGTAAGACTGTTCACCAGCCCGGCCTGGATAAACGGTTGCAGCGAGGCGGAGAAATCATGTAAAAAGTCGGTATTAGCCGGTGAGAGCAGGTGACGCGCATAGTCGAGCACCGCATTCTCGTAGTCATCGTTTACGGCAGTCCAGTTGGTACGCTGCTTCGCTTCGCGCAGTGCTTTTTGCACATAGGCGAGAAAACGCTCTTCCAGCGCCGCCAGCCCGGCATGATCCCGGGGCTGAAGCGTAGCAGGCCAGACACCGGCCAGCGCCTGGTAGAGCATCCACTCGACAGAGGGTTTTGGCGCCAGGCCATCGTCAAGCGTCACCACGCAGCTGCGGTTCATCTCGCACCAGCGCGCCACGCACGCCGCCCAGTGTGCCGGGGCCTCGGAGAGCGTATAAAGCCGTGCCCGGGCATCTTCGCCGCGTTTGGTATCATGCGTGGTGGTGCCGGAAAGGGCATCCGGCTGGCGTGCAAGACGCACTTTCATCTCTGCGTGAAAGCGGTCAAGCGAGAAGGCACGCGGCAGCGGTTCCGCGCCAACCTCATTCAGCGCCAGCGACATGTGCTGGCGGAAGAACAGGGTATCTTCGACCGATTTCGCCATCAGCGGGCCAGTCAGTTGCTGGAAACGGATGCGGAACGTGGTGGCCTGCTGACGCGTGTGTGCCGGGATATCGCCGGTGAGAATGCGAAGAATCAGATTAAGTGCGGCCGGGTCAGGGGCATCGGTACGGTTTTTGACGTGGTTTGCCACCTGTTGCAATAATTCGCTATCGGCCGCAGGCAATCCGTTTTCCGTGCCGTAAGTGCGGTACACCGGGAAGGCAATCAGCAGTTCGCGCAACGCCTGCCGCAGATTGTTCTCCGGCAACAGTGCATTTTCCTCTGCGGCAATATCACCGGCGAGGGTCAGCAGCGTGCTGAACTCACCGGCAAAGTTCTTATCCACCATCAGCCGCTTTGCTTCTCGCAGTTCGGCGGCCATATTCACTGGCTTATCCAGCACATCATTGTAGATTTTGCGCAGGGCGCTGATTTGACTGCCATCGACCAGCGCATCGGAGAGCGCTGCCATAAACTCATAGCCGGTGGTGCCGGAAACCGGCCAGTCGCTCGGCAGCTGTTCATCTTTGCCAAGGATTTTCTCTACGGTGATATAGCAGTCCGGGCCTGCCTGCTGGCGCAGACGCGTCAGATACGCCTGAGGGTTTGCCAGCCCGTCAACATGGTCAACCCGCAGCCCGTCAACGGCACCGGAATGGACCAGTTCGAGGATCAAACGGTGGGTATCATCAAACACGCCGCGATCCTCAACCCGCATTCCCACCAGTCCGGTGATTTCAAAGAAACGGCGGTAGGAAAGTTCATTGGCCGCATCACGCCAGCACATCAACCGCCAAGGCTGACGCTGGTGGAGTGCCGCAATCTCCGACCGATCGGTGAGTGCCAGTACATCGGCTTCGCATTCCTGCCAGGTTTCCGGTTTCAGCGGGTAGAAGGTGTCGTAATACGCCAGCGCGGGTTTACCGCTGTCGGGATCGGCTTGCACCGTGATCTCATTGTTATCCAGCGCCGTCTCAAAGGCATCGCCCAGGAACGGCAGCGTCAAACGGCGGGACCAGTCGATATCAAAATGTCGCGCGTAGCGGCTTGCCTCACCGTGTTCAACCACATCGCGCCACCAGGCATTTTCCAGCGAGGCCGCCATATGGTTCGGCACGATGTCGAGGATCAGTCCCAGCCCGGCATTTTTCAGCGCGCTGACCAGACGGTCAAACCCCGCGCGGCCGCCAATCGACGGGTCGATCTCATTGGCATCCGTGACGTCATAGCCGTGAGTTGACCCGGCGGTCGCCGTAAAAATTGGGGAAGCATAGAGATGACTGATCCCCAGCTGTTTCAGGTAGGGCACGAGGCTGGCAGCGCGATCAAATGTCATGCCGTTACGAAACTGAATACGCCATGTGGCAGTTGGAATGGTCATTTTTCCTCTCCTGGCAGAAGACGAACCACGATGGCGTGCTGTGGCAGACCCTGCGTATCAGCCGGCCAGGCGAAAATCGTTTTGCCGGGCAGCGCGGGCAGTGGCTGCGTTGAGTCACCGATGTTCAGAGCAATGGATAACTGGCCCCGGGGGAAGGTCCAGCTGACGGCCACAAACCCCGGTGCGGTCTTCAGCACCTGGCCTGCATGACCGCCCGCAGTCCCCAGCAGCGGCACGATAACGTTTTGACGCAGTGTCAGCAGCTGTCTGGTCAGCGCCAGCCAGGCTTTGCCCTCTGCGCTGTCAGGCTTATGCCAGTCGAGCTTAGAACGGGTGAAGGTGGTTTCCGCGTTCGGATCGGGGACGACTTCCCCTTCATGCCCCGCGTGGCCTTCGAACTCTCTGGCTCGCCCTTCGCGTACGGCCCGCGCCAGATCGCCATGAAAATCAGTAAAGAACAGGAACGGGTTGGTCTCGCCATACTCTTCGCCCATCAGCAGCAGCGGGATATGCGGTGAGAGCAGCAGTGTGGCCAGCAGCACTTTGTTACGGTCGGCCCCGGTCAGGGTGATCAGCCTGTCGCCTTGCGCGCGGTTGCCCACCTGATCATGATTCTGGATAAAATCAACAAACGCCGCAGGGGGCTGACCGCGACTGTCGACGCCGCGCGCTTCGCCAGACTGAACGGCAACCTCACCCTGATAGACAAAGCCCTCCGTCAGCGCCCGCGCCACGCCTTTTTCTGGGTGGTCGGCAAAGTCCTGGTAATAGGCATGGGTTTCCCCGGTGGCGAACACATGGATCGCATTATGGAAGTCATCATTCCATTCACCGTTAAACAGCGGGGCGTTGCCGTCAGCGTCGCGTGGATGCAGGAAAATCACGTTACGGCAGTCTTCGGTCGTCAGATGGATCGACCGCTCAGGCAGTTCAGCGCGGATGCGTTGGGCAATCTCAATCAGGATATGGGGGTCGGTGGTGTCTTCAATCTGGTCGATGGCATCGAAACGCAGGCCATCGAGGTTAAACTCCCGCAACCAGTAAAGCGGTGCTTCTGCAATATACTGACGCACGGCCTCGACATCATGGGCGATACCCGCTCCCCAGGGTGTCATCCGCTCCGGGTGGAAGAAGTCGGGGGACAGCAGCGGCAGATAATTCCCCTGCGGACCAAAATGATTCAGCACAATATCCAGCACCACCGAGATGCCGTAACCGTGCGCCGCATCGATAAAGGCTTTAAAATCATCCGGTGTGCCGTAGGCGGCGTGGGGCGCATACAGCAGAACGCCGTCATAACCCCAGCCACGACGGCCACCAAACTGCGCCACCGGCAGCACTTCGATCATCGTGATGCCCAGCTCCGCCAGGTAAGGGAGTTTTTCTGCCGCCGCCTGGAATGTGCCCTGCGGCGTAAAGGTGCCGATATGCAGCTCATAGATCACGGTTTCTTCCCAGCGCCGTCCTGACCACTGGGTGTTCTGCCAGACGTAAGCGGTGGGGTCGATCACCAGCGAAGGGCCATCGACATCATCACGCTGCGCGCGGGAAGCGGGGTCCGGCACCGTCATGCCATCGGCAAGTACAAACTGATACTCCGCACCGGGTAATACGCCGCTGACCAGCTGCTCAAACCAGCCGTTTCCCGTGGGCTGCATGTCCGTTTCTTTACCGGAGAGCCGGAGTTTGACCTTGTTCTGGCCCGTGGCCCAGAGGCGAAAACGAACGGTATCGGTGGCCACATACTCGGCGCCCCAATGTTTTAAATATGATCGGGTTTCCATTCACTGTCCTCGTTTTATCCAGCGCTCGGGGATCGCTGGCAACACAACGGCGCTCCGCTACTCTGAGCGTTAGTCGGAAAAGGTGTTATCGGGATCGGGATAGCTGTCAGGCCATAACAATCATAGACTAAGATGTAGGGACAAGTGATCACCCCAGGCAAGATGGAGAACCGATGAGCATCACTATCAGAGCATTCCAGGCCAGCGATCTTGATGCTGCTATTACGCTGTTTCAGGGCGCGGTGCGTCAGATAGCCTCACAAGATTACAACCCGGAACAGATTGACGCCTGGGTGCAGGTAGACAGGACGGCCTGGGAGAAACGATTCAAAGAGAGTCAGTGCTGGTTAGCGATCCGCAATGGGGAGCTCGCCGGGTTTGGCAACGTGGAGTATGACGGACATCTGGATATGTTATTTACCGATCCCCGGCATCAGCGCTGCGGTGTGGCAACCGCGCTGCTAAAGTGGCTGGAGCTGGCGGTAGTGAAGATGGACATCCCGGTTATCTATACCGAGGCGAGCATTACCGCGAAACCCTTCTTTATCCGACACGGCTTCCAGTTGGTTGAAGCCCAGCAGGTGTCGGTGCGTGGCCAGAGTTTTATCAATTATCGATTGCGTAAGATATTGATGTAAAAAGGGGGGTTATGGGTTTAACACCCGATCCCCGCAGGACAAAACAGGGGATCAGGTAGGGCTGAATTACTCAGACTTCCGCATCAAAAATCACATACAGCTTACGCATCTCGGTTTCCACCACCCAGGTGCCTTCGGTGTTGGCTTCGAAAAAGAAGGAATCACCCGCTTTGAAGGTTAACGTCTCTTCACCGTCGGGTGTAAATGACCCGGAGCCACCGAGGAAATGCATAATTTCAGCCTGTTTAACCGAGCGACGATAGCTGCCCGCGCCACACTGAAAAATCCCGGTATCAATATCTTCCTTCCCCGGAATCACTTTTTGCAGGCCGGAGAGCTTGATGGCAGAGGTGCCCGGCAGGCCTTCAACGGTTCCCCATGACTCCAGCGATTCGATGGCGGCGGGCTGTTCTATTTTCTGCACTTTCATCAATATGATTCCTCAGGTGACGGTATTACGGCGGCTATCAAGGATTAAAAAACACATAAGGGTGTTATCCCGGTTCGTTATCCAGATTAAAGGGTTTACTGAACAGATTACGGAATTTATCGGCCGTCAAATAACAGATTTGCGTGTAAAGCGGGCTGAGATTGGTAGAAACTTTTGCGCAGGATGCGAGGGGGATAAAGCAGGATCGGCAGGGCGGTAGCCTGCTGATCCTGCGGGTTATTTTAGTGCGTGGAGGCGGCCTGACCCCAGCGGCTTTTCAGGTAATTTACCGCATCCTGAGTCTGTGGCTGGTTGAGATAGTTTTCTCTGAACAGGATGGTGCCATTAATATTCGGTAGCGACTCATTCAAGTCGAGCTGTTTTTTCAGCTCCGGCACGCCTCCCTGTACCGTCCAGTCTGGCTCATTCTTCGACGGTTCCCCGACTTTATACAGCGCAATGCCGATATACAGGCGCGTGCTGGTGGGTTTCACCACCTCTGCCCACCATTTTGCCAGCACATCGTAGCGTGCCGCCTGGCGTGCGAAAGGCCAGTACACCTGCGGGGCAATATAGTCCAGCAGGCCTTGTTGCACCCAGCGGCGGGTGTCGGCGAAGGATTCATCATAGGCTGCCGCGCCCCGTGTATCGGAGCCTGCCGGATCGTGTGACAGATTGCGCCATACGCCAGCCGGGCTGACGCCGAATTCGACATCCGGTTTTAACTGTTTGATGGTGCGCGACACCTGCTCGATCAGCTGCTGCGTGTTGTGCCGCCGCCAGTCTGCCTTACTAGTGTATCCCTGACCGTATTGCCGGAACGTCTGGCTGTCATTGAGGGCAGATCCCGGCGATTCCGTATAGAAATAGTCATCGAACTGCACGCCATCGACAGGATAGTGCGCCACCACTTCAGCGACGATGCTGGTGATCCAGTCGCGCACTTCCGGGATGCCGGGGTCAAGCACAAAACGATCCCCCGAGGTGCGGATCCAGTCGCGATGCAGTACATAGACGCTGGCAGGTTGCTGCGACAGCGTGCGGTTCAGTTCGGTAACGGTAGAGGATTGGGTATTCACCGATACGCGATAAGGGTTTAACCAGGCATGCACCTTCATGCCGCGTTTATGCGCTTCGTCGAGCATAAACTGCAACGGATCGTAGCCCGGATCCTCGCCAATGTTCCCGGTCAGCATATCTGACCACGGCAGGATTTTTGACGACCATAGCGCCGTACCATCGGGTTTTACCTGGAAGAATACGGTATTGATGCCGAGACTTTTCAGTTTATCCAGCTTATCGGTCAGCGCTTTTTGCTGCAGGCTGATACGCAGCGCCGCACTGCTGACATTGACCGAAGCGATCGGCGGCCAGTCCAGCCGCGAAACGGTCGCCAGCCAGACGCCACGCATCGGTTCCTTCGCCAGCTCAGGCCGGGTTGGCAGTGGCTGTTTTGCCACCGGAGGGAGCGGGGTGACCAGCGATTTCGGCGGTTCGGAAGAACAACTGAACAGCAACAGCGCGGCGATAGCCAGTGCGGCCGACCTTTTAAGGGCGATGACGGCGGGAATACGGCGAGAACGGGTGATGGTATGCTCCGGTTCTTTCTGGTGGTCGAGTGATAAGAAGATTCTCTTATTTCAGGCCGTAAAGTCAATGGATTAGGGGACGGGGAAGCGTATATCGCACTGGCTAACCTGTTCAACAATCTCCAAAAATAGATTAATCTGTTCAATCATTTTAGCATGCTTACATCTGCTCTGATCATGCCCGAATTGCGACAGTTGGCGACCGCGGGGCGACTGATGAAAGTCTGTCTTTTCAAACAGAGGTGAAAGTGCGGATCCAGCGTTCGAATCAACCTAAAAAGCTCTATCGTAAGGTGAACACCACTACATGGGGACAGGTGCAGAATCACCCGGGCGGTGAATACCGCTGGCTGCGCCATAAGAAAAACATTGCAGATGACAATCTGCCGATGCGTGAAGGCATGCACGGGCGGCTTGAGCGCGGCCGGGATTACACGCCGTTGTATAAATTTTTATTGAGTAAAGTCGGCCAGCGCTGGGATGATGTGCATAAAGAGGCCGTCAGCCGGTTGGATAACGCCGCGCCAATTTTTTTTATGGTCAGACTGCATCGTAAAGAGTGGAGCAGCTATGTCCGTTGCGATGAGTCGACTTATTACAGCGGATTGTGTGTCGATGACGATGGATTACTGCAAAAGATCAACCCGGAATTTACCGCAGAAGATATCCCCGTAAGGTGCCATTGCTGTACGCATACGTTCAACGGAGAGGTGGTTCCAGTTACGGACAAAAACTGGCAGAAGCCTTATGTAAGAGAGGATTGGGAGTAGGTGTTGATTTTCCTGAGCGTATTGGCTGGCAGCGTTCAAAGAATTCTCATATTTCCGAAGGTACACGTCCATTGATGGATTAGGAATCAGGTATGTCAATTAAAGCGTTTGATCTCAATATTGAAAAGATACTCGAAAACTGGGAAGTTCGGCATGCTGTAAGAGAAATTATAGCGAATGCTCTGGATGAACAACTCCTGACTAAGACAGCAGCAGTATCTATTCGCAAAGAAGGAGATGACTGGCTCATTAGAGATTTTGGCCGGGGGCTTAAGTACACACACTTAACCCAGAACGAGAATCAGGAGAAGCTTGATACACCCGGTGTAATAGGGCGTTTTGGTATTGGGTTGAAAGATGCCTTAGCAACGTTCGAGAGGAATGGCGTCAAATGTCTGATTCAGTCTCGCTACGGAAAAATCACTACAAGTAAGATGTCTAAGCAGGGTTTTGGAGATGTTACAACCCTACATGCAGTTATTGAAGAAGAAGATGATGACACCGCGTTTGAAGGCACAATCATAACCTTGGCCGGTATTTCTGATGATGAGGTGCATGCAGCAAAGGATATGTTTCTCACTTTCAGTAACGATAGCATCATAGATACGACCAGATATGGGCAGACTATCAGTAATTCATCTGGTGTTGGAAAAATCTTCATCAACGGAGTTCTCGTTGCCCGGGAGGAGAACTTTCTCTTTTCATACAATATTACTCATATCAATTCACAATTGAAGAAAGCGATTAATCGTGAACGAACCCATGTTGGGAGAAGTGCGTACACGGATACCGTGAAGAAGATCCTATTATCCTCATCAAATAACTATGTTGCGGATCTCCTTGCTGAAGATATGTCCGGATTTAGCTCTGGCACTATGCATGATGAGCTTTCATGGATAGACGTTCAGGAGCATGCAGTTACACTGCTAAATAAAAATGGTAATGTCGTGTTTATCACTGCGACAGAAAGTATTTTACATCCCAACATGGTTGATGATGCCATTAAAAATGGCACCAAAATTATTACAATACCGGATAACCTTCGCCTCAGACTTGCCGATAAAGTGGATGAAGAAGGTAACTCGATAAATGATATTACGAACTATGTTCAGAGCTATAATGACAGTTTTCAGTTTGAATTTATTGAAGAAAGAGATCTGACGCCTTACGAACGAAAGATTTTCTCATTGAAGAATGAAATTATTGATATCTTTGGCGGGGTTCCTGCAAGGGTATTAGATATTAAAATATCAGAAACACTACGGCCAGATATTTTCTTATCTGTAGAAACTCAGGGTTGTTGGGAACCACAAACATGCTGCGTGATTATATCCAGAAAGTGCCTTACATCCGTTGATGTTTTTTCCGGCGTACTGATCCATGAGTTTATTCATGCAAGGACAGGTCTTGGAGATGTCACCAGGGAGTTCGAAACAGCATTGACAGAATGCATCGGTGTGCTGTGTGAGACGATAATTGCGAACAGGGGTACCATTGCACCAACTCCTGAAAGACTTCACACCGATAGTATGGCAAAACCACGGCCCTGGTATAAATTTTGGTAAGACTTGAAAGAGTTGAAGTAGAGCGGGATTTTATATCTTATCCCGTTGCTAACGAATAGTGGGCAGTCGGCTCTTCTTATACCCTTGTGGAACCCGTTAATGGATATCATTGGCATTATTATGTCGGCAGGGCGAACCTCTGTTGATGTTGCACTTTACACCCTGATCCCGGTGATGGTAGTCATGCTGATTATCATGAGATATCTGGAACAGAAGGGCGTGCTTGACGCGATTGTGCGTGTGATGACGCCGATATTCAGGCCATTTGGCATCACCGGACTGGCTATTTTTGCGCTGATCCAGCTGAACTTTGTTAGTTTCGCCGCACCGCTGGCGGCGCTGGCGATTATGGAGAAACGCGGCACTTCCGACCGTCACCTCGCGGCAGCCCTGGCGATGCTTTTTGCCATGGGCCAGGGGAACGTGTTTTATCCCCTTATCCCTTTTGGCCTGCACTGGGGCGAAGCCGTGATCATTTCAATCGTCGGGGGGCTGGCTGCGGCGGCGTTCACCTATCACCTTAGCGGGCGCAGGCTGTCGACGGATTCCCTGCCGCTGGCGGAAAAAGAGAGACTGGAGGGTAATGCGCCTCAGGGGCTGATCGCCGTCATTAACGGTGCCGGTTCAGACGCAATTCGCCTGGCGTTGGGATCCGTTCCCATGCTTCTCCTGTCGCTGACGGTGGTGGGCATACTGAAAGCGGCAGGGGCTATTGAAGGGCTGACCGCACTGCTTGCCCCGCTGCTCGGCATGTTCAATATCCCGGAGATCTTTGTTATGCCGGCACTGACCAAAATGCTGGCAGGGGGCACCGCATATTACGGCGTGATGACGGAGTTGATACAGAAAGGGCTGATAACACCTCAGCAGATTAACGCCTCTGCTGGCTTAATGATTCAGACCTTTGATCTGCCTGGTATCGGTATTTTTCTGGGTATTGCCAGTCGCTTTGTCAGGCTGTTTCGTTACGTTATTCCCGGTGTTTTGCTGGGTATCCTGCTGCGCACTGTGATCCATCTGCTGCTTAACCATTAATACGTAACCTGAGGGAGTACATTATGGTTTCCACAAAAATTACGTTAGGAGCGACCGTCGCCCCGGTGAAATTTACCCAGGTTGAGCCTGTTCTCCTGACAGATGACACGATTCTGGCGCGAAAAGCAAAAATCCTGGATGGGATGAAGAACGAAGGCTTCGATGCTCTTGTGATTTACGCAGACAAAGAGCATGGCGCTAACTTCGCCTATCTGACGGGATTTATTCCGCGTTTTGAAGAAGGCCTGCTGATTCTGGAAACCAGTGGCAAATGTACGCTGGTGCTGGGCAATGAAAACCTGAAGCTTGCGCGCTTTTCACGCGTGCCGGTCACGCTGGCACACAGCCCGTACTTCTCTCTGCCAAATCAGCCAATGGATAACGAAGCGCCGCTGGAAAGTATCTTCACCGACGCCGGGCTTAACAATAAAAGTAAGGTAGGGCTGGTGGGCTGGAAGATGTTCACTCCGGCGGCCGGGAACGGCAAAACGTTCTTTGATCTGCCGTATTTTATTGTTGAGGCGGTCAGACGCACGCTACAAGCCAGTGCAGAGCTGGAGAATGCCGCTCACCTTTTTATTAGCGGCAAGTCGGGGGCGCGTGCGACCTGTAATGCAAACGAAATTGCTCACTATGAATACGGCGCTAACCTCGCATCAAACTGTATTCTTGATGCCATCAATGCGATTGAGGTTGGCGTCCGTGAAGTTGATCTCGGCGCGCTGCTGGCCGCTGAAGGCCAGGACAACACGGTGGTATCCATTGCCGCCACTGGTAGCCGCTTCGATAAAGCCAATATTTACCCGAGCTATAAGAAAGTGCAGAAGGGTGATCCGTTATCATTGACCACTGGCTTTAAAGGCGGATTGTCCAGCAGAACCGGTTTTGTCATTGCCGATGAGAGTGAATTGCCTGCCGGGCAGGAAGAGTGGTTGCAGCGTATGGCTAAACCGTATTTCGCTGCGGTTGTCGCCTGGCTGGAAAATATTCACTGTGGCATGACCGGCGACGAGCTTTACCAGTTGGTGGAACGTGTATTACCGAAAGAACGCTATGGCTGGCACCTGAATCCGGGTCACCTCGTTTCAGATGAAGAGTGGATGTCTTCCCCGGTCTATGAGGGGTCGGATGAACCGCTGAAAAGCGGCATGATCATGCAGATTGATATCATCCCTTCGGTCGCGGGTTACACAGGCGTTAGCGCGGAAGAGTGCGTGGTACTTGCGGATATCACGCTTCAGGCAGAGATCAGCAAACACTATCCGGCGTTATGGAATCGTATTGAGACGAGACGGCGTTATCTGCGTGAGGAAATTGGCATCAACCTGAGTGAGGAAATACTGCCATTGTCCAATACCGTGGCTTATCTGAGGCCTTTCTATCTGGCAAAGAATCAGTCACTGTTTGTTGAGCGCTAACTGCTCCGGATTTATTGTTTCGCATAGAACATCGTCATTTTATTGAAGTATCTTGAAGAGTATTAATGAAAATTTTCATTGCTGGTTTATTTTTTCTGTCATTTACGTCTTATGCACAGTCTCATCTCGGCACATGGGGAACGACATGTGATGACGAGGGTTTTTCAATTCAGTTAAGTAAGATCCCCAGTCCGTTTATTGTGAATGACAATCAAATTATCATTTCAATCCATTCAAAAGAGATCTCCGCTAATCAGGTTGCTGTGTATTTTGATAAGCCGCTTGATCTTGGTACAGGTGGAATGAACCTTGCGTGGGATAGTTTCAGCACAACGAAATCGGTGGCTGAAATGACCATTAAGGGCAGTTCAGGATTGTTCAGATGGCACGGTTTCTTTGATAAAAGTAAGAAAAAATATGTTTGGGTTGATGGTCCAGATTTTGTGCAAGATCATACGAAAAATGGTCTGATTAAACTTAAGAGATGCGATTAATATACTATTTTAGCATGGGAGATGGGGCACTTCTTCATTGATGTCCGCCGGGTCCGGACGTGGTGCAAAGCCAGCAGCACAGGGCTGCTGACCAGATAAGCTTGTTGCCGCATTCGCTCATCATTGCTCTTTCTCCGGCATCTAAACCCGTCGACTGAACAGGGTGGATTACACATCCAGCCGATGGATGACGCTGACAAACTGGTGCACGCCGCGATTAATTTCCTTCAGGCTCCGCGAGAGGTCGCTGATTTTATCCTGTTCGGTGACCACGAATTGTTTTACCGCATCCAACTGTTGATACATCTGCTGGATTAAATCAGCATTCACTTCTACGACGGACGTTATTTTTTGCGTGGCGCTGGCAGTCGATGCCGCCAGTCGGCGGACTTCCGCAGCGACGACACTAAATCCGCGTCCGGCTTCGCCAGCCCGCGCTGACTCAATGGCGGCATTCAGTGCCAGAATATTGGTTTGTGCGGCAATAACGTTAATTGTATCCACGACTTCAGTAATGCTTTTGGCCGAAGCATTGAGCTTTGCGCCAATCTCGGTTGCGGCATTTACCTGAACAGCAACCAGCCCGGAGTTACGAACCGTTTCTTCCAGCACCTCATTGGCATTATGCGTGATTTGCGAGGTTTCTTCTGAGGTGGTAACGGCGATATCGGCCACCCGTTTTGCGGCTTCGACACGGGTAGTGATATCAGATGCGATCTTAATCACCTTACAAACATGGCCATCAGCGTCATAGACGGGATTGTAACTGGCTTCTAACCAAATGCGCTCACCGCTGGCCGTTTTACGTTCAAAGCGCCCAACAAAGTGCTGACCTTTGCCAATTTTTTTCCAGAAATCGGGGTTTTCACGATAAAAACTTTCATAGCAAAAGATGCGATGATGCTGGCCGACAATATCAGACAAGTTAAAGCCCATATGGGTAAGAAAGTTGCTATTAGCCGTAAGAATCTGACCGTCAGGCGTGAATTCGATCACTGCCATGGACAGGTCCAGCGCAGTGATCACCGCTTCTTTTTGCTCTAACTCATGATGGCGGGCGGTGATATCGGAGGCGACCTTAATCACTTTATAAACAATGCCGTTATCATCGGTAACCGGGAAATAGGTGGCGCTGAGATAAAAGCGCTGATGCTGTTTGCTGAAACGTTCAAAGATACCCGTTACCGATTCGCCTGTTGCGAGTGTCTGCCAAAAGGCACTGTAGCTTGCTGAACGGCAGTAATCCGGTTTGCAAAAAATCCGGTGATGTTTTCCCTGAATCTCACTCAGTGAGTAACCAGTGACATCGAGAAATTGTTGATTGGCGTTGAGAATCTCTCCATCAGGCGAAAACTCAATCCATGCCACATGCTGTTTTATTGCATTGATGTCCCGGGTGATGCCGTTACTTTTGGACGAGGGCAGCGAAAAGCTCGATTTTTTCATACCAAACATAGAACACCTCAGGAAGTTATCAACATCTCGATGAACCAGATACGCGCAGGCCGGTTTGTGGACATCGCCATCGCAACTGAATTCTTCTCGGCAAGCCCATAGTGGGCTGAATGTTTTTTCCAGGCGGGACACTTGGTCATCAGTCAGTCACGAAAGATGGTATCTCTTTACACCCAAAGGGTGCTTGCCGGGATGATTGTCTGTGCATTCCTGGTGTTCTAACAAGTATGGTGGCGGACACGTAAGTGGCTGTCCTTAACGGGTATCGGCAAATGCGTGGAAAGATTCAGGGAAAAATGAAAATAATTGCAGGGCATTGCAGAGTTGGCGTCGCTACGCGAATTCTACGAAAAGAGAAGGGGAGTTATCCCCAACTTTTCACGTAGCGACACATTGGTGTACCGTTGGCACGGAGAGATGAGTAGATGTAGATTCAGTCAGGAAAAGAAGGCGAGCCGGTTGCAACCAGCGGGAGTGCCTCCTGATATTCAATTTAACATAATATACATTATGCGCACCAACGTAGCGGTACGTTGAATCTGATGTTTATCCGCGGTTCATCCTCTGTTGTTCACTGATGGTGTCTGAAGCTCTCTCTCCACTGATGAAACTCACAGCTAAGGCTTGGTGTGACTGGCTGAACACTCAGCGCCAGTAAGTGCCAACCGAAGATGGTGTTCAATAAACGCCGTCTTGAAAGCACTGTAACGATGAACATCGTTGCCACTTGCCAGCACTGCAGCACGTTTTATTTCGGCATACTCTTCTGCTGCGTCCTTGTTGTTGATCAGATAATCCCGGAACGCCAGATGCTTTATGATTTGGCTGTCGCCTACAGCAAAAGCATGAACCTGATGACTGCGTTGATCGCCACCTTTAGTGAAATATCGACGATTGGGGATGCCATTTTCACCACGGGCTGTGTAGCCATTGAGCTTCATTGCAGCATTGGCGTTATCCAGTTCTGTCAGCCCATTCACCTCTAACAATATGTCTATGACGGGTTTTGCTGCCAGCTCGGGTACTGACGTGCTGCCAATGTGGTGAATGCGGAAAATAATATTGCCCAGGGTGGCCAGTAATAGCGCGCTTTCTGCCTCGAATAGATCGGGCCACCGCTTGTCGTAAGCGGTCACAGTCACGGTCCGCATGAGTACCCTCCTCCTTTTGCTCTGTGTAATGACCTTAGCACTTAGATTAATACGGGATCTATGCTACAACTTTTCAGATTGTTCAGTGACAGATGCTTTTCATTTCATCTTTGCATTATCGTGCACCACTTTTTAAGGGAATATTGACATGTTTCACCTTATCTTCAGCATACCGAGTTGGTATGTTATCGCCCGTTTTCTTATCCCGCTTTCCATGCCCATTGCTCTAAAAATCCTGTTATCGCTGCTGGTGCTGCTGGCTTCTCAGTATCTGCTGGTTAGCCGGTTCACCTCTGGCAGCATTTTTGCGCCTGAAATGCCGCGCATGTTGATTATTCTCTTCAACTGGGCGTTCAGTGCGGTGCTGTTCCTCGCGCTCACGCAGTTGGTGATTGATGTGGTCGCACTGATTTCACTGATTGTCAGGCATCCGCTGGAGATTGCGCCTGGCATTCGTTACCTGGCTGCACTGTTTGCCATGGGTCTGGCTACGTATGGCGTTCAACAGGCCACCCGCGTTCCCGCGCTGAAAGATGTCACTCTTGAGGTCGCCAATTTGCCGCAGGCATTTGAAGGTTATCAACTGCTCCAGCTCACCGATTTGCACATCACCCGGCTTTTCAATGCCAGCTGGACGGCGTCCATGGTGAAACAGGCAATGTCGCTGAATGTGGACCTGATCGTCATCACCGGTGATGTTATTGATGGCACCCTGGAAAACCGCCGTAACGATGTCGAACCGCTGCGCGGTTTGCATGCCCCGGATGGCGTACTGGCCATCACCGGCAACCACGAATACTTCTTCGAACAACAGGCGTGGACGGAGCATCTGGCTTCCTTAGGGTTAGATCCCCTGCTCAACCGCCACAAGGTGATCGCCCGCGGAGAGGCAAAACTGGTGATCGCCGGCCTGACCGATGCATCAGCCACCGCACGAGGTGCTGATGGTCCTGATCTCACCCAAGCATTAGCAGGCGCACCGGAAAACGCACCGATTGTGTTACTCGATCATCAGCCCAAAAATGCGCGTGAAAATGCCACACAGGGCGTCGATATCCAGCTTTCAGGCCATACGCACGGCGGCTTAATCTGGGGATTCGATCGGCTGTTTGCCAAACCTAATAATGGTTTTGTTTCAGGCCGTTATGATGTGGATGGCATGCAGCTGTACGTGAATAACGGTACCGGTCTTTGGCCAGGTATGGCGGTAAGAGTGGGACGCCCATCGGAACTGACCCGCATCACCTTGACGCGTAAGAAGTAAAACTGGTACCCCGCTCATGCCTTGAAAAAGGGAGAGCGGGAACGCCTGACGTCAGCGCAGTATTCCCCACTGGAATAAGATATTTCTATAGTTTTTTCTCCAGTTAACACCTTGAAACATTATGGTTTTACGATACAAAAAATGCCTGATAACAGAGTAGAGTAACGGGTCTGGTTGTTAATAAATTGATGGATGAATGTAATAAATGAAAGGAATGCCGCCAATTATTCTTGCCCTGCTTGCTGGCTCACTGGTGCTGACAATTGGCCGTGGGGTCACGCTGCCCTTTCTGACTATTTACCTCACCGAGCACTATAATCTGCTGCCCAAAAGTATCGGCATCATTATGGGGGCAAGCCTTGCTATCGGTATTTTCAGCAGTCTCTACGGTGGCTACCTGGTCGATAAATTCAGCCACCGCTTGTTGATTGGTTTCTCTATCAGTCTGTTCGCCCTCAGTTTTTTCTTGCTGCCGCTACTGCCAGAGGTCGGCAGTGTGGTCGTGGTAATCGCCCTGCTCAACGCATCCTATGCGCTACTGAGCATCACCATCAAAGCCTGCATTGCCGCGTGGCTTCCCGTCGAGAAACGTGTCAAAGCATTCTCGATGAACTACACGCTGATCAATGTGGGCTGGGCCGTTGGCTCTTCATTAGGTGTCTGGCTGGCGGGGTTTGACCCAACGCTACCGTTTATGATTTCGGGCACTCTGGCGCTGGTCACGGTTATTGCGCTGATGGTGGGATTACGCAATATCCCCAACAGCCCTGCGCGTAACGATGTTGAGCTGAAACCTCTGGAAAAACCCGACTTACGCCAGACTTTATCCATCTTGATGCGTGATCGCTGCCTGATCTATTTCACTCTGGGCAGCACCTTCGGTGCGATTGTTTTTGGGCAGTTCACCGGATATCTGTCGCAGTACCTGATTATTATCGCGGATGCCGCTTACGCCTATAAAGTGATTGGCGCCATTATGATCACCAACGCGGTGATTGTTATTGCCTTTCAGTACGTGATGAGCAGCCGCATGAAACAGGACAACCTGCTGAGATGGTTATTTTTCGGCACGTTATTCTTTATCCTCGGTCTGGCCGGCTTTATGCTCGCGGGGCCTTCGATACTGCTGTGGATGATAGCGATGGTGATTTTCAGTTTTGGCGAGCTGATTGTAATCCCCGTGGAATATATGTTCATCGATTTCATCGCGCCCGATAATATGAAAGGCAGTTACTACGGTGTACAGAACCTGAGCAATATTGGCGGTGCCGTTAACCCCGTACTGTGTGGATTCTTACTCAGCTATACCCCTCCACCGGTCATGTTTATTGCCCTGATCGGTTTCTCCGCGGCCGGGTTGCTGTTCTTCCGCCATGGGCATCGGTTGGCGATGAAAAGAACGATGGCCTGAGTCTCAATCTATTTTATACGCACCTATTTCACTGGCTGAGATACCCAGCAGCATATAAGAATATAAATAGTGAGTTTCACCCTCTTTAGATCAAAGAAGCTTTGATGTGCTCTGATTATGATCTCGCGCCCTGCCAGGGAGTGCTGGCGAGGGTTGAACCCTTTCAACATCTTAATCAATATTTCTGGGGATTTATGGGCACCGTTAAGTTAGCTAATCCGGCTCCGCTGGGCCTGATGGGTTTTGGCATGACCACCATTTTGCTGAACCTGCATAATATAGGGTTTTTCCCAATGGATGTTATTATCCTGGCAATGGGCATCTTTTATGGCGGCATCGCGCAAATATTCGCGGGTCTGCTGGAATATAAAAAAGGCAACACCTTCGGTTTAACCGCATTTACCTCTTACGGTTGCTTCTGGCTGACGCTGGTCGCGATTTTACTGATGCCGAAAATGGGTCTGACAGAGGCAGTAAACGGGCATTTCCTCGGGGCGTATCTGGGTCTGTGGGGCGTGTTTACGTTATTCATGTTCTTCGGCACCCTGGCAGGCAACCGCGCACTTCAATGTGTGTTCTTCAGCCTGACCGTGCTGTTCGCCCTGCTGGCGATTGGCCATCTGGTGGATAACCCGGCGATCATTCACGTTGCTGGCTGGATTGGTGTTGTCTGCGGAGGCAGCGCGTTTTATCTGGCGATGGCTGAAGTGCTGAATGAGCAGTTCGGTCGCAGCATCCTGCCTGTGGGTGATAAACACTAACTTACTTTAAGTGGCCATCGGCAACGTGGCCACTCAGCCCCTTTGTTAGCCACCTCCTTATTCTCTATCACATTAATAGGGTTATCCAGATGTACCGCAAGCTCAGAATGCACTATTTTAAAACCACACAATAAAAAGGTGGATAGAGAAATGAGCCAATCGTCGGAAAACCCAAATGCTTCAGCCGCGCAGTGTCCTTTCCACGCGGGAGCCGCCAAACCCATTGCAGGCAGTGGCACCAGTAGCAATGACTGGTGGCCAAAACAGCTAAGAGTCGATCTTCTGAGCCAGCATTCCAACCGTTCCAATCCCCTCGGCGTTGATTTTAACTATCGTGAAGAATTCAAGAAGCTTGATTACCCTGCCCTTAAAGCCGATCTCAAAGCATTACTGACCGATTCTCAGCCGTGGTGGCCCGCTGACTGGGGTAATTATGCCGGGCTGTTTATTCGTATGGCCTGGCACAGTGCTGGCACCTACCGCATGGTGGATGGTCGTGGCGGTGCCGGGCGCGGTCAGCAGCGTTTCGCCCCGCTCAACTCCTGGCCGGATAACGTCAGTCTGGATAAAGCACGACGTCTGCTGTGGCCGGTGAAGCAAAAATACGGTCAACAGATCTCCTGGGCTGACCTGATTATTCTGGCGGGGAATGTGGCACTGGAAAACTCCGGTTTCCAGACGATTGGCTTTGCGGCGGGCCGCCAGGATGTCTGGGAACCCGATCTGGACGTGAACTGGGGCGATGAAAAAGAATGGCTGACGCACCGTCACCCGGAAAGTCTCGCCAGCAATCCTCTGTCTGCCACTGAAATGGGGCTGATTTACGTTAACCCTGAAGGCCCGAACGCCAGCGGCGACCCGGCCTCGGCAGCGGCGGCCATCAGGGCAACCTTCGGCAATATGGCGATGGATGACGAAGAGATCGTTGCCCTGATTGCCGGTGGCCATACGCTGGGCAAAACCCACGGCGCGGGCGAAGCGACCCACGTTGGCGCTGAACCTGAAGCGGCATCGCTTGAGCAGCAGGGACTTGGCTGGGTCAGTACTCACGGTTCGGGCATCGGCGCGGACAGCATCACCTCAGGTCTGGAAGTGATCTGGAGCCAGACGCCAATGCACTGGAGCCATTACTTTTTCGAGAACCTGTTCAAATATGAGTGGGTGCAGACCCGCAGCCCGGCGGGCGCGATCCAGTTTGAAGCTAAAGATGCGGAAGACCTGATCCCCGATCCGTTTGATGCAACGAAAAAACGTAAACCGACGATGCTGGTAACCGACCTGACGTTACGTTTTGACCCTGAGTTTGAGAAAATCTCACGTCGTTTCCTGAACGATCACAATGCGTTCAATGACGCCTTCGCCCGCGCCTGGTTCAAACTGACCCACCGCGATCTGGGGCCGAAAAGTATCTATCTGGGGCCTGAAATCCCGGCGGAAGATTTTATCTGGCAGGATCCGTTGCCTGCTGCGGTGCATCACCCGGTGCCTGCGGATATTGCCGCGGTGAAAAAGCGGATTGCGGACTCCTCTCTTTCGGTGAGTGAGCTGGTATCAGTGGCGTGGGCCTCTGCTTCCACCTTCCGCGGTGGCGATAAACGCGGTGGTGCCAACGGTGCGCGTCTGGCCCTTGAGCCGCAACGTCACTGGGAAGTTAACCGTATCGCCAGTCGTGTGCTACCTCAGCTTGAGGCGATTCAACAGCAGTCAGGGAAGCTCTCTCTCGCCGACACGATTGTTCTGGCAGGTACCGTGGGCGTTGAAAAAGCGGCCGCAGCTGCGGGCGTCCTGATTGATGTGCCCTTCTTACCTGGCCGGGTGGATGCGCGCATTGAGCAAACGGATGTGGCTTCCTTTGCGGTACTTGAACCGGTTGCTGACGGTTTCCGTAACTACAAAAGTGGCAGAAGCAGTGCATCGACAGAAAATATGCTGATCGACAAAGCGCAGCAACTTACGCTGACCGCACCTGAGTTGACGGTGTTAATCGGTGGGCTGCGTGTTATCGGGGCGAACGTCGATAACACCCCGCACGGTGTGTTTACCGACCGGGTGGGTGTGCTCAGCAATGATTTCTTTGTCAATCTGTTAGATATGGGCACCGTCTGGCGCGCAAGTGATGACGCTAAAGAACACTATGAAGGGCATGATCGTACCACTGGTCAGCTGAAATACACCGCAACACGTGCAGACCTGGTGTTTGGTTCCAACGCAATACTGCGTTCACTGGCGGAAGTGTATGCCAGCGACAGTTACCAGCATCAGTTTGTGCTCGATTTCGTCGCTGCCTGGACGAAAGTCATGAATCTCGATCGTTTCGACGTTCAGTAATTCCTGCGGGTAAGCGGATCCATGCCGCTTACCCTTTTTCTCAACGCCTGCGTTATTTCCTCTCGCTGGGGACGTACGATAATACTCCCGCCACCCCGCCTGCACCGCCATCCTTCGGATGATTTACTCCGTCAGTGACATTCAAAGCGGTAAAATCAAACGGCGATACGCCTTCGAGGCAGGCCGCATTGACCCCGTACTGATGAGGATTCGAGCGGCTCTGATGGAAGGTATAGATGCCGCAGACAGAACAGAAATAGTGTGCCACTTCCCGGCTGTTAAACCGATACTCCGTCAGCGCTTCTTTGCCCTTTATCACATCGATTGCTGACGCAAACACCACCACGGCGCCCCGCATCCGGCAAAAAGTGCAGTTGCAGCGCCGCGCGCTATTCAGGCCATCAATAAGTGTCACGTTAAAGGCCACTGCGCCGCAGTGGCACTGAGCAGAAATGTTCTCCGTCATCGTCATAATCCCGTTATCAGTTGAGGAGCCAGCTAACATTATCTGCGCTCCTGGTGACAATACTGTGATGTCGGCTCAGGAAAAATTTTCCAACATCGACATAAAGGAATGCCGGTCACCATGGCCTTCCGTCAGCCGCACCCGCCCCTCAATATCGGCAAGATGGTGGTCCATCAACGCCCGGGCCTTAGCTAAATCTTTCGCTTTGAGCGCCGCGACAATCTGGCGATGATGGTCAGCACCGCAATCATCTTTGCGATCCTCCTCATACAGCGACATCACCAGCGACAGCCGCGCAACAATCTTCGTCAGCATCTCGGTCAGCACCGGATTACCGGCCAGCTCTGCCAGAACAATATGGAACTTGCCGGACAACACTGTTTTCGATTTCTCGTCGCCATGATGATGGATCTGTTCTTCTTCATCTGCCAGCTTTTCAAGGCTATCCAGCTGCTCTGGGGTGGCCCGATCCACCACGAACGCCAGCAGGATACCCTCCAGCTGACGCCGGGCTTCAAACAAGTGCCTGGCCTGCTCAACGCTCGGTTCGGCAACAAAAGTGCCGCGATTTCTTTTGCGCTCCAGCAGATGATCGCTTTCCAGCACGCCCAGCGCGCCCCGCACCACCGTCCGGCTCACGCCGAAATGTTCGGCGATAGCTTCCTCAAGAATTTTACTGCCGGGCTTCAGCGCCCCTTCACCAATTGCCGCCGCCAGCGTGACGCGAATCCGCTCGGATACGTCATCATGACTGTCGGCGCTAGCAACCGGTGTCGCCCTGGCACGCGTTTTTTTCATTAGCTTGTTCATCCTCTGTCTGAACCCTGACCGCATGCTGAGTACGTTACCGCAACACAACGGTGACTGCCTTCTATATCGTGATAATGATATTGATACGTAACCGGGTTATAACACGATGCCCTGAGCGCGACAGGTGGCCCGGATATGTGCTGCCGATTGCTGAATAAAACGAATCGCTTCATTAAACCCGTAAGATTGATGCTCGTAGCTTGGGTAACCGTAGCGGCTACGTTCATAACTTTCCCAGTCTTCAACCTCGCCAGCGGCAACGCGCTGAGCACAGGCATCAATGGTGGCAAAATACGCCTCCAGCTCGCTGGCCGTCAGGTCGGGATGCCCGGCGCGCCAGAGCGGATCGTCAATCTGAATACACTGACGCGGATGAGGACGGCGTCGATTATCGTCGGTCGATTGGGCGATTTCCAGCGACAGATTCAGCTGTGGGTTGACCTGTGCCAGAATCGACAGAATAGCAGCAAAATCCACCACGCCGCTGCCACATGGGCGCGGCTGAAAATCCAGTCCCCCCGGAGCGCGTCCAATGTACGCATCTTTAATATGGGTCTGACGCACCCAGGGGGCCAGGCGTTGAGTGGCCAGCACCGGATCTTCGCCGCGTTGCAGCATATTGGCGGTATCCAGCACCACCCCCGCGCACTCTTCCCCTACGGCCTCAATCATCCGCAGTATTTCGAAAGAGGTGATCTCATCGTGAGTCTCGATATTCATATGCACGCCGTGAGCGCGGGCAACCGGGGCCAGCTTACGCATGACATTTGCCATGCCTGCCAGCTGCTCTTCCCATGTGACATCGGTACGGAAACGGTCGGCCGCCAGACGGCCAGGATAGGCAGGTTTAAAATTACCCGGTGAAACCCACATTTCCCGGCAGCCAATCGCTGCGCTGGCTTCAATCATGCGGGTCAGCCCTGCAATAATATCGCCATTGCCGATGGCCCGCAGTTCTGGTGCTTCTGCGCTGCAATAAGGGTTGATTTTTCCGAGGCCGCTTTCCAGATACAGACCCAGTTCATCGGCTTTTGCGCGGATATCCCGCAGTAAACCGCTGTCCAGATTGGGGCTCATATCCAGCACCGTGCTGAAGAAGATGCCCTGAAGCCCCAGTGACTTAACATGATCCAGGCTGGCCAGCGGGCCACGTTTTTTAACTTCGGGTAGTTTCAACCCATCGATGCCTAACTTCATTGACGATTCCTTTAAGGTTAACAAATCACTGACTGATAGCTCAGGAGGTTGCAAGCCTTATGCCATCGACCCTTTTTCGTCATGATATTTAACGTATCTCATTGATAATTAATCTCTATATTTTTTATTTTATTTTGTATAACAAACTTTCGCATAAATATTCATATCACATCATCGTAATTGCACTGTCAGTACGTCAGAAACCTGACAGAACGGGCTTTCCGTCATCTTTATGGGCGATCATTTTGCGAAAAAAGGGGATTTTATCGTCTGTTTCTGCGCGATCCTGGTGATTATTTGCACCAAAATAATGCTCTTTCTGCACCACAATCGTCATTTCACGTAAGGAATTTTCTTTCGAATTATAAGGTGTAATTTAATTCGCACAGAGTTGCGAAACTTTGATTTAAATTAATAATTGTTTTATTTCAATCCATTATGGAGTTTCCCTCCCCTTCCCCCAACAATCTGGCATACGGCTTGCAGTTTCCTTGTCATCAACCCATTCGTCTTATTCGTCTTATGACAGCGACTCATCACCAGGGAAGCCCTATGCAAGATAAGCAACATACCCTTGAACGTAAGCGCCTGAGCGTGCAGGGACTGACCCACAGTTACGGTGGCAACAACGCGGTGAGTGATGTGTCATTTACCATTGAACCGGGTGAAATTGTGGCGCTGCTCGGGCCAAGCGGATGCGGTAAATCCACCGTGCTGCGAGCCATCGCCGGACTGATCCAGCCAAAGACAGGCAAAATTGTTCTGGGGGACCAGGAGCTCGCCAACGTGTCAGCCAGGGCTCGCGGCATCGGCATGGTATTCCAGAACTATGCGTTGTTCCCCCATCTCACCGTGGCAGAGAACATTGCCTATCCGCTGGCCTGTCAGCAGATATCCCGCGCGGAACGTAAGCAACGCGTGGCGGAGATGCTCTCCCTCGTGAGACTGAACGAGTTTGGTCATCGCCTGCCGCGTGAGCTATCCGGTGGCCAGCAGCAGCGTGTTGCCGTGGCCCGCGCCATTGCTGGCCGCCCTTCACTGCTGCTGCTTGATGAGCCTTTCGGCGCGCTGGATCGGGCGCTGCGTTTCGATCTGCAGGTTGAGTTGCTGCACCTGCAAAAAACCCTGGGCATTACCACGCTGATTGTCACTCACGACCAGGAAGAAGCGCAGAGTCTCGCCAGCCGTCTGGTGCTGATGAACAAAGGGAACGTTGAACAGATCGATACGCCGATGGCGGTGTATGACCAACCGAAAACACTGTTCGTGAATACGTTTATCGGTCAGACCAATCAGCTGCAAGGTACCGTGCTGCGTTTCGATAACGACACCACATTGATCGGCCTGCCCGACCAGAGCACCGTGCGCCTGCCGCGCCGTCTGAACTTCACTACCGGTTCAAAAGTGACGCTGACTTTCCGTCCTGAAGAGGTGCGGCTTTGTTTGCAGCCAGGGGAAAACACCCAGCCCGTACGCATGACAGTATCGGTGCCGCTCGGGCCAACGCTGCTGCATGACCTGGCACTGGAAGACGGTACCCGTCTGAAAGCGTCAGAGGTACGCGGGCCGTCAACGTTTATCCCCCAACCCGGATCCCAACTTTTTGCTGAGATTGACACTGCCCGCTGTCACGCCTTCCCGGCTGAACCGCTTCCCATGAATCAATAACCCAGGTGAACACTATGAAAAATGTAGAAATCAGTCGTCGTCGGTTTGGTCAGTTAATGGCGGGTGTCGCCGCTTCCGCCATGCTGCCGTTTTCACTGCGTGCGCTTGCCGCCGCAGGCAGTGGAACCGCCGTCGCCGCGACCTTCCCGGGGAACTGGGAAGATGCGTATCGCACTATCCTGACGCCGATATTGAAAAAAGAGGGTTTTGACATGACGGTGTCCCCTGCGATGGCCCAGGACCAGCTGGCAAAAGTGCTGGCCAGCCCCGGAAACCCGCCTTACGACACGCTGTTGATGTCGCCTGGACAGATGACAGTCGCTATTGAAAAGGATCTGATCCAGAAAATTGATCCGTCACGCCTGAAAAACTGGAACCTGCTTGATCCGGCATTTCAGGGCGAATATGGCCCGACGGTCACCGTTGAGGTTAACGGCATCGCCTACAATCCCGACCTGGTGCCGCGCCCCAAAGGCTACCGCGACCTGTTCGAGAATCCGGCATACAAAGGCCTGGTGTCCTGGACCGGATTTGCCTCGAACACCGCCGTAATGGCGTATACCGAGCTGGCAAAAATTTACGGGACAGGCCCGGATGACATGGCCGCGGTCTTTAAACTGTTTAAGGAACACCCGGAGCAGCTCACCAGCATCGTTGACAGTACCAACCATCAGATGACGCTGTTCCAGCAGGGTGAAATTGCCGTGTTTATGTGCAGTACCGGGAATGTGGCGCGACTGAAAAGCCTGGGGTTAAACGCGGAGTTCGTACACCCGGAGAGTGGCTCACCGGCCGCCCCGGTGAATATTCATCTCACCAAAGGCAGTAAAAATCTCGATGCGGCCTATGCCTATATGGATGCCGCCATCTCTCAGGCGGCACAAACCGCACTGATGCAACCCCCCGTCGAGATGTTCCCGACCAATAAAAACGTCGCCCTGACACCGGCTATAGCTGCCTATGTCACGCGTGAGCAGCTGAAATCGTTGGTCTACCCGGACTGGGCTGCGATTAACAAAAACCGTGATAACTGGATACGCCAGTTTGATTCCCTGGTTGCCGGTTAAGGTGATGTGATGAAACAGAGCGGCTTTCCTTATGTTGTACCCATGTTATTGCTTTCACTGGTTTTTTTTGCCACACCGCTGGCGGTTCTGGTTGGTTTCAGCTTCACGTCCGGTGACGGTGTCACGTTAAGCCATTACGCGCGTTTCTTTGGTGATAGCTTTAACTTCCGTGTGCTGATGAACACCGCCAGGCTGGGGATTGAAACGGTCATAGGAACGACACTGCTGGGCGTGCCGATTGCCCTGCTTTACTGGCACAGCGGGCGTCACTTACGTCAGGTGCTGATCTTCCTGACGCTGATTCCGATGCTGACCAGTAACGTGGTACGCACCTTTGCCTGGATTGTCATCCTTGGCCGCCAGGGGCCGATCAGCGAGGCGCTGATGGCCATGGGGATAACGGGAATGCCGACCAGCCTGATGTTCACCGAAACCGGACTGGTGATGGCGATGTGCCAGATTGATCTCCCGCTGATCATTCTGCCGCTGATCGCCATTCTCTCACGCACACCTTATCAACTGACCGAAGCGGCTCAGGTGTCCGGGGCGGGCGCATGGCGAATTTTGGTCACCGTGCTGCTGCCGTTGATGCTGCCCGGCCTGCTGGCAGGCTGGATACTGGTGTTTGCCAGCACCAGCAGTTCATTTGTTACCCAGGCGGTGATTGGCGGCGCGCGTAATGTGTATGTCCCTCAGCTGATTTACCGCGAAGTGGGTACGCTGTTCGACTGGCCGCTGGCTTCCGCTATTGCTGTGGTGCTCCTGGTGTCCACCGGGTGCCTGCTGGTCGCACTCACGATGATTTCACGCCACCGGAGACTGAACGGTCATGCTTAATCGACGCGAAAACCCTGTTCCCGGCCTGATGTATAAGCTCTTTGTCTACGGATTTGGCTCGCTTTGCGTGATCTATCTGGTGGCCCCGATAGTGATTGCACTGATGATGTCATTCACCTCCGGGCAGACCCTGAAATACCCGCCGCAGGGTTTCTCTCTGCGCTGGTACGAGGCCTTGTTAGATCCGGTCCGGTCAGCCACGGAGCACGTTGCCGCCGGAAACTCGTTAAAAATCGCCGCCCTGGCCGTACTGGGTGCGCTGATCTTCGCCGTGCCTGCCACCATCGGTATGACGCGGATGAAGCGCAGAAATGTCAGCACCATAGAACCGTTGCTGCTGGCACCGCTGGTGCTGCCAAGTCTGGTCTACGGGCTGGCTGCGCTGATTGTTGCCAATTTTATCGGCTTCCCGCCGTCATTGTGGCTGACCATTCTTGGCCATGTGGTGGTGTTTGGCCCCCTGATGTATCGCGCCGTGTCGGTGGTGGCGCAGGGGATGAACCCTTCGCTGGCGGAAGCCTCGGCCACGATGGGGGCCAGCTGGTTTATGACGCTGCGCCGCGTCACCTTACCGCTGCTGATGCCGGGCATTATGGCAGGGGCGTTTCTGGTGTTTATTCAGTCTCTGGATAATGTCTCGGTTTCGCTGTTCCTTGCCGATGCCCGCACCACCGTCTTGCCGCTGCGTATGTTCGCACTGATCGAGGAGTCGCTCGACGTTCGTGTTGCGGCCATCTCCGGGATTTTAATCGCGATCACCCTGCTTGGTCTGCTGGTCGCCCGGCGCGTGCTGGCACCGCGACCACAGCAACCCTGATTTTTTGACGACAAGGAAAGACTATGAATACTCGTGCGACTCAGGCCGCTGGCTATCGCATTGGCGCGCTGCTGGCCGATTTCCAGCCGGATTTTGAATTTTCAGCGCCGCTGCCGTTACCGTTAGAAGAGTTCGAAGAACGTCTGCGTAAAGTGCGTCGTCAGGCGGTGGAAGCGGGACATGATGCGATTATCGTCCATGCCGGGAGCGTTGGCTGGTTCCATGCCTCTAACCCCTGGCTGCGCTATCTCTGTGACTGGATGCGTGAAGGCGTGCTGATCGTCCCGACCGACAGTGACAAACCGCTGGTACTGCTCTCCTTTTTCACGCAGTCGGTATTGCTTCCCCCCGGTGGTGAGCCGCTGCTGGTTGATGAAATCTGGCAAATTGGCCCGATTGGCCGCGAATATGCCGACCGCCCCGGCGATTCGGTGGTCAAAACGGCAGAAAAATGTGCTGAGGTGCTGGCCCGTTTCGGGCTGTCAAAAGCGCAGATCGGTAAAATCGGTGATCGGACCTCGTTAACGTTCTGGGCGGCGCTGGCATCGCTGACACCCGCCGCGAAATATGTTGAGGATAGTGCCATCCTTGAGCGTTTGCAGAAGGTCCGCTCGCCGCGTGAAGTTGAGATGTTCCGCGCAGCCGCACAGCTCATCAGCATTGGCACCCAGGCGGCCTACCATGTAACGAAACCGGGCGTCACCGATCATGAAATCTATGCGGCCTTCAGCTGTGCGCAGCTGGCGTTCGGCGGTGAAACGGGTGATGGCTATCAGATCGGCATTAACGAGTTCGGCACCCACTGCGGCAAACCTTATGGTCACGTTGTGCGGCCGGGCGATCTGATCAATCTGTACATTTCCAACGTGACCTGGCGCGGCTATACCGCTCAGACCGCGCGGATGATTGCGGTGGGTGAGATAACTGAACGTCAGGAGCGGGTGCTGGCCGCCTGTACCGCTGGCGTGAAGCAGGCCGAAAAACTGATTAAACCGGGGGCGCTGATGCGTGATATTAACAACGCGGCGTTTGCACCGATGATTGATGCCGGGCTGCTGACCTCCCCGGAGGCGCGCACCATGCCCTATAACTGGTCACCGATGCCCGACGGAACAGCGCGTCTGATCCCACAGCAGTATGTGCCTGATGCCGATTATGAAGCCCAGGGTCGCAGGCTGATGCACGTCTACCCGGCAACGCATGGGCCGCATAACCCAAACCTGGGCCATTCGGTCGGCATGGCGGGCGGTCAGAACAGTTTCAACATCTCCTCTCATAACTACGATCGTCTGGAAGAAGGCATGATTTTCGTGATGCACACACAGTGGCTGGAGCCGCTGTCAGCGGGCTGCAATATCGGTGATTGTTACGTTGTCACGAAAGAGGGGTTTGAAAACCTCAGCCGCCATACCCCGCTGGACACTCACCGCATAACTGCCGGAGTCTGAAATGAAAAATATGCCGGGACATACCTGGTTTGACTTTGCCCAGCTGGGCGAACGCGATCGCTATAAGCTGCTCATCGGGACGGTAATCCCGCGTCCCATCGCGCTGGTCACCACCCTGAGCAAGGACGGTATGCCCAATGCCGGGCCGTTCAGCTTCTTTAACGTACTGACGCATGACCCGGCGATTGTCGCCATCGGCGTGGAAAACTATGCGGATATGCGTTTTAAAGATACGGCGCGTAATATCCGTGAAACCGGGGAATTTACAGTGCATATCGTGGATGATGCACTGGTTGAACAGATGGAGATCTGCGCGATTAAATTCGGTCCTGAGGTGGACGAACTAGCGTTAGCCGGGCTGGAAACTACACCCGGTAAAATGGTGCGCAGTCCGCGGATTCTGGCCGCCCCGGCCGCGCTGGAGTGCCGCCGCCATACCACTTTACAGGTGGGCCCGGCGCGCGAGATTATCCTCGGTGAAGTGTTGGGCGTTTATGTCCGCAGCGATGCGGTTAACCTGGAAAACCTGCACATCGACCAGCAGTTGATGGATGCCGTTGGCCGCATGGGCGGGCACACCTATACCCGCACGCGCGACCAGTTCGATATCAAAACCCTGAGCAGTGAGGAGTGGGCGCAGCGGGATGTCGCGGTGAAACCTGCTGTGGAATAAGCTCAGGTCTTCTGGCGGCCGGGCCACCCGGTCAGCCTTTTTGCCGTGATGGCATCATCCTGATCAGGGTGTTATCACGAAAAATATAGTGATGCACCAGTGCCGCCAGCGCATGTAAACCAATCAGCCAGTAGCCGAGGGGCGCCAGTACGGCGTGCCAGTGGATCAACGTTTCCGACAGTTCAGTATCGGGCACGGCGGCCACGGGCATCGGCAGTCCGTACAGGCTCCACTCCCCGCCCCAGAAGTAATGGGAGGTCAGTGCCAGCGCGGGCAGGGAAATAAACAGTGCGTAAATGCAGGTATGGGTTAAATGGCTCAGCGCGGTATGCCAGCGTTTCGGCGCGGGAATAATCGCGGGCGATCGTTTGCGCAGACGGATCATCAAACGCATGATCATGGTAATCAGCACTGTTGCCCCGGCGGTCACGTGGGTCACTGCAATAGCATAACCGTGCCAGGTTCCCGGCTGTGCATAGTCGCTGATCAAAATGGAACCATAAGCCAGAAGCAGCAGAAACACCGTCAGCCAGTGCAGCGCAATCAAAGGGAAAGTGTATTTTTTTTGCATTACCCGCAGAGTCATTGAATAAGTTTGCGCGCAGTATATCCGGCTAACACGTTTTAACCACAGGCAAAATTTACCGATAGGCGCCAAAAAACCTCGTTCCACCACGACGTTTTGGCCGCCGCTGTGGCACAATATCACCCGGACCTATTCCTGTTATCCCTCTGCCATCGCGAGGCACCATCATGACATGCCGCTCTGACTGCCCCTGTAAAAACCCGGACGCCCCCAGGTTCCCTGCGGGAAAGATGTTTAACGATCAGCGCGGCCGCGCCCTGCTGGTAACCGGCAAAGCAGGCCGTTTCCCGGATGCCCGTTACACGGTCTTAGACATCCGCACCGGGAACGCGGCGGAATACAGTTACCCGGCATTAGTCAGAAAAGAAAAAGGTCGTTAACAGGATGGGGGATATCAGCCCCCTATTTCACCGCGCCCTCGGTCACGCCGCTGATAAACTTGCGCTGGAAGATTAAAAACACCGCCATCAACGGCAGGATAACGATCATCGCGCCGGCCATCAGCACCGGAATATCAATGGTGTTGCGGTTCTGGAATAACATCATGCCGATGGGTAGCGTGCGCAGTTCATCTTTATTCACCAGAATCAGCGGCATCAAAAACTCATTCCACGTCCAGATAAATAGCAGCAGCGCCAGCGTTGATAGCGTCTGCCCGATGGCGGGCACCAGCAACCCCCAGAGAATTTTCACCCGTGATGCGCCGTCCATCACCGCCGCTTCCACCAGCTCTTTCGGCACCTGCTGAAACGCACTGGCAATCATCAGCGTGGTAAACGGCAGCGACAGCGCGATCTGCGGAATGATCAACGCCAGATAGGTATTGGTCAGCCCCATCCAGCGCAACTCATGGTAAAGCGGAATGATAAACGCCTCGCTCGGTAGCACCATGCCGAGGGCAAACATCGCGGCAATCACTTTCTTACCGGGGATCTTCAACCAGGCGAACCCAAACCCCGCCAGAATGCCGAGAAAAATACTGCACACCACCACCGGGATCACCACCAGCACAGAGTTCAGGAAATAGACATTAAAATGCCCCTGCTGCCAGGCCGTGATGTAATTTTTCACATTGAAAGAGCCAGGCAGCGTAAACACACCCTGAAACAGCTCCATCTGCGTTTTAAATGAAGTCAGCAGCGCCAGCATAAACGGCAGCACGGTGAGCAGCGCCACCACCCAGATCAGCGCACGGGAACTTACCGGCGTTTTGTGCATGATTAACGCTCCTTTAACGCCAGATGAATCAGCCAGTTAATCAGCAAGACGATCACCATACTGAAGACCGCAACCGAAGAGGCATAGCCGAAATAGTGCAGGTCGAAGCCCTGCTTATACATAAAGATATTGGTGACCATGGTCGAGGTGCCGGGGCCACCCTGCGTCATCACATACACCAGGTCGAACGTTTTCAGGCTGGCGATCACCGTCAGCAGCAGTGCGATACGCACCTCAGGTCTTAACCCCGGCAGCGTGATGCGCATAAACTTCTGTCGTCTTGACGAGCCATCAAGATCGGCCGCTTCCAACAGTGACGGATCCATACGTTGCAGGCCCGCCATAAACAGCACCAGACAAAAGCCGAAGAAATACCAGGTCGCGACCATACCAACGGCGGGCAGCGCCCAGGTAAAATCGCCCAGCCAGGAGAGCGCCAGATGCGGCAGGCCGATGGCGCGCAACAGCTGATCGATGGGGCCATAGGCCGGGTTATACAGCCAGCGCCATACAACGCCCAGTACCGCCATCGGCATAATGTACGGCAGGAAGAACAGGATGCGCAGCAGACTGCGTTCTGTATTGCTGCGCATATCATTCAGGAAACTGCACAGCATTAGCCCAATGCCGATAGGCAGCAGCGTATAAAACAGCATCAGCAGGGCGTTGTTCCCCAGCGCAATCCAGAACACCGGATCGCTGAACATCCGCATATAGTTACTGATACCGGCAAATACCGGGGACGAGGTACCGTCCCATTCGGTAAAGCTGATACCCAGCGAGGCCAACAGTGGCAGCAGCAAAAAGACGCCATACACCAGCACCGCAGGAAGAAGATAAAGAAAATTACGCCAGGGGCTTAGATTCAACATAAACGGACTCACAGGCCAGAACGTCTGACTGCCCGGCAGGATTGCCGGGCAATGCGGCTTAATGTTTCATGCTTTTGAGGTAGCGTTGATAGTTATTATCGAAATTGGTCACCATCTTATCGACCGTCTGACGCCCTCCCAGCAGCAGCTGAACATTCTGATTCAGCTCCGCGTTCATGGTCGGCGTCGCCCAGTCCACATAATGGCCCAGGCCGTCATTCTCATTCAGGGTTAACCACACCTGCCAGGCTTCTTTCAGCAGCACGTTATCCGCAGGAACCTGGGCATTCTTACTGGAGCTGGCCGGCAGGAAACCGGCTTTTAACCAGCGGTCGGCCATGGCATCTGACACCATATAATCGATAAATTTCGCCGAGGCATCCTGCTGCGCTTTATCCTTCGCCGTGCTGGTCACGGAGAACGCTAAATCGGTGCCCCCGACCATCAGCGCATGCTGTACGCCCTCGCCTGCAGGCATCGCGGCAAAGTGGAGATCTTTATTATCTTTAAACTGGCCGAGATACCAGGTCCCGCTGATCAGGAAGGCCGACTGCCCGTTCTGGAACAGTGTTGCGGCATCATCGTTACCGATGCCCTGGAAGCCCGGGAAGAAGTACCCTTTCTCGTTCCAGTCCTTCATCATCGTTGCCGCCCGGCTCAGCTTGTCATCTTTAAAGGTGCCGCCAACATCATAGATAAGGTCATCCAGCTTTTTACGATCCTTACTGTCGATCTGCGCCTGCCAGAGTGTACTCAGCATCTGCTGACCCATATTGCCATCAAGCAGGCCCAGCATCATCGGGGCCACGCCCTGCTCTTTCAGTTTTGCCATTGCGCTTTCCAGTTCGGGAAGCGTTTTCGGCACGGCAATGCCGGCTTTATCCAGCAGCGCTTTGTTGTAATACAGCCCGACCATCTCCCCCAGGCTTGCCACGCCATACAGCTTACCGCTGCCGAAGTCCTGCGTGTCGGACCAGCGGTTACGTTTCAGGATGGAATCCGGGAAGCGTTTGGTCCAGCCATAGGTGCTGGCATAACCGTCCAGCGGCACCAGCAGCTTGTCTTTCACCAATGACCCCATATCGCCGCCGCCCTGATTGACCTGGGCAATCTGCGGACCATCGCCAGCGGTGAGCGCCAGCTTGAGCGGGATGCGGGTATCTTCAAACGAGTGAACGGATCGGTTGATCACAATTGACGGGTTTTTCTGTGAGAACTCTTTTATCCCTTCATCAACTGCGGCGGTCTGCTGAGGATAGTTATAGATATCCCATTCATTAAGCGTGACGGCATGGGCGCTTTGCGCCATGCACCCGACCAGCGCGCCGGCCGCTATCAAACGTGAGAGCAGGCGCACTGAAGTACGAAACTGGGACGAACGAACGGATGAACTAGACATAGTGCTCGGTTTCTCCATCACTGAATGGGCATCCTTTCATGTCGACATCTGCCAATCCCGCAGATTGAAGCTACGATTATTTATGCACCCCTTCATACTTACTTTAATAGGAAAATAAAGTCAAACACCGCCTGTAGCGATTTACAGCACTGTGAGCGCGTGCATAAAAGCAACATATTGTGCACCGATTCAGCATGCCATCGCGCAGACGCGGTCGATAGCCTGTGATTCACTCCGCTTATCTCCCTGTTGCCAGCATCTTAAGCTGATAAAAATTGGGGAAAACTAACCTCCTGTTTTACCATACGAAAATCATATATTTTCCGGTCGCGTTGCGGGTTCCACTACACCAGGAAAGGCGCAGGCCGCAGCGCTAAAGGCGTACCCGGCGGATGACCGTGGTTATCGGTGAGCAGAATGATGCACTATTACGTCTGCTTTGTGATGTCACGCAATTATTTCATCTTGAAAACTAAGTCGGCATTCATTAACGTTGAAATTGCTCATCTGCTGACCAACGAGAATTGATGATGAATAATGACCCTGTGATCCGTGCAGCCACCCCGGACGACTATCCGGCGCTCTACCAAATTTGCCTGCAAACGGCGAATGCGGGGGTTGATGCCAGTGCGCTCTATTCCGACCCGGAGTACCCCGGGCAACGTTTTGCTGTTCCCTATGCGCGCTTTGCGCCCGACTTCGCGTTCGTGCTGGATGTGGACGGTGAGGTGATGGGCTATGTGGTTGCCGCCCCTGATACGCGCGCCTTTGAAGCCACGCTGAACAACGTATGGTGGCCTGAATTACAGGAAAAATATCGCCAGCGTCAGCCTGAGGCTGCGCTGGATGCCAACGTGCTAAACAGTATTCGCCATCCTGATGCTGCCGCCGGGGAACTGGTCACGCTCTATCCTGCCCATCTCCATATCAATCTGTTACCTGCGCAGCAGAAAGGGGGCTGGGGACGCAAACTGATTGAACATCAGCTGAATGCCCTGCGTGCAGCGGGTGTCGGTGGTGTGCATCTTGGCGTCAGCCTGCAAAATGAACAGGTGTGCGCGTTCTATCAGCGCCTGGGCTTCCAGCCTCTGCTGCGCAGCAATGCCATTTATATGGGCCAGTTACTTTGAGTGAGGCAGTTCATGACCAGTTTGCGATTGCAGAACGTTCAAAAGTCTTACGATCACATCAGTGTCATCAAAGGTATCGACCTGACGATTAACAGCGGTGAGTTTGTGGTGTTTGTCGGCCCCTCTGGCTGCGGTAAGTCCACGTTGCTGAGAATGATTGCCGGGCTGGAGGAGATCAGCGGTGGTCAGTTGCTGATTGATGAAGAGGATATGACCCAGCGTCACGCGACCGAACGTGGTGTGGCGATGGTCTTTCAGTCCTATGCGCTGTACCCGAATATGACAGTGCGTGGCAATCTGGCCTATCCACTTGAGGTGGCCAAACGGCCTAAAGCCGAGATCGCCAGCGCCATTGCCGAAACCGCGGCAAAACTGCATCTGACCGAACTGCTGGATCGGCATCCACGTGCCCTTTCAGGCGGCCAGCGTCAGCGTGTGGCCATCGGGCGTGCCATTATTCGCCAACCGCGTATTTTCCTGTTCGATGAACCTCTGTCGAATCTGGATGCGGAGCTGCGCCTGCAAATGCGTATTGAGATTGCCCGTCTGCATGCCTCCCTCGGGAATACGATGATTTACGTGACCCACGATCAGCTGGAAGCGATGACGCTGGCAGACCGTATTGTGGTGCTGCGTCAGGGGCGCATTGAACAGGTGGGTACGCCGCTGGATCTTTATCACAACCCGGACAATCTGTTCGTCGCCGGGTTTATCGGTTCGCCAAAGATGAACTTTATTGATGCCCAGGTGGTTGCGACCCGTGAAGGCCAGGTGCAACTGCGTCTGCCGTCGCTGGGCATTGATAATCTGACGCTGGCGCTGAATACCCCCTGCCACGAAGGGCAGAAAATGCGTCTGGGTATTCGCCCTGAGCACTTCCAGCCGGTGAAAGACAGCGCCAGCCCCTCGCAGTTCAGTGCGGAGCTGACCTACTGTGAGCTGCTGGGGCACACTAACTATCTCTATCTGAATACCGGGGATGAGCAGATGCTGGTGGTGGAGGAGCGCGAAGTGCATCAGCGGGAGATCGGTACACGGGTGGAATGGGTGATCCCGCCAACGCATTGTCTGGTGTTCGATGAGCAGGGGCAGCGAGTGCGCTGAAGTGGCCTAACGTAGGGGGCGACCCGAAAGGCCAGGTCAACGGCCAGGTCAAAGGCGTTTCGCTTTCCCGCTGTCGCGGGCTGAGCGACCCAGGGCGGCCAGTCGCATCGCCCACTTCGTGGGTTCCCTCAGTCGGTTGGCTTTCCTGCCGGACTGGCTGTGACGGGACATCCCTGTCCCGGCACGCCCTCTCGCCGACGTCCTGTTGGCTCGTCCTGGAAATCCGCCCTCCTTCGGCGAGGCTTAATTGCCGCTCAAAAGGTCAACGGCCAGGTCAAAAGAACAATCAAAGACGGACTAAAAATAAACCAAACACAAAAGAACCATTCTTGGCTTTTGTTGGTGTTTTAATTTCTTTAGATTTTGACCTGGGTTTTGATGTTGAGGCGGCAATTAAGCTGCGCTGAGGAAGCGATGTGAACCAGGATGAACGCTCGTGTCGGCACAGGGAGGTGCCGTCACGAGCGGTCCGTCGGTGAGCAACGCTTGCGAAGGCACCCGTGAAACGGGCGCAGCGCCTGCCGCAAGCGTGGATTCCAAAGGGCGGGGCGACTGCCGCCCTTTGGTCGCTTCGCCCACAACGTGGGAAAGCGAAACGCCCTTGACCCACTAACTAACGGGATTTTCTGCCTCATCATTCGCCTGCGCCGCCAGCAAATCCAACAGCTTATTGATCGCAAAACCGGCCGCCCCCAGCGCCCACATACGGCTGGATTCAGTCAAAAATTGCAGGGGCGTGGTTTGCGGCGTCAGCTTCAGGCGGTAAGCCTGGAAGTTGAGGGTAATATGGTCGAGCAGGATGCGTGAGGCCATCTGCGGCTCCATCGCCAGATACACCACGTCAGGATCATAGGCAATGGACAAATTCGCCAGCGAAATGCCTAAATGGCGCCCCGCCTCCTCCAGTGCCTCAAGCGCATCCGGCGTGGGTGCCGCGTCCAGAGACTTCAGCGTCACTGATTTGCTCTCCGGGCCGGACGCCAGACGCCGAAGAATAGCCCGGGAAGAGGCGACATCCTCAAGCAGACGCATCGAGCCATCACCCAGCAGTGCGTGACCAATCTCCCCCGCTTTACCATGTCGGCCACGATAAAGCTGGCGATCCAGCAAAATGCCGGCACCAATCCCTTTACCGTAGGTGGCAATCACCGCAGAGTGCACATTGCCCAGTTGACCAAACACCATGGCAGCCATCGCCATCGCATTCGCATCATTCTCGATAAACACCGGCAACGAGAAACGCTCGGACAGCAGCTGCGCAATCGGCACGTTATCCCAGTCCAGCACATTAGAGCGGATACAGATGCCCTGCTCCGCGTCGACCAGCCCGGACAGCGCCAGCCCGATGGCACTGACGCGCTTTCCCTCCACGCCACGTAAAAATTTCGCCAGCGCATCACTGAGCTGGCGTGGCGTCATAGATCCCGACGGGATCTGCTGTTCACCGAGTAAGTTCCCGTTGAGATCCGTCATCACGATCAGATTGCGTTCAGCATTAAGCTGAATACCGACCACGCTGGCGCGTTCAGGATTCAGTCCCAGCAGCGTTTTCGGCCGTCCCATCGACACCCGCCGCAGCCCCAGCTCCTGAATAATTTCCTGAGCCAGTAGCCGGTTAGTGGCCTGTGAGACCGTCGACATGCTCAGCCCGGTGCGTACTTTCAGGTCGGACTGGCTGATCGGGGCATTTTCAACAATCAGGCGCAGAATGCGCGCGGTTACATTTGGCGCTGTCATCGTTCCCTTATTCAGCAAATGAAGCGTGATAGTGGGCCAGCAGCAATGCGCCTGCCAGTGCATCCTGTTGCGGCGGTACCAGCAGCGCCCGGATATCATCATCCAGCCAGCGTTCGATCGGCGCAGCAAGCCCGCCCATCAGTGCAATATGACCGCTGCTCAGCAGGCGCAGGCGGCGGACTATCATCGCAATATCCTCGGCAGTCTGCCGGATTAATTTTACCGCATGAGGATCTTGCGCTGCGGCAGCGCTAAACACCTCAGGCACCACACGTGCCCAGTCGCCCGGCGTTGCCGTACGTGTCCACAACAGCATGGTTTCCGCGCTGTGCTGAAAACGCGCCATCACGGTCTGGGTAAAGTCGGTTTTGACAATGAGATCTTCATGAGCCAGCAGCGCCTGCCGCAACGCCCGACGGCCCAGTTCGGCTCCCGAACCCTGATCGGAAAGTGCAAACCCCCAACCGCCCAGCAGCGTAAAGCGTTCACCGTCCCAGGCGGCACCCTGACTGCCGGTGCCGACAATCAACACCGCACCCGCGCTGCCTGCGTGAGCGCCTGCACAGGCGATCTCAACATCACTCAGCACCTGCAAAGAGGCACAGGCGGGCTGCCAGTCTGCCAGCTGCGCAGCAACGGAAGCGACATTGGCCCCTGCCAGACCCGCCACCAGCGCGGTTTTCTTCAATGCATCAGGCGGAAGGCCCGCCGTGGCCATCGCCCGGGCGATCAACTGCTCAACGCTGTCGATGGCCTGTGCGAAGTCTGACCAGACATTGGCCGCTCCCCCCGTCACTTCGGCCAGTAGAACGCCCTGTTTATCGGTCAGCCTTGCACGGCAATGGGTGCCACCGCCGTCAATACCAAGGAGATAGTCAGAATACACGGGCTGCTCCCACGTTAATCGCTGTGAATCGTTGTTTCATTATTGACCGAACGATAGGTGAAAAAAACTTAAATCGCAATAACAAATAAATATGACGAAAATCACCTTCATTAAAAATGTTTTATAACAATGCATTAACCAATAACCTGGTGAAATGTCTCAGTGCGCGTGTTGACATTAGTTTTCTTGCCGTAATAAGTTGGTGGTCAGATAATCTCCAGCGAACCTGTCTGCATACGGTTAACTGGCCTTCACCTCACGCTCATGCATTTCCGTCAGGGGTTTTAACATGAAAGTAGGCATTATCGGTCTTGGTTTTCGCCTGTCCCATGTGGTTCACGAGTTCAGCAAAGCCGACCCATCATTTGAAATCGCCGGCTATTTCGATCCCGCCCCGGCGGGGCTGCCTAATCTGGCCAGCTTCGGTATTGCACCCGGTACGGCCTTTGATTCCATCGAGGCGTTATTGCAAGCGGGTGAACTCGATCTGATTCTGGTGGGTTCCCCTAACTTTATGCATCTGGAACATATTCGCCAGGCGCTGGCGGCGGGTTACCGCGTGTTCACTGAAAAGCCGGTGGTGATTAACGAAGAACAGACGATGGAGATGGCGAAGCTGGTGCGCCAGTACGGCAAGGAACGTATTCTGGTCGGTCTGGTACTGCGTTACTCCCCGCTCTACCACGATCTGCTGGCCGCCCGCGATCAGGGCCGTTTGGGCGAAATCACCTCGATGGAAGCCACCGAACACATCAAGCCTTACCACGGTGCATTCTTCCAGCGTGACTGGCGCCGTCTGGAGAAGTATGCCGGTCCTTACATTCTGGAAAAATGCTGCCATGATATCGACCTCTATCAGGGGTTGATGGCTGAACGCCCTGTGCGGGTGGCCAGCTTTGGCGGCCGTAAGTCGTTCACTCCCCAACATGCCCCGCAGGGCGCGATCACCGCAGCATCCGAGATTTATCACGAGAAACCGAGCGGCTGGTCCAGCACGGATGCCGTCTTTGACAGCGACGCTGATATTGTTGACTACCAGACAGCGATCATTGAATACGCCAACGGTGCCACCCTGTCCTTCCATGCCAATCTGAATGTGCCTGACGAGTTCCGCCGTTTCTGCGTGATGGGCACCGATGGTATGGCCGAAGGGGACTTTGTGCGTAACTACTTCCGCGTTCACAACGCGCGTACGGGCGAAAAAGAAGTGGATACCTCTTACGGTGGCAATGCGTACGACGGTCATTACGGTGCCGATGCACTGATGGCGGAAGAGATCGTCAAACACATCACTCAGGGAACGCCGCTGAAAGTCTCCGTGGTAGATGCACTGGAAGCCGGTTTGACTGCAATTAAGATTGATGAAGCGAGAAAAATACGTCAGGTCATTGATTTAACGGAAACCTGGAAAAAATTCGATGCCCACCAGGGGTAATCTGGAGGTGAGTTTGCACCTCTCCTGATCCGGTGTGTTACCCCCCTTGCCGGACAGGCTGTTATCACTTGATAGACTGGCACGCTCCCTCAACCGGCTTTCGGGCCGGTTTTTTTACGTCCATCTGTATCAACGCTTGCTTGCGGCAGAGGCGAAGTCTGCGATAGATTCGTTTTCTAAGACAAAATGGCTCACCTCTCTATCAGGTCCGGAATGTATGTTAACGACGCTTATTTATCGTAGTCGCCTGTGCAAAAGCGTCAGTCCGCATTTTCTGGAACGCCTTGCGGCTAAAGCGCAACGTTTTAATGAAACGGTCAATGTCACCGGAATTTTACTTTTCGACGGCGACTATTTCTTTCAGATACTGGAAGGTCCTTCTGAGTCGATTGATCAGGTGTTCCACCGCGTCTGTGCTGACTCCCGGCACACCCAGATTGTGCAACTGATGCGTGATTATGCGCCGGATCGCCGTTTCGGCAAGCTGGGCATGGCGGTGATTGATATGCGCAATGCCAGCGCTGAGGCAATCATTGAGCAGGTCCTGAACCAGGGCACCGCCAGATACCTGCTCACTTACGGTGATCGGGTGTTTAAATTCATCCGAACCTTTGTTAAAGGCCCGCGTAAAAACGATCTGGCCCTGCCTGATGACAGCGCGCAGTGGGATTTTCAATGCCGGGCACCGTCAGTCCAGGTCGTGCCGGTGGCATCTGAACAGGCAGCCTGCCAGTTTGCACTACAGCCTGTTGTTGAACCGGCCACAGGGAAAATAAGCTATCTGGAAGCCCTGATCCGCAGTGCTTCCGGCGGCTCCCCCGCGGATTATTTCGCCACCATTCCGGCCGATAAGCTCTACGAAGCCGATCTCCATGCCAAAGATGTCGCCTTTGCGCTGGCCAGGCAAATGGATATTGGCAGCGCGCAAATCGCGGTGAACCTGCGACCAATGTCGCTGGTGATGCTGCCTGATGCGGTGAATATATTGCTGGAACAAATCGCCCGTAATGGTCTGGTGCCGGAACAGGTGGTAGTTGAAGTGACCGAAGATGAGTTTATTTCCCGTTTCGATGAGTTTGAAAAAGCCATCCATCAGCTACGTCATGCCGGGATCAGCCTGGCGATTGACGATTTTGGTGCGGGATTTGCCGGGTTATCACTGCTGGCCCGCCTTCAGCCAGAAAAGCTGAAAATCGACCGCTGTCTGATCGAAGCGATTCATACCAATGGCCCTAAGCAGGCAATTGTTCAGGCTATCGTGAACTGCTGCGCCTCACTGGAGATCACCGTGGTGGCAGAAGGCGTGGAAACCGCTGCCGAGTGGCGTTGGCTGGAAGCCGCAGGTATCCGCCATTTCCAGGGTTACCTTTTTGCCCGGCCGCTGCTTAATGGAATACCTGCCGTGGCCTGGCCGCATAAAGTTTGATGCGGCCTAACCCCGGCGCTGCTCTCTGCCGTGCCGGGGTTAGGTTAAGAGTGTTACCGCCTTATGCCGCGGTGGTAAAGCGCGAAACGGAATGCAGCAGACCCTCCGCCTGATCGCGCAGGGAATTTGCCGCTGATGACGACTGCTCAACCAGCGCCGCATTCTGTTGTGTCACATTATCCATCTCGTTAATCGCTACGCCCACCTGCGAAATACCCCGGTTCTGTTCGTCGGAAGCCTGAGCAATCTCTTGTAGAATGCCGGTTACGCTCTCCGCAGAAGTGACAATGTCACGCATGGTGCCACCTGCCTGCTCCACCAGCCCGGCCCCCATATCGATCTGCCTGACCGATGCCTCAATCAGCCCGCCAATTTCTTTCGCTGCCTCGGCGCTGCGCTGCGCCAGATTTCTGACTTCACTGGCCACCACAGCAAAACCGCGCCCCTGCTCCCCGGCACGCGCAGCTTCAACTGCGGCATTCAGTGCCAGAATGTTGGTCTGGAACGCAATACTGTTAATGACTGACGTGATATCACTGATTTTTGTCGAACTGGCCGTAATCGCCCGCATGGTTTCCGTCACCTGGCTGACAATTACCCCGCCTTTATTGGCCATTTCCGCCGTGGTCTGGGCAAGGCTGGTGGAATGATGGATATTCTCAACGTTATGCTTAACCGTGGCGGTTAACTGCTCCATGCTGGCAGCGGTCTGCTCCAGTGCGGCAGCCTGCTCTTCCGTCCTCGAAGACAAATCATTATTGCCATCGGCAATCTCGGCAGAAGCCATGTTCACCTGTGCAACACCGTTGCGAATATCACCGATGATGCGGCGCAGATCTTCATTCATACCGCCGATGGCATTAGTCAGTGTGCCCATCTCATCGCGGCGCGAGGTGGTCAGGCTGGTACTGAGGTCCCCACCAGAAATCCGCTGAGTAAAGGCCAGAATGGCGGATAACGGCGTGGTGATTTGACGGGTGATAATCAGGGTGGTGGCTACGCCCATGATCACCGCCGCCAGCAGAATGATCGTCATCCAGAAGATGGCGTCGTCGATATCGGTTTGCGTGGCACCGATCTCGTCTTCAAACAGCTGACCGCTAATGGTCGTGAGGCTGGAACCCGCCTTCGCCAACGTGCCTGTCGCCTCCTGTTCTGCCAGGAACGAGGTGCGATAGCCCGCCACGCTCTCTTTTTTCTGATTCAGTACACTGGCGATGTTCTGTAAACGTTCGCTGTTGTCAGGCGTCATTTGCGGCACCAGATTTTGTATTAACTGCACGGACTCTGCCAGGAAACCGGTTAACGCATTCTGCGCGGCTTCCGTATTTTGCAATTCCAGCAGCGTTAAGCGGGTTGAGACGCCATCAAGATGCTTGTTCACCTCAGACAGTGCTGCTTCCAGCGCTGCTGCATCAGCCCGGCCTGCAAAGCCTGAAGAAATCTGCGCGATCGCATTTTTCTCGTTACTGATAGAAAGTGCTGCGGCTATCTGAACGCGTTTTTGGGTTTCAAGCACCGTTTGGGCTCGTTTATCACGATACTCCGCGATCAGTCCGGTCAGGCTGTTGAGCAAGGTCAACTGCTCAGGGTGCCAGGGCAGCTGTTTCAGCAGGCCGATCTCGGTTTCGATTTGCTGCAAGTGTTTATCATTAGCGATGATAAACTGCTCGTCATGGGTTTTAATAAATTGCATACGCGTATCCTTCGCCAGCGCAAACTGATCGGTGACGAGTTTCAGCATACGAACTTTTTCTGCCCGGACAGCAATATCATTAAGATTCTTAATGCCACAGAGTGCGACAGCGATGCTGAGGATCAGCACAATGCCGAAACCTGTCATCAATTTTTTCCCAACGCTCATATTTTCAAAGTAAACAAACAACTTTTTCATTGGATAACCTTCCGTTGTTGAACAACAATTGTTTAAGAAAATCGCTCAGTTATCGGCAGGATTTGTTAAATAAACAGTTTATTTAGTTACTTAATTATCACGTAATGGTCACAATTTCAGAGGGACTGATGAATGGAATTTACCCAGGTTGGCGATATCCCTGAGGCAGACAGAGAAGCGCTGCTAGAAGGGCTGAGAGGATATAACCGCCAGTTTATTGATAAAAGCGGCTGGGGACCTGTCGGCGTTTTTTGCCGCGATCAACAGGGCATTATCATCGGGGGAGTGATGGCGTCTCTGGTGGGGATCTGGCTGTCGATTGACTATTTATGGGTCAGCGAAAATATCAGAGGCGCGGGCGTTGGCGCTCAACTGATTCAGATAGCCGAAGAAGAAGCGAAATCAAAAGGTGCACAGCATGTTCTCGTTGATACCTTCAGCTTTCAGGCACTGCCCTTTTATGAAAAGCAGGGATTTGTGCTGCAAATGACATTGCCCGATTTTCCCGACCCGGGTATGCAGCGTCATTATCTGACTAAACGCCTCAGGTAGCTGATGTTTTTTCTTCCGCACCAGATAATCTTTATCGGCGCGGATCATTCCTTCAACCACTGACTGTTTAAATTAAGAAAATACTTTTGTTTTACGATGTTATTTACTCCGTCCTTGAAATCTACAGACCCATATCCAGTATCGTAAATACCCCACTCCCCAGAAGATCCATCCTTAAAAAGGACCGTTCCCGTCGCGATACAAGGAGAGTAATAGTCGTGTAACTGTAAGTATCCCACCAAAACGGCCCATTCATTTTTAGAGATCTTCCGACATACTGATTATGTCACCTGAGGAGATCGCTATGCGTAAGATCCGATTCACCGAGCACCAGATCATTGCCGTTCTGAAATCTGTAGAAGCTGGTCGAACCGTCAAAGATGTGTGTCCTGCTATTTCTGAAGCCAGCTATTACAACTGGAAGGCGAAATATGGCGGTATGGAAGCCGCTGATATCAAAAAGATCAAAGATCTTGAAGACGAGAATCGTCGTCTGAAGCAGATGTTTGCCGATCTGAGTCTGGAATGCCGGGCGCTGAAAGACGTCATAGAAAAAAAGCTTTAAAACCAGCGATAAAGCGTGAGCTCGTCAACTATCTGACCACGCAATTTACGATGAGCATACGCCAGGCATGCAGGACGTTATCGCTAAGCAGGACGGTGTTTCGTTATCAACCGGATACGCGACGTGATGATGCGGTGATCCAGAGGCTGACCGAGGTCGCTGAGCGCTATCCCCGCTACGGTTTTAAGAAGCTTTTTCAGGTACTTCGCAGGCAGGGGCACGTCTGGAACCACAAACGTGTCCACCGGATTTACTGTCTTCTCAAACTGAATTTTCGTCGTAAGGGTAAACAACGCCTGCCGGTGCGCAATCCGGCTCCGCTGGCAACGCCGGAAGCACTCAACCAAAGTTGGTCGATTGATTTTATGCACGACGCGCTGACATGTGGCCGACGTTTTCGGACTTTCAATGTTGTCGATGATTTTAACCGTGAAGCTCTGGCGATAGAAATTGACCTGAATATCCCCGCGCAGCGTGTCGTCCGGGTGCTGGACAGAATAGTAGCAAACCGTGGATATCCGCTGAAGATGCGGATGGATAACGGGCCGGAACTCATATCACTGGCGCTGGCGCAATGGGCTGAAGATCATGATGTGATGCTGGAATTTATCAAGCCGGGTAAGCCGACACAGAACGCGTTTATAGAGCGGTTTAACCGAACATACCGGACAGAAATACTGGATTTTTACCTGTTCAGAACACTGAATGAAGCACGGGAAATAACGGAGCGCTGGCTGAATGAGTACAACAGTGAGCGACCTCATGAGTCCCTGAATAACCTGACACCGGAAGAATACCGGCTGATGGCTGAGAAACCGGAAAACTCAAAAAGTGCCTGGAACTAAAGCTGGGATACTTACAGTGGCGCGGGTGTTCGTACGTAACGAGCTGACGCCGCTGCAGGAGCGATTTAAAGAGATTAATGACTGGCTCAGGATGGAGGTGATCCGGTTCAAAGACTACGTTCTCGACAACTGAAGCTAAGCCGCCATTAAGGCGGCTTTAATCTAACTAGCCTTTGGAGGATTTAGGATCATCTTTTCTTTGGTAAGTTCTTTCCTCTTGAATCTTACCGTCAACATTATGAATTTTGACTGACGCTTTCTTGTCAGACATAAACTCTTGTGTCTGCTTGATCATTTCGGCTTTCGTGTCTGCCGTTTTGCTAGGTTTCGTGTTCCCTTCTTTCTGCAATTTCCACTTATCACCGTCTTTAGTAATGTGATAGTTGTCCATCAATGACCTCCAACCGTTAGTTAGACACAGGGCTTGTCAACCGGATTTTATCCAAAGCGAAACGGCAGATTTGTGAAAGAGATCTCATCCCAAATTAATCATGTTCCCCACTCCAGCACGCAATGCTTTCCCCGCCACGCCTACCCACTTTATGGGTCGGTTTTAATGCAGTTGCATTTCCTCTGACATTCAGACCAAATCTAATGAAGGGTAAAGATGGTTAACTTATTTTTTAAATGCAAAACCATGCATCGTAATGCATGGTTTTCGTTTTTAAATTAATTGTCCATTATCGACTGCTACATAACTCACATTCAGAGATCTAGCTTCAGGGTTAAAGTACCTTCCAACGATCAAATCTGTATTCTCGTACTCTGGATTAATTTCAGAAGTTGCGTAAATTAACTGAAAATCGTACTCATATGTTTTAGCTTCTTGAACTATGATTTTCTGTAAATTATGACTACGCTCTTTCTCCATTCCACCATCATCTATACCATCAAGCATTAAAAAGCGCGGCAATCGCATATAGTGTTTTTTCAGACTTGCGGTAAGCAAAGCCAAATGGAAAATATGTCTTAGCACGACAGCAGAACTTTCCGAGAAATTTTTAGATCCATTAACATAAACTTCATTATCAACAAAGCTAAAGTTGATTTGCTTAGGATCTATAAACTCAGTTTGCAAAGGAAGATCAAGCTTAAGCAGCCTAGACATGATATCTTCAACCACCTGAGATATATCATTCTTCCTAATTTCTTCTTTGCTTTGCAAGGATTCAATCAATGATTCCAACCGCTCTTTTTCTGACTGCAAAGCATCACGATTTTTTTGCAGTTCTGAAATCACATCACTTAGCTTTTGCGATTCATAAGCTTGATTAATCTCTTCTTCAACTCGGCCAAGCGCTTTTGTCAGAGTTTCAAACTCTATTTCGTAAGCATTTTCCCATGTCGTTGAAACAGTCTCATATTCGCGAACTAAAGTTTGCACATTTTTCTTTAGAGATGGCGCCTCAAGTTTTATTTTACTGAGTTGCTCTAAGTTATGCTCAAGAAGATATTTTGATTCTTTCAATTGCACAGAGATTTCATTTTTCATCCTCAGCAATTGAGGAGCTTCACTACCCTCAGGTGCATGGCTCTTACATAATGTACATCCCCCCTCAGTAGAGAGGTGTATCTCACTTAGGCAGCTAGGGCAAAATTGAAACTGTACATTACTGAAATATTCTCTAGCAACGCTGGACTCATTTAATGCCTGATATCTTGATTCTAATTCATTGATAAACATCTCAGAATCAGCCACTTCCATCTCTAAGGAATTAATTAGATCAGTGTTTTTTATTTCTGCTTCTTTTGCTTTATTTAATCGCTTACGTAGATCAGCAGTTTTTTCCCTATCAGCACTTTTATTATTACCTTCAGAAACTTCCCGACCTCTCAACGCTTCTAGCTTGGTGTATATTTCATCTTTCTCTTGTTCCAACTCAATAATTTTTTCTTCTATATAATGTATGTTTTGTGATTGCCCGGAACGACCTAAAACCGTGAATATACTTTTTAATTCTGTGATTTTAGTTGATAGCTCAGAATCAACTTGCTTGAGTCTTATCTGTGAACTATAGAGAGTATCATCAAATATTCCACATAAATAATCACCAACAGTCTCCCTAGTTAAAGCTTTATCGAAATTATCATTTCTAAAAATAGGGCTATGTACTGAAGGCTGATCTGCATACAGAACTCGTAGAATTTGATGCATTGTTAATATCGACGCACCTTCACCTTGGGCTAACGGCATGTCCAATGCATTTAGAATTACTTGGGAAAAACTTAGTGACTTTTCTGAACGTTTAAAGGGATAAGTTTCCCATTGGCTTGGTGAAGATTGAAGAGCTTCGTTCATCGTCCCCCAGAAAATACTGAGCGGCCGCATCGACTCCTTACTGATATCTCTTTTGAAACAAGCAGGCTTGTCATTTAAAAGCACCTCCACCAAAGTTTGGGTACAAAGAAGAGCTTGAGGCTTCCATCTTATATTTTCAGCCCCAATAGAAAAGGCCAGAAGATCCATAATGGTCGTCTTACCGGAGCTATTACGCCCTCTTATAACATTAACACCTTTATGAAAGTCACACCCAAATGCCTCATGTCCATTTTGGAACACTTTCAGTCTGCTTACTGAAAAAGATGGATTAAGAAAAGTCATATCTAAACTCCATTAAATTCGTTCTATCTTTAAGTCCATCCTTCCCTGTCAGATGGAATTGTGACAATGTAGTAACTATAAATTCATGAATATCTTTTTTTGCATTTATAAAATCTCGCATTGATAATAGCAAACCGTCTGGAATAGATTTATGCGTACGCTTAATAATATTTTTTTCTAGCGATACTATCTCAATCAAACCAGTTGCGGCGAGGCATCTAATTGCAGCCATTTGAATCTCATGCATATCTCTAAATGTTGATGAAATATTAATAGGGTTTCTATATTCATTAGAATATTTCTTAGCCTCTTTTTTAATGGCACTATAGTTATGAGGCATTCTAATCTCCGAAACCAAAGCAGGGAATATAAGGTAAAAATCTAATATCCTTGCTTTATCAACTTCGATCTCATTCACATGGTCTATCAACGCAATCATTCTAAAAAGACAATGATACGCATCATATGCTGGATGGTAAATTAGCATTTATCCCACCTTATATGACAATTACCACCTAGAAAAAAAAGCAAACCCAAAAGATCTTTAGCTGTCAGCTCTAATAAATTCTCACCCAATGAAGCATATAGTTCATCAATTATTGAGCCAATTTTCTCGTCGACAACTTTCCTCGGGCTATCTTCTTCTATGAGTGGAGTCACCTTCATTATAAAATCATAATGAATTTGGTCTAAAATAATCACAAATATTCTTTGCGCAGTTCTTGAGGTTTGGCGACGCATTATAGCTTTAGCGGCCTTTTCTTTCATCTGCTTCGCTAAAAATAACAAATCCGTTCTATTGCTCTCGACCAATTTTGCATCGAGACCTCGAACATCAATTTCTGGCTGAAGAGACATATAATGTTCAAGATCGGCACAAAATGCCGAGTTTGAATCACCAGATTCGCCCTTCTTTAGACGCTCATAGAGGCCTTGTATCTCGCGATTAGTGCCCTTAGCAGCGTACTGATGGATAGTTTGATTGGTCTGATTACCCGCAATTATGTCGCCATTGGTAACGGCATTGCCCGACTGTTCGATAGACACACAAAATCCCTCTTAATGCGAACTATCCTGATTGCCACCAACAATGCTCCCATTAGTAACGTTGTTGCCAGTCTGGGTTACAGTGTGGTTGTTCGAGCCTTCCGTATGATTGCCAACACTCTTACGCGGTGAATACACAATACGAATCGACCATCCAGCCCCTAACCCAACGACGAAAGTGATGATGTGAATAATCCAGTCCATTCCGATATCCTTAAAGTAGATTTTATGAACACATACTAAAATGAATATCAACTATCTACAACTCAAGAACATCAACTAGTTATGCAAGGCTGATCACACTCTGCTTTCTCCGCACGAATCATCCAAAGGATTAGCATGATTTGATAGTCAGACATATGGACATCTCATGCTGCTAATCTAAAATTTCTTTCCCTCCCCAAAATACTGTACATAAACACAGTATAACAAATTAACTGGAACTTGGAAGTAAAAAACTATTTTATCTGATGAATACCTATGCTTTCAGTTAATAGGTTTGAATTGCGGGATGCGCCACGTCGACGCTCAAGTGGTTACAGCTGCGGCTGTATCGGTGAGAGGCCTGCAGGTATCGTGGATCTGACCATCGAGCGCGTAACCATTGATATTCTTCGCAATGTATTTTGCGATGTAACCGGCTGCACCACCTTGATTGAGGTGCTTCGCTACATAGCCCTATGTTACAGCGCCCTTCACATCACCATCTTCTTATACGAAAATCGCACAGACTATGGTCTACGCGCACTTCGCTCCGCAGTGCCTGCAGGATGCGATTTTGCTCAACCCGTTGAAGGGTGAAAACCATGAACAAATTGTCCACATAACGTCCACACCCTAGGTGCTTTTTATGGCTTTTGACTGCTAGTAGTAAAACGAGAAGCCTTGTCTGGCATGGTTTTCCAGTTTCGCCAGACATAAAAAAGGCCCCCGAAGGAGCCCGCACGCTTTATTACCGACAGTGATAAACGGCTAATCGGTGCCTTTGTCTCCTGCTGGTTCCTTTTTTGCCAGGGTATTTTCTATTGGTGGCACTGCCCCGAGATCGGTACCCGTTACCGGATTGATGTCAGGATCGGATGCCGTGCGTTGTAATAGCTGGTCGCTATTCGCCTGCTGGTCAGCAGGAAGGGTCACGCTGGCAGAGCCATCACCGCCATCCACTGCCGGTTGAGGATCGCTGACGTAGGTAAAGTTTTCATCGGCATTCCAGCTTCCCCGCACGTTGTCGCTGTCTGACATGTTGTAATACACCGTCGCGTACTTTTCGATGGGTGGCAGCTTGCCAGGAGGGAAATTATTGCTGATGGAGTACAACGCTTTTTCAAAAGAAATCTGATGAGCGACTTCACGCGTCATCAGGAACCCCAGCGTTTCCTTCACACCCGGATCATCCGTCAGATTGATCAGGCGTTCATATAAAATTTTCGCGCGCGCTTCTGCGGCAATATTTGACCGGAGATCCGCGGTCACTTCACCAATCGAGTCGACATAGGCTGCCGTCCAGGGGATGCCTGCAGAGTTAGTCAACGCGGGGCCACCGCCGTACAACAGCGACGTCAAATGTCTGTCATTGCCGTTACCGGTAATCGAACGGTACAGGTCGCCCTCTTTATCCGTGCATTCGGCCAGATCGCCCTTTGCGCCTTTATTCAGCATCACCACCAGCGAACCAATAATTTCCAGGTGACTCAGTTCTTCCGTCGCAATATCCATCAGCATATCTTTACGGCCGGGATCATTATCGCCCAGGCCCTGAGTGAAATACTGACACGCCGCCGCCAGCTCACCCTGCGGCCCGCCAAATTGCTCAAGTAACAGATTCGCCAGCCCCGGATTTGGCCCGGCCACCCGTACAGTGTGTTGTCGTTCTGCCCCTGTCTGAACATAACTTACTCCGATTGCTGTTGTGCAATGGCTGTCAGCTTATCGTCCGTGTCTTTTTCTTCCTGCAAGGTTTCATTCAGCAGTTGAGCCGCCTCTTTATAGCCGAGTTTGGTGGCCAGCGCCGACAGCGTGCCGTAAGTCGCTATCTCGTAATGCTCCACTTTCTGCGCGGCCCCGATTAAGCCCGCATCACGTACCGGGCCTGCCTCAACGGAGTCGATAATCTCCTGCGCTTCTTCCACCAAACCTTCCAGAGCGTGGCACTTCATGCGCTTGATTTTTACGCCATCCGTTATCTCCACCAGCTGATCGATGCGCTCAATTTGTCCGCGCGTTTCCTCCAGGTGCAGCTTAAAAGCGGCGACCAACTGCTCGTCTCTTGCTGCCCGCGCCATTTTTGGCAATGCACGGGATATCTGTTTTTCTGCACTATAAACATCAGATAATTCATGAATAAAAAGATCTTCAAGCGTTTTAATTGTCATAATATTTTCTTCCAATAAGTAGCAGGGATAATTAGAGTGCTGACCTAACAAGCCTGGCGCACTTCACAATAAAAGAACGATAAAAAAAGAGGAGCGGTAAATAAATGACGTTATTATTGCATTCAGGCAAAGCGCGGGGCTTTAGCAACTGGCTGTTTTCATGACCATTGCGACAGATAAATTTTAAATGAAAATTCTGATGAAAAAAGTAAAAAAGGAATGCGCTGAAATAGAATATTGCCACGATAGGATGAAATTTTATTTTCCAGGTTTTATTATGGATTTGGAGTTGTGAAAATTAGGAAAAAAGCCAAATTGCAGTGGTATGTCCTGAATGACGCAGTAGAAAGGCGCTTAACAACCGCCTGCCGTCATTAAAACAGAGATTGAGGTGTAATTCGATATTTTAAGGATTTAACACGACATTGCCCCCCCCTGGGTATAGAGTGTTAAAAGAAGGTTGATTTATAAATACCCTTCAAAGGCTAAACTTAATCATTAAAAATCATCATATCAGGCCGCGGCAGGGGTGATTATTTTTAGTGTTGTTTTCTTTGTGGTAAATCTATTTTCCTTTTAATTCGGAGAGTTATGGATAAAAATCATCTCTTCTCGCGTCTGGAAAAGTGGCCGTTGATCAAATTCGATCATGCCAACATTGTTCAGGATGGCGATCATGGAACCTTTAATGCCAAAACTTCATTGTATGCCTTTGATGTCAATGAAAATAAAGCAAAATTATTTATCCGTGATGTTTCGCCAGGAACAGACATTGTGGCAATGATAGATCTCTACACTAACTGGATAAAAGAATTTAAAAAAACAACTAAATCGCCATAATGAAATTAATTTCTCGTTTTGTGAGGCCTGTACCATGTCATTTCTTAGTGATGTTATGAAGCGTATTAACACGGCAACGACATCGACGGTAACGTGCCCGTTGTGTGGACACCGTTCATCTCATGCAGCCAGCAAAATTCGTCAAAACCAGACATTACTTTGCCCTGCCTGTAAATCACTGTTTATTGTTAATCATCAGTAAACGCGACTTCACCTATTTCACCGACCACCCTTCTCGCAGCTGCTGAATTTTGATTGTTTACACCATTCAGAGAGATCGTTTCTGAAATGATTTCACAACTGCTCCTGTGCGTTTCCCCGCCTGACGAGCAATAATATGAAATTAAGCATTAAATCTCCATTTATGACGATGTTACGCGCAAAAATCGCCACAATAAAAACAGCCTGGACGGGGGCACCTGCCCGGGCGATGGATAGTGTGATTAAAGCAGAATTATTTTCAGCCGCCCAGATGGCGCATTTCGGTCAGAAACTGGCGCGTTCGCATCGATTATCACCTGATAAAATCCCCTGGTATCTGCTGAAACGTCTGGACGACAATGAATCAGTCATTGCCCAAAACTGCTATCTGCTCAATAAAGTCGATAAAATCAGTATTGCCCCAGCGGGCGAATGGTTGCTGGACAACTATTATCTGATTGAAGAACAGATCCGCATGGTGCGTCATCATTTGCCAAAAAACTTTGGCAAAGGCCTTCCAGTACTGGCCTCCCCTCATGCCTGCCCGCGTATTTATGATATTGCTTCCGAAGCCATTGCTCACGGTGACGGGCGCTGGGATGTCAGCAGTCTGTCGGGCTATATCAACGCCTATCAGCAGGTAACGCCACTCACGCTGGGAGAACTCTGGGCCTTGCCCGGCATGTTACGTCTTGCACTTATCGAAAATCTGCGCCGCGTGAGCAGCGAAGTGGCTCAGGCGCAAAAGGAGCGTAACCTCGCCGATGAGTGGGTCAGCCAGATTATCACCTGTGCTGAAACGACCCCGGCCGACCTGGTGATGGTCATCGCTGATATGGCGCGATCCCGCCCGCCACTCAGCAGCGCGTTTGTTGCCGAACTGGTCCGCAGATTGCAGGGGCGTGGCAACCTGCTTGCCCTGCCCCTGACCTGGATGGAACAGCGACTGGTGAAAACCGGCATCACCACCGATCTGCTGATCCACCGTTTTAATCAGCAACTCGCGGCCAGCCAGCTCTCTGTCAGTAACAGCATTGCCGGATTGCGGCTGTTAAGTGAAACCAACTGGGCCGATTTTTGTGAAGCTCAAAGCCTGGTCGAACAGATGCTGCTTCAGGATCCTGCCGGGATCTACCCGTTGATGCACTTTGATACCCGCGACCATTACCGGCACGTGATCGAGAAACTGGCCCGCACCAGCCGCTTCAGTGAACTGGACGTGACCCGCCACGTGCTGGCATTGTCACAGGCGGCCAGTGCCATCCTGCCGCAGCATCATATCGGCCAGTATCTGATCGGCGAAGACCGTCATGTGCTGGAAAAACGCCTGGCCGCCAACACCAACTGGCTAACGCATCTGCGTCATCGATTCAATCAGGAACCCCTGCTCGCCTGGCTCGGCAGCCTGAGTCTGTTGACCGTTGCTTGTACTGCAGAGGTGTTGCATGCGACTGCGGAACAGGGGCTGCGCTGGCCGCTGTTGCTGCTGGCGGTTCCACTGTCGATGGCGATCGGTCAGGTGGTTCTGCATCTGCTCAGTGAGGCGACAACGCGGTTTCGCACACCGGAGCCATTGCCGCGGATGGATTTTTCCAGCGGCGTACCGGCAGAATTCAGTACACTGATTGCCATTCCCTGCCTGCTGACCAGCCGTCAGGCAACCGATGCATTGCTGAATAGCCTGGAGGTCTGTTATCTGGGGAATAACAGTGCCCATCTCTATTTTGCGCTGCTGACCGATTTCAGTGACGCGGAGACAGAACACTCTCCTGAAAATGATGCGCTGCTGGCATGGGCGCTTTCACAGGTCGACGCCCTGAACCGTCGCTATGCGGCGGATCGCCCGCTGTTCCTTTTGCTGCACCGCTCACCCGAATGGAACCCGCAGCAAGGTGTGTGGATGGGCTATGAACGCAAACGGGGAAAACTGGCGGCGTTGAACAGCTGGTTGCGCCAGCCAGGCTCGCAATTTTCCCACCGCGTCGGGGATGAGAAACCGTTCCCTGCCCGCGTCAGGTACGTGATCACACTGGATAGCGATACGGTATTGCCTCGTGACACGGCGCACAAACTGGTGGCCACCATGGCGCACCCGCTGAATCATCCGGTTTATGATGCCGCGACAGGTAGAGTGATTAAAGGTTACGGGATTTTGCAGCCAGGTCTGGCTGAAGAAATCCCCCTGTCAGGACAGGGGCGCTATGCCGCTATCTGTAGCAGCGTACCGGGTAACAATCCTTATTCGATGATGTCGTCTGATATCTATCAAGATTTGTTTGGTGAAGGCGCCTTCGTTGGCAAAGGCATCTATGATGTCGATATCTTTACGCAGTCCATGCAGAACACCTGTCCCGATAATCTGGTACTGAGCCACGATCTGCTGGAAGGCTGTTATGCCCGCTCCGGGTTACTGAGCGAAGTGCTGCTTTATGAAAAGTATCCGGCCAATTATCTCTCTGATGTTGCACGCCGCACCCGCTGGATTCGTGGCGACTGGCAGTTGCTCAACTGGCTGACGTTCCGGGTGAAAAAAGCGGATGGTTCACGTGAGAAAAACCCGTTAAGTACCTTATCACGCTGGAAATTATTCGATAATCTTCGCCGGAGCCTGGTTGCGCCGTCGCTGCTGCTGCTGATATTTTCCGCTCTGCTGCTGGTCCCCAACCCACACTACTGGCTCGTCATGCTGGCCCTGGTTCTGCTGTTGCCTGCTGCTCTGGCCATCGTTCAGGATCTGTTGTTTAGCAATCGGCCTGTCTGGCAGCGCCTGACGGCTGTCGCGTCGGGAACGCTGCGCCGCCTGACACACCTTATTCTTAACTTTGCCATCCTGCCGCATGAGGCCGCCTTCTCGTTGCTGGCGATTGTGAAAACGCTATGGCGTTTGGGTGTTTCACACCGTCACCTCAATCAGTGGGCCAGTGTTGACCCCTGTCACGAGGGAAACAAAACCTCCCCGCTGCGGTTTTACCGTGCCATGGCATTCAACGTGGTTTGCGGTGTGTTGCTGCCAGCGTTAACCGCCCGTTATGCCCCGCTACTGCTTGTTTTTGCCCTTCCCATCGGCGTGCTGTGGTGCCTGACCCCCTTGATCCTGAGCTGGCTCAGCCGTTCCCCTGCGCCTGTCGCGGCAGCGCTGAATGCCGGACAGAAACGTTTTTTACGCCACAACAGTCGTGAAATCTGGGCATTCTTCGACCACTTCACCCAGGCCGAAGAAAACTGGCTGCCACCGGATAATTATCAGGAGTTTCCGCAGCCCACCGTTGCTCATCGCACGTCACCCACGAATATTGGTTTGTCGCTGATGGCAAACCTGACGGCCTGTGACTTCGGCTATATCCCCGCCGGTGAAGTACTGAGGCGTGTATCGCTCACCCTGGACACGCTGGATAAAATGGAGCATTACCGTGGGCACCTCTACAACTGGTACGACACCCGTACGCTGAAGCCCCTGAATCCACGCTATGTCTCCAGCGTGGACAGTGGAAATATGGCCGGGCATCTGCTGACGCTGAGTGCCGGTTTATCGCAGTTACGTACCCAGCCCGTCATCGATATTGATCGGATGCTGGCAGGCCTGGATGACACCATCACGCTGCTGGAAAACCGCTGGGGACAACATGCGCCGACCACTCTGCGCCAGCTGCATAAGCACTGTCGCAACGCGCATGAACTGCCTGCGGCACAGTTACTCGGCGAGCTCAGAAAAATGCAGGCATTGAGCCTGCGCCTGCATCCCACCCTCTCCGAAGACAATGACCCCATCAGTCACTGGATTGGTCATCTTCAGCGCCAGCTGACATTATTCTGCCATGCCTGGTCCTCACTGCTGGGTTGGGTCACTGCAGGCTGGCAGGAGGCCACGCTGCCTTCGCTGACGTGGCTGTCAACCGCAACGCCAGCAGGAGCAGGTACACCCACAGTAGAAGCGCTGGCAGCGGCTCGCATGCAGATCGATATTATTGCCGAACTGGAACAGCGGCTGGCGGCACATGCCCACATGGATTTCACCTTCCTCTACAATGAGGTGACCAGTCAGCTCAGCGTCGGCTATGACTGTGACAATAACAGGCTGGACACCAGTCATTACGATCTCTTCCCCTCCGAGATCCGTCTGACCACCTACCTGACCATTGCCACCAATCAGCTACCACTCAAGAGCTGGTTTGCCCTGGGACGCCTGTTTACCCGCATCGATCGCGATACGGCGCTGATGTCCTGGAGTGGCTCGATGTTCGAGTACTTAATGCCCAATCTGGTGATGCCCACCTATCCGGGCAGCCTGCTGAAACAGATGAGCCTTTCTGCGGTGCATCGGCAGATTGAGTGGGGAAAACAGCGTGGCGTGCCTTGGGGCATTTCAGAGTCAGGGTATTACGCGTTTGACCCCCTACAAAATTATCAGTACCACGCCTTTGGTGTCCCCGGTCTTGGACTAAAACGCGGCCTGGCGGGCGATATGGTGGTGGCCCCTTATGCCACTTTCCTGGCACTGCTGGTTGCGCCTCACAAAGCCTGTGACAATCTTGTCGTACTGGAAAAAAACGGTGCGCGTGGCGAATATGGCTTTTATGAAGCGCTGGATTACACCCCTTCCCGCCAGGCCAGCGGCCAGCGGTTTGCCGTTGTTCGCTCCTGGATGGCCCATCACCAGGGCATGTCGTTTCAGGCATTATCTCACCTGTTACACAATGCCCCGATGACAGACCGGTTTATGGCTGTCCCGGCTTTTCAGTCAGCACGTCTGCTGTTGCAAGAGCGGGTGCCGAATAACATCGAGCTCTACAGTCCGCGCAGGCACTTCGATGCGCCGGAAGGAACGCTGTTACCGGTTCACTATGATCCGCGGGAATTCACGGATGTGGACAGCGCCGCGCCTGAAGTTCAGCTGTTATCGAACGCGCGTTATCATCTGATGGTGACACAGGCAGGTGGCGGCTACAGCCGCTGGAACGATCTGGCCCTTACCCGCTGGCGCAGCGATACCACCTGTGATAACTGGGGTTCCTGCTGCTACATCAGCGATGTGAAAAGCGGCGAAGTGTGGAGCAACACCTGGCAGCCTTCCGGCTCAACGCCCGATGATTACAAAGCCTCCTTCACCGATGCCGGCGCAGAGTTCACGCGCAGGCAGGGAACGCTGCATATTAAAACGCAGATTGTCGTTTCCCCCGAAGATGACATCGAGCTGCGTCGTATCACGCTGGTCAACAGGGGACGTCAGCCACGGACGGTGGAACTCACCAGCTACGCCGAAGTGGTGCTGGCTTCCGCCGACAGCGATCTGTCCCACCCCGCCTTCAGCAACCTGTTTGTTCAGACCGAGTGGGTCTCTGCCCAGGAAGCGATTCTCTGTCACCGCCGGGCACGCACGCCGGAGGAACAGAGTCCGTGGCTGTTTCATATGATGGTGGTGCATGGCAGAACGGAGAAAACAGCCTCATTTGAAACCGATCGTGCCGCTTTTCTTGGGCGCGGGAATGATACCGCTAACGCCCTGGCTCCCACCCGGAGCGGGCCGCTGAGCAATAACGTCGGTGCAGTACTCGACCCGGTGATCGCCCTGCGCCAGCCGCTGGTGTTACTCCCCGGCGTACCGGTCACCCTCGATATCGTTTACGGCGTCACGGGCAGTCGAGAACAGAGCCAGGCATTGCTGGAGAAATACCGCGACTCCCCGATTGCCGATCGCGTCTTTGAACTGGCATGGTCACACAGCCAGATTGTGCTGCGACAGATTAATGCCAATGAAGACGATGCGTCATTGTTCAATCGCCTTGCCAGCGCCGTGCTGTTCCCTGGCCCTGAACTGCGTGCAGAGGCGCAGATTATTGCCCGTAATCGTCGTGGGCAGAGCGGTCTGTGGGGCTGGAGTATCTCCGGCGATCTGCCGATTGTGATCCTAAATATTACTCATTCGGACAGTATTCCGCTGATCAATACGCTGATGCAGGCCCATCATTACTGGCGTCTGAAGGGTCTGGCGGTCGACCTGGTGATCCTCAATGATGGCCCGGGAGGCTATCAGCAGACCCTGCACAACCAGATTATGGACCTGATCGCCGCCAAGTCTGCGCTAGGAATGACGGATAAGTCGGGAGGGATTTTCTTACGGAATGGTCAGCATCTCTCCGCAGAGGATCGCACGCTGCTGCTGAGTGTGGCACGGGTTGTGATTGACGATCGCGCGGGTGGGCTGGAAGAACAACTCAATTTGCGTGTTCAGGGTGCCGTCTCCTCGTCGCTTGCCCTGGTCACGCCAGCCGTACTCCCGGTGAACCAGCACCTTGACTGGCAGCCGGATACCGCTGCGCTGCTTTGTTTCAACGGCCGGGGGGGCTTTTCTCCCGACGGGCGCGAATATCAAATCCTGCTGGATGAACGTGGATCCACGCCTGCACCCTGGTCGAACGTAATGGCCAATGCGCAGTTCGGCACCGTGATTTCGGAGGCCGGACAAGCCTATACCTGGTATGAAAATGCGCACGAATACCGTCTCACGCCCTGGGAGAACGATCCCGTCAGTGACCGTTCAGGGGAGGCCTTCTATCTGCGTGATGAAGAAACCGGTGCCGTCTGGTCACCCACCACTCTACCCGTACAGGGGCGCGGCCCTTATCTGAGCCGTCACGGGTTTGGCTACAGCGTCTTCAGCCACCGCGAAACCGGGCTGGATAGCGAGCTGACCGTGCTGGTCGCTGAGCATGCGCCGGTGAAGCTGGCCATTTTAACCCTTACCAACAACTCAGGCCGCATTCGGAAAATCTCTGTCACGGGTTATGTTGAATGGACGCTGGGTGAATCGCGCAGCAAGTCAGCCATGCATATCATCACGCACCCTTCCACTGTTCGCACCGGCTGCGGTGTGCTGGCCAGTAACTACTACAACAGCAACGGCTCTGAAAGAACGGCATTCTTCGCGGTGACCGGGGCACACTGTTCACTGACAGGTGACAGGCGGGCCTTCCTCTGCCGTCACGGTTCACGCCGTTCCCCAGCGGCGATGCAACAGCAGCGACTGCCGGATACCACGGGCGCAGGGCTTGATCCCTGTGCGGCGGTGCAGTCAGCCACCACGCTTATTGATGGCGACCAGCGCACGTTCATCTTTGTACTGGGCGTGGGGCAAAATCAGCAGGAGGCGGAAGCGCTTATCGCCCAATATCTGGATGAGGATGCTGCTCGCCATGAGCTGGCGCAGGTTCATCAGTACTGGCACCGGATTCTGGATAAAGTGGTGATCACCACGCCCGATCCAACGGTCAACCTGCTGGTGAACGGCTGGTTGCTGTACCAGACGCTGGCCTGTCGCATTATGGCGCGCAGCGGTTACTACCAGTCGGGCGGCGCCTTCGGTTTCCGTGACCAGTTGCAGGATACGCTTGCCCTGAGTCACACCGCACCTGAGCGCCTGCGTGAACAGATTGTTCTTTGTGCCTCCCGGCAGTTTATTGAGGGCGATGTCCAGCACTGGTGGCATCCTCCTCTCGGGAATGGCGTGCGTACTCACTGTTCGGATGATTACCTCTGGTTGCCGCTGGCGATTTGTCATTACATCACCACGACCGGCGATATGACGCTGCTGGAGGAGTCCGTCCCCTGGCTGGAAGGCAAACATCCGCAGCCCGGTGAAGAGTCCGTTTACGAGCAGCCCACCATCAGTGCTCACGAAGATACCGTCTGGCTGCATGGTCTGAAAGCCCTGCTTCACGGCCTGCGTTTTGGGCAACACGGCCTGCCGCTGATGGGGACGGGTGACTGGAATGACGGGATGAATCGGGTGGGGAGTGAAGGGAAAGGGGAAAGCGTCTGGCTTGGCTTCTTCCTCTACGATATTTTACGGCGTTTTGGCGCGCTGGCAGAACAGCGGCAGCAAACGGATATTGCCCTGCAATGCCGCAAAGAGGCAGACCAGCTTCGCGATAACCTTAACAGCGCCGGCTGGGACGGTGAATGGTATCGACGCGGTTATTTTGATAACGGCGAACCGCTGGGTTCCCATCTGTCGCAGGCCTGCCAGATTGATGCTATCGCGCAGAGCTGGGCTGTCCTCTCCGGTGCCGGAACGCCGGAACAGTGCGCAAAAGCCATGCAATCACTGGATGCACGGTTGGTTGATGACAACGCAGGGATGATCAAACTGTTAACGCCGCCGTTTAATGGCGATGGGCCGAATCCCGGCTATATTCAGGGCTACGTCCCGGGCGTGCGTGAAAACGGCGGGCAGTATACGCATGGTGCTATCTGGGCGGTGATGGCCTTTGCCCAAATGGGCAACAGTGAAAGAGCCTGGCAACTGTGGTCGTTGATCAATCCAATCAATCACAGCCTGGATGCCGATGCGGTGGCACGCTATAAAGTTGAACCCTGGGTGATGACGGCGGATGTCTACAGTGTCGCACCACACACCGGACGCGGTGGATGGAGCTGGTACACCGGATCGGCGGGCTGGGCTTACCGCCTGCTGGTGGAGTCTCTACTGGGGATTACCCGCCATGCGGATGCGCTGGCAGTCAGGCCATTACTGCCTGCACACTGGCCTTCCGTCAGCCTGACGTATCAGCATGGCAGCAGCGAATATCATATTCAGGTGGTGCGCAGTGAGGGGGATTATCACATCACGCTGGATGGCGCGGATCTGACGGAGGATTGCATTCCCCTACGGGATGAGGGGCAGCACCATCATGTGACGATCCACCTGGGAGGAGAAGATCAATCCGGCACCCGCTGACGGCATACTGTCAACAGGAGTTGCCGCAGCCAGCGGTGCGCCGGGTCCACTTCCGAGCGCGGGTGCCACATCTGTGACACGGTGATGGCACCGGTTTTGACCGGCAGTTCAAAACGGTACAACAGCCCGGCTGGCTGATTAAGCAGGAAGGATGCCGGCACCAGCGCCACCAGATCGGAGGCGCGCGCCACGGCCAGCGCAGCCGGAAAAGCAGGCACCACGGCGCTGACCCGCCGTTGCACGCCCTGTTCTGCCAGCGCCTGGTCCACCGGGCCTTCCGCCCGTCCGCTGCGTGAGGCCACCACATGCCCCCAGGCAACATAGTCGCTGACGCTGACATCAGGTAACTGCGACAGCGGATGGCCCTGACGCACCACACCGACGAAACGATCGCGGAACAGCGCCTGCACACGAATCTCCGGGCCCATCTCGCCCAGCACACCAATCTCCAGATCCACGCGTCCTTCGCGCAGCGGCTTGACGCTTTTCTCCGGTTTGGGGGCAAAAACCAGACGGACCAACGGCGCGGATAGCGCTGCTGTCGCAATCAATGCCGGGCCAAAAGCTTCAACAAATCCGTCATTGGCGCGCAGCGTAAACGTGCAGTCCAGACTGGCGGGATGCTGTTCGGCCACCGCAGGACGCAGCACCGCACGGGCTTCTAAGACCGCGTTCTGACTGCGTTCGCGGATCGCTTCGGCCCAGGGCGTCAGCACCATGTTGCGCCCGGCACGCACCAGCAACGGATCGCCCGTAACGCTGCGCAGGCGGCTGAGCGTGCGGCTCATGGCCGAGGCGCTTAAGCCCAGACGGCGTGCCGCTGCCGCCACGCTGGCCTCATTCAGCAGCACATCCAGTGCAATCAGTAAGTTGAGATCGGGTTCCGTCGTCATTTCAGCGCACCAGCGCCGCCAGTTCAGGTTCGGCCATCAGCCGCTGCCAGGCATGTTCCACTGCGTGAGGCACATCCACATGGCCGATAAACCCGAGGCCCAGGGGACCATAGCCCTCTTTGTCATCACGCAGCCGCCGCACTTCTCCCAGCACCATCGAAACATAGCGGTCCAGTGCCCACAATCCCTGTTGCGATGCCGCCCCGGTGATGACCGGCTGGTCGTCCTGTAACACCAGCTGCGGCACGAACACCGGCCAGCTGATGAAATCGACCTGTTGCCCCTGGCGCTGCCACTCATGATGGAAGGTTTCGGTGGTTCTGCGCTGCATCAGCGGGTCCTGAATCAGAATGATACGCTGTGCCGGCATCTCTCGCGCGAGCAGATTTCGACGGCTGAAGGCAGCATTCTCCCCGCAGTGACGTGATTGATCTTCAATGATCAGCCGATCTGCCTTGATGCCGGAGAGTTGCACGGCTGCGTCGGCCAGCAACTGTGCTTCGCTCGATGCATCGCTGTTGACCTGCACTGTGTTCAATGCGGTTTTCAGCAGCTCAGTGGAGTGACCCGTGCCGCCGCTCAGCAACAAAGGAATTGAGGTGTCAGCCAGCCGGGTAAAGGCCCCGATCAGCCCCGGCAGCACGGCATGGCCAGCCAGAATAGCCACATCAGCGTGCAACTCCTGTTCGCCGTTGACATCATTAACGGCAAGCCAGTGTGAAATGGTATTAAGAGAGTCAATGTTCTGCGGGGTCAGGATCATATGCGGGCTTTTAATAAGTGAACACCTGGCAGATGATATCACTGATACTTTACATTTTGCGAACAGGCATAGCGCTGAAGCTATGCCTGCTGTGAAACCCGGATTAATCCGGTGTTGCCGTCGTCAGACAGACATTACAGGGCCAGATCGACCACGATGCGGCCTTCAATTTTCCCGGCATGCATGCGGGCAAAGATATCATTGATATTGGCCAGCGGCTCAACCGAAATATTCGCCGCTACCTTGTGGCGACCCGCAAAGTCGAGCGCTTCCTGCAGGTCTTTACGCGTCCCCACGATCGAACCGCGCACGGTAATGCCGTCCAGCACCATATCGAAGATCGACAGGTCAAACTTACCCGGTGGCAGACCGTTCAGTACCATGGTGCCGCCGCGACGCATCGTACCAATCGCCTGTTCAAAGGCTTTGGGTGATACTGCCGTCACCAGCACCGCATGTGCGCCGCCGAACGTGTCTTTAAACACTTTTGCCGGGTCAACGTTACGGGCGTTTGCTGTGACAGTGGCGCCGAGACGTTTGGCGAAGGCCAGTTTTTCGTCGTCGACATCCACGGCGGCCACGTTAAAGCCCATCGCTACGGCGTACTGCACCGCCATATGGCCCAACCCACCAATACCGGAAATGACCACCCAGTCACCCGCTTTGGCTTCGGTCATTTTCAGACCTTTGTACACGGTAACACCAGCACAGAGGATTGGCGCGATTTCATTGTAATCAACGTTATCCGGCAGGATGCCAACGTAGTTAGCGTCGGCCAGACAGTATTCGGCAAAGCTACCGTTAACCGAATAACCGGCGTTTTGCTGCGAATGGCACAGGGTTTCCCAGCTGTCCAGACAGTGTTCGCAGTGGCCACAGGCAGAGTACAGCCAGGGGACGCCCACGCGATCCCCTTCCTTTATATGCTTTACGCCTTCACCTACCGCGACGACATAACCTGCGCCTTCATGGCCCGGAATAAATGGCGGCTGAGGTTTCACCGGCCAGTCACCTTCGGCAGCATGCAAGTCAGTATGACAGACACCGGTAGCCACCACTTTTACCAGCAGCTGGCCCGGCCCGACTTCAGGGATCGGCACCTGCTCAATCACCAGCGGTTCGCCAAAGGCTTTCACTACTGCGGCTTTCATCGTTTTCATTATTCAATCCTCGAAAGAAAACAGGCTTAAAACAGCCCTAACGGTGCTGTGTCATAACTGACCAGCAGATTTTTGGTTTGCTGATAGGCATTCAACGCCATCTTGTGCGTTTCACGGCCCACGCCGGACTGTTTGTATCCCCCAAAGGCCGCATGTGCCGGGTAGATGTGATAGCAGTTAGTCCATACGCGCCCGGCCTTGATGCTGCGGCCCATGCGATACGCCAGATTGGTGTCACGCGTCCAGATACCTGCGCCCAACCCGAACTGGGTTTCATTGGCGATGGACAGCGCTTCGGCTTCATCTTTAAAGGTAGTGACCCCGATCACCGGGCCAAAGATCTCTTCCTGGAAGCAGCGCATCTGATTGTCGCCCTGGATGAGCGTTGGCTGAATGTAGTAGCCGTTATCCAGCTCTTTGCTGATGCTGGCACGTTCGCCGCCGGTCAGGATTTTTCCGCCTTCCAGGCGCGCGATATCAATATACGAGAGGATTTTGTCGAACTGCTGGCGTGATGCCTGTGCGCCAATCATGGTGTCGGTGTCCAGCGGATCGCCACGACGGATGGTCGCCACTTTCGCCATCACTTTTTCCATAAACGGCGCATAGATTGATTCGTGGATCAGTGCGCGTGACGGACAGGTGCAGACCTCGCCCTGGTTGAAGAAGCCCAGAACCAGCCCCTCTACCGCCTTGTCGATAAACTCCGGCTCGCCGTTCATCACATCGGCGAAGTAGATATTCGGTGACTTGCCGCCCAGCTCGACGGTGCAGGGAATAATGTTTTCTGCCGCGCAGGCCATGATATGACGGCCAACCGGTGTGGAGCCGGTAAAGGCGATTTTGGCAATGCGCTTGCTGGTTGCCAGGGCTTCGCCCGCTTCACGGCCAAAGCCCTGCACCACGTTGAGCACGCCAGCCGGGAAGAGGTCGCCTGCCAGTTCCAGCAACAGCGTGATACCCAGTGGGGTTTGCTCTGCGGGTTTCAGCACCACACAGTTTCCGGCTGCCAGCGCCGGGGCCAGTTTCCAGGCGGCCATCAGCAGCGGGAAGTTCCACGGGATAATCTGCCCGACCACGCCCAGCGGTTCATGGAAATGGTAGGCCACGGTTTTTTCATCGATTTCGTTGGCGCTCCCTTCCTGGGCACGCAGGCACCCGGCAAAGTAACGAAAATGGTCAACCGCCAGCGGCAGGTCGGCATTCAGCGTTTCGCGGATTGGTTTACCGTTATCCCAGCTTTCTGCCACGGCAAGGTATTCCAGATTGGCTTCTATACGATCGGCCAGCTGTAACAGCAGATTAGAACGATACTGCACGCTGGTTTTTCCCCAGGCGTCGGCCGCACGGTGGGCGGCATCTAACGCCGCATCGATATCACGGGCATCAGAACGCGGGAACTGCGCAATGTCGCTGCCGTTCACCGGAGAGGTGTTCATAAAATACTGACCGCTTTGCGGTTCGACGAATTTGCCATCAATAAAGTTGCCATAGGCCGCTTTGAAAGACACTAAAGCACCGGGTGTACCAGGATGGGAATAACGCATCGCAAAATCCTCTTGTAGGGTAGGTCTTTGAGAGATAAACAACCGCAGCGCGATCCTGTCCCGGACGTTGTTACGATTGCCTCTTTCCCATTGCACACCCCGTGCCAATTTTTTACCTTAGTGGGATTGTAAAAATAATGATGATGATCAGAGTAATACGAAGCGAGTGACCGCTGCTATCGCAAACCATAACGGAAACTTTTCGCATCTGTGTTGCAAATCGCAACACCGAAAAAACCAGATGGCTACAATATTGCAACACTGTCACCAGGGCATGAGGTTATCAATGCAGGGAAATTCGTCAGCCGTCAGTACGCCACCGTTTGCGCCAAACCCAGTGCTGAGTGATTCCTGGTTTCGCAGCCAGCTTTACGGTCTGGATCGCCTGTCCGACGACTTTCCCCGCATTCGCCAGGCAGAACTGGCCGATGCCCTCGCCCACCACGCCACGCTGCAACAATTTGCCCAGCCTGCCATCCGGGCATTAGCCGAGAAAATTGCCGAGAAACAGGCCGTGGTGATCCTGTCGGATGCCAGCGGGCTGGTGCTGAACACCTTTGGTGATATGCAGGCGCTGCAAAAAGCGGAACGCTTTGCGCTGGCACCGGGCAATCTCTGGAGTGAGTGCGGGCGCGGCACCAATGCCATCGGCACCGCTCTGGCGATTGATGACTGCTGTGAAATCGACGGCCAGCAGCATTTTCTCACCAGCAACCAGGGGCTGTATTGCGCGGCGATCCCGCTGCAAAGCCCTGGTGGACAGATTGCCGGGGTGCTGGATATCTCCGGCCCGGCACACTTTGCGCATCCGCATACCCTGGCCTGGATCAAAGACGCCGCGAAGCACATTGAATATCTGTGGATCAAGCAGAGCCTGCACCCCGATCAGTGGATGATGAGTCTGCACCGCCAGGTTCAGGGCATTGACCGTGTGGAAGAGTTGCTGCTGGTGTTCTCTGACAATATTCTGATGGCCGCCAACCGCGTGGCGATGCGTGAACTGGAACTGGGAGCGGAACAGTTGGGTTGCCTGACCTTCCAGCAGCTGTTCCCACAGCTCGAACAGCAGGCAAATCAGGTGCCACAGCCGCTCACCACCCGCAGCCAGCAGCACTATTTTTTCCGACTGCGTGCCCCGGCCCGCACACACTTTGCCTCGACCGCCATCACCTCCTCCACTCTGCCGTTCTCGCTGCGAGATGGCGGCGAGAAGATGGTGCGGCTGATCAATGCGGGGGTGTCGCTGTGCCTGCATGGAGAAACCGGCAGTGGTAAAGAATATGTCAGCCGGGCGCTGCATCAGCAGAGCCGCTGGCATCAGGGGAAGTTTGTGGCGATCAACTGCGCGGCCATCCCGGAGTCACTGATCGAATCAGAGCTGTTTGGCTATCAGCCCGGTGCCTTTACCGGGGCCAGTAAGAATGGCTATATCGGGAAAATTCGTGAAGCTGACGGCGGCGTGCTGTTCCTTGATGAAATTGGCGATATGCCGCTGGCGCTGCAAACCCGTCTGCTGCGCGTGTTGCAGGAGAAAGAAGTGGCCCCGCTCGGCTCCAGCCGCAGCTGGCCGGTGAGTTTTGCGGTGATCTGCGCGACCCACCGTAATCTGCCACAGTTAGTGGCTGAGGGTGCGTTCCGTGAGGATCTGCTTTATCGCTTGCAGGAGTTCTCTCTGACGCTGCCACCGTTGCGCGACTGGGCAGAACTGCCTGCTTTTATTCGCCAGCTCTGGCAGGAACTGGGCGGTGAGCAGCGTGGTATTGAGATGACGCCGCTGCTGCGGGATACCCTGGCGCAACATCCGTGGCCGGGTAACGTGCGCCAGTTACGCAGCGTACTGAAAGTGCTGCTGGCGCTCGCCGATGATAACGACGTGCTGGATTGCGACAGCCTCCCTGCGGAGTATCAGCTGGCGGTGAGTGAACCGCTGCCTGCACTGCAACAGCATGATGAACAACTGATCGCCGCCACTCTGCAACGCTTCAACGGTAATGTGAGCAAAACGGCAGAAGCGCTGGGCGTGGCACGCAGCACGCTGTATCGCCGTGCTGCGCGCAAATAATGGGCCGATATCAGGCATCCAGCAGGTCGGTACCGTAGGAGTTATCAACGGTGCAGAGCCAGCGGCCATCAGGCTCCTGCCTGAATACATAGGTGGCGCGCCGGGTGACGGTTAGGGTCTCGCCCGCGCCATCCGGGTAATGCAGCACCGTTTCCATCAGCACCAGCGCATCGCCCGCCCCTTCAATTACCTGCATCGTTCCCTGCTCAACCCGCAGCTGCCCCTGAAAATGGTCAGAGATGGCGATAAACGCCCGGCGGATCTCATCGTGGCCGCGGGCAATCATGCCCGGCTTAATCACCAGTGCGGCATCGGGCGCATACCACGTCATCAACTGGTCAAAATCACGGGCGGTGATCGCGCGGTCGCAGGCTTCGATGATCTGGCGAAGAGGATGTGAACTCATGCGGTGGCTCCTGAAAGGGTGACATGTCCGGTGTTCACCCTGTCATAAACATCAGAGTGAAAACAAGGATATTTTCGCCCTGTCGGCAAAGCCTGTGGTCATCACGTCGGCATCAGTCCCTGACGCAGCAACCCGGCGCTCTGCTGTAGCCACGGTGCCGGGCTTCGCCCAATCAACACGTACTGGTAACCTCCCGCGTGCCACCAGGCCAGATTCATGCCGTGGCGCTGTTCGCCCAGCACCGGGGTGGCACTGTTATGATCCTCGCGGGAAACACACAGCGCCATCGGGCCATACGCACTGTGCTCCCAGGCAATCTGCACAATGCGGGTATCGTCATAGCGCAGCAGGCGCACGCTTTTTAACTCAGCGTCCTGCAGCATGAGCTGTTGCGCGTTCAGGTGCAGGCCCATCGTCTGTGCCGTTCTGGCCAGTGAGCGGTCGATCACCGCTGCGGTGCTGTCCACATCCACCAACGTTTCCGGACTGTAGAGCGACATATACTGCGATTCCAGATCGCGGATTTTCTCGCTATCGCGGCGCGAGCGATTATCCGGGCGCACGAAGTAACCGAAGCCGGAACCGATCACCAGGAAACTCAGTGACGCAGCAATCAGCGCACGGCGGCTGACCTGAGCGCGGACCACGGGCGCCGTTGCCGGGGTTTGCGCCAGCAGACGCTCCAGGTTTGCGTGCAGGCGTGCGCTGGGTGCGGCCTCCAGCAGGGGGTCGAAAGCCTCGGCAAACGGCTGGTTGCTTTTCATCAGTTCGGCGGTGCGGGCCGCCAGCGGTTGATCGCGCTTTAACTGTTGCTCAAAGGCCTGAGCCTCTTCCGCATCCATTTCTGCGTCCAGCCACGCGACTATCGCCTCATCGCTGTAAGGGGGACAAAAACGTTCTCTGTTCACCGGCGTTTCTCCTGTGCAGGCGCTGAAGTTGTCGCACGGGACAACGTGGCTCTTGCCGCTGCCAGACGGCTCATGATGGTGCCGATCGGCACGCACAGCGTGTCAGCAGCTTCCTGATAGGTAAACCCTTCTACATACACCAGAAACACCGCATTACGCTGAGCCTCCGGCAGCCTTTCCACGCGCTGCATCACTTGCTGATACTGCATACGGTCCTCTTCGTGCGACCAGGTATCCGCTGCGTGCAGATCCTCACTGTCGACAAATCCCTGCCCGAGCCGCACGCGCCTGGCACGCAGATCGTTGATCCACACCGAGTGCAACAAGGTGAACAGCCAGCGATCGATGCGTGTTCCCGGCGTAAACTGGGCGCTGCGTTCCAGCGCCCGTACACAGGTGGTTTGTACCAGCTCTTCGGCCACATCACGATTACGTGACAGCACCATCCCGTAACGCCATAAGCGTTCAAGATGGGCAGCCAGATGGTTTCGGACTTCACTACGGGTGATTTTTCTACCCTCCACACGGATTCATCATCAGGATTCAGGGTGACCGTTAATCGCGGCCTGCAAATCCCGATACTCTTCACAGTTCACACCGCACAAGGTCTTGATGGCAGCAAGCTGCTCACGGGCCAGATCGGGACGTCCTTTGATCATCCAGGCTTCACCCAGGTATTCACGCACTTTGGCATAGCGCGGATCCAGCGCCACCGAGCGTTGATAATAGCCGATCCCTTCATCTGTGCGCCCTAATTTGCGTGTGGCGTAGCCGCGATAGTTCCAGGCTTCGCGGGTATCCGGATTTTTCAGGGTATCCAGCAGGTTAAGTGCTGACTGATACTCCCCTTTTTTCGCCAGATGATAAGCATAACGGGTTTTATCATCATCGCTGAGACGGCTGGTTTTCTCGGGTACACACTGCTTGCTGCCGCTGTCATACACCTGGCCTTTCGGGCAATCCGGGGTTTTGCTTTCACTGCTGCTGTCGCCCATGGACAGAGCCAGGGGCGCATACAACGTCAGTAACAGTGCAGGCAGGATTATCGTTAATTTTTTCATGATGTTAGCCTTATTGGGATGATGAGGAACGACGCGCGGGCAGCATACGGCGCAGCACGTTATCGCGCAGAACATAGTGGTGGAACAGAGCAGCCAGCGCGTGAGCGCAGGCAAGGATAATCAGCGCCCAGGCCACGTTATCGTGCCAGCCGCCGATCTGATGACGCAGTGACGGATCGACCGCGATCCAGGCCGGAATATCTAACAGGCCAAAAAAGCTGAACGGCTCCTGCTGTGCCCAGCGGAACAGAAATCCCAGAGAGATTTGTGCAAACAGCAGCAGATACAGCGCTCCGTGCATGGCATGCGCCAGGATGCGCGTCGGTCGCGACCCGGCCACGGGTGGCATGGCAAAACGCGCCTGTCGCTGGCTGTAGAGACGCCATAACGGCCGCACAATCATCACCAGTGCCAACAAAATGCCGCAGGAGATATGTACGGACTGCAACCCTTTACGCAGCGGCGTGCCACGCGCCAGCAGTTCCCAGATATGGGCAGAAGCAAAAAGGAAAATGACGCTGGCGGCAGTGATCCAGTGCAGCGTCAGGGCAAAGGTGTCATAGCGCTGACGCAGCGGGAGAGAGGTGTGAGACATGGCGATCGGTTTCCTGTCACGGTGGAAGATGATCGGTTAACGTCTCAGGGCGGGTTTCTATTCGAAAAAAACAGATTTTATTTTAGTACGGTTACTGGGGCCAGTAATGAAGAAAATTGCGGGGCGATCCGGGCGGACAGGTACGGGGATGAACTATCTGAAAACGTACAATGAAACAATAAGGGAAAATAATATCACTGAGGTAGCCTTCCACTTTTTACTCTTTTCAAAAATAAAATAGAAAAGTTGCATCATGATGATAAAGGCAACCAGTACAGAGGAAACGAGATGCTGATTACTTGAATCATTAACAATAGAGTGAGGGGGCACCGAAGGATCCATTTCACTCATCCATGAGTACTTATCAACACCGAGTACATACAATAAAATCATAGAAAAAAGATAAATAGGTAAAATGGAAAATCTCAATAAAATAATCATACTAACCCCCACAATAAAAACCTTTCCTGTACTGCACAAAGCATCATCTTAATTGATTGGCAATGTTTAACTATCGTAAGTTTCCGAAACTAATGAAGTTAAACCCGTTGTCTACCGCGATTCCTGAAGCAGACTGCTCTTAATGACCTCAGCCCAGAGCTGAGCCACGCTCAGCGTGGCAACGAAACGTGCTCCAGATAGCTCAGGCATAACAGTTCGAGCTGGCCTGCAAGACGCTCCATATCCTGCTGCTCAGGGTCGCCTTCCAGCAGCAGCCGTATCGGCCCGATCAGTGCGCCCATAAACACAAACGTCACCCCCGGCGTATCGGCAAACCGCCTGTCGCTGGCACTGTCCAGCATCGTTTCCAGCGCCAGGCGATTGCGCGCTTCCACGCTGCGCACATAGCTGCGCGTATCCAGTTCGCTGGCGACAGCATACAGCGCCGCCGACTCGTGCAGGTTCTCGGTTTTCACCTGCATAAACACGCTGACAATATGTTTCACCATCACTGCCAGTGGCTGACCCTGTGCGGATAACGCGGCACCTTCCATTATGCTTACCAGCCTCTCCAGATGGCGTTGTAACAGCGCAAACAGCAGCGCCTGCTTCTGGGGAAAATACTGGTACAGCGTCCCCACCGACACGCCAGCCCGCTCGGCCACGCGGATCGTGGTCAACCGGGGCAGCCCTTCCGCCAGCAAAACCTGAATAGTCGCCTCGAGGATCACCTCAACGGTGGCCTGCGATCGCGCCTGCCGCGGCTGTTTGCGCGCTTCAAGTCCCTTAGCGTTGTCGTTCATCATATGCGAATTCACAACCTGAATAATTATTCGTATTTTATTGGAACACCTTACGGTTTTTTCTACAACCTCGATCTGGAGCCTGACAATGACGATAAAAAATGCCGGAACCTGTGTACTTGGCGACCGCGTAGTCACCCGCATGGGTTATGGTGCGATGCAGCTGGCTGGTCCCCATGTTTTCGGGCCGCCGCGGGATCGCCAGGCCGCCATCGCCGTGCTGCGGGCGGTGGTGGAAAGCGGGATTAATCATATCGATACCAGTGATTTTTACGGCCCGCACATCACCAACCAGCTGATCGCCGAAGCGCTGCATCCCTATGCGGATGACCTGACCCTTGTCACCAAAGTGGGTGCTGTGCGCGGCAGTGACGGTTCCTGGAACCCGGCGATGTCCCCTGCGGAACTGCAAAGCGCGGTGCATGATAATCTGCGCAATCTGAAGCGAGAGGTACTGGATGTGGTTAACCTGCGGCTGATGTTTGATATGTTCCAGCCTGCCGAAGGCGATATTGAAGCCTCACTGACGGCTTTGCTCGAACTGAAAGAACAGGGACTGATTCGCCATATCGGGTTGAGTAATGTCTCAGCAGCCCAGATCGCCCAGGGGCGCAGTATCACGCCGATCGTGTGCGTGCAGAATATGTATAACCTCGCCCATCGTCAGGATGACGCATTGATTGACCAGCTGGCACAAGACGGCATCGCTTTCGTGCCCTTCTTCCCGCTCGGCGGGTTCTCTCCTTTGCAGAGCGCCGCACTGAGCGAGGCGGCCGTTGCCTGTGAGGCCACCCCGCTTCAGGTGGCGCTGGCGTGGTGGCTGCAACGCTCACCCAATATCCTGCTGATCCCCGGCACCTCATCACTCGCTCACCTGGAGCAAAATCTGGCGAGCGCACAGCTCGAATTGCCGCACGACGTGCTGGATGCATTAAATCGCATCGGTTAACATTTCATGCTGTACCGCCCGGAACAACACATCAATGGGGAAAATGAGGGGAAAAAACGGCAAATGAACCTTCGCTGCCGTCGACTTCCCCCTCATTTTTTGCCCTTATTGCGCTGGCGGTAATCGCCAGCTTGATTATTCTTTTTCTCATGCTTTTTCAGCCAATTAATAACCCTCTATTTTGTGTTTTAAAACTAAATAAACCTGACGAGTAATTAAAATAAACGTTAAGTAATTAAATTAATTTCGTGATTTGATTTAAACATAATAAATAGTTATTAACTTTTCGTTAAATTGCGCTAAAATATCACCTCAATTTGTTAACCTATATTGATGCGTTATTTAAAATGTCTAACTCCAAAAAAACGATTCCCCTGCTTTCTCTGTCAGCTTTACTGGTTTGCACCAGTACCTGGGCTGAAACCCCTGCCACGCAGAAAACCGACGTACTGCTGATCGGTGGCGGTATCATGAGCGCCTCCCTTGGCACCTGGTTACAGGAACTTCAGCCAGGCTGGAAACAGCTGATGGTAGAGAAGCTGGACGGCGTGGCCCTTGAATCCTCTAACGGCTGGAACAATGCCGGTACGGGTCACTCGGCAAATATGGAGCTGAACTATACGCCAGAGCGTCCAGACGGTTCCATTGATGTGTCCAAGGCGCTGGAAATTAACGAACAGTTTATGATTTCCCGCCAGTTCTGGACCGCACAGGTGAAACGCGGCATTTTAAATAACCCGCACTCCTTTATTAATTCCACGCCACATATGAGTTTCGTCTGGGGTGACACCAACGTCAATTACCTGACCAAACGCTATGAAGCGTTACAGCAGACCACGCTGTTCCAGGGAATGAAATTCTCTACCGATCCAAATCAAATTAAACAGTGGGCACCCCTGACCATTGAAGGCCGCGATCCTAATCAGAAAATCGCTGCCACCTGGACCCCGGTCGGAACTGACGTTAACTACGGTGAAATCACCCGTCAGCTGATCGGCAGCCTGAAGAAAGATAAAAACTTCACGCTGGAAACCTCAGCGGAAGCCACCGATTTTAAACGTAATGCCGATAACTCCTGGCACGTGACCATCACCGATGTGAAAAGCGGTGAAGAGCACAGCGTTGATGCGAAATACGTCTTTATCGGTGCAGGCGGCGGTGCGTTGAAGCTGCTGCAGAAAACCGGCATCCCGGAAGCGGATAACTATGCAGGCTTCCCGGTGGGTGGTTCGTTCCTCGTGAGCGAAAACCCTGAGATTACCAAACAGCATACTGAAAAAGTCTACGGCCAGGCGTCAGTAGGCGCACCACCGATGTCTGTACCGCATCTGGATGCCCGCTACCTTGACGGTAAGCGCGTGGTACTGTTTGGGCCGTTCGCGACCTTCTCTACCAAGTTCCTGAAAAATGGCTCGCTGTTTGATCTGTTAAGCACCACCACCACCAGCAACTTTATGCCAATGACGCACGTGGGTATGGATAACTTCGACCTGGTGAAATACCTGATTGGTCAGGTGATGCTGGATGACAACGACCGCTTTGAAGCGCTGAAAGAGTACTACCCGAATGCGCGTAAAGAAGACTGGAAACTGATTCAGGCCGGTCAGCGCGTGCAGATCATCAAGAAAGATGAAGATAAAGGCGGCGTGCTGAAACTCGGTACTGAAATTGTGACCGATCAGCAGAAAACCCTGGCGGCCCTGTTGGGTGCTTCTCCGGGTGCTTCCACCGCAGCACCTATCACTCTGAACGTGATGAAAAAGCTGTTCCCTGAGCAGTTCAACTCACCCGAGTGGCAGAGCAAGATCCGCACTATCGTTCCAAGCTATGGCCAGCAGTTGAATGGCAACACCGCGCTGACTCAGCAGGTGTGGGATGATACCGCAGCGACCCTGCAGCTGGTGAAACCACCGGTGATTAATATGAACAATACGAAGCCGTCTGACGCTCCTTCTCAGCCTGAGAAGCGTGCCGAAAGCCCGCAACACGATATGGCGCTGTAATCGCCCTGCCCCTGGCCTGTTCCAGGGGCAATCTTCTTTCTGTTCTGCTCTCCCTGCTTTCCTGCTCCTCTCTTTTTTACTATCCCTGCCTTTTTATTATCCAGGCTTTTTATCCTGGCTTTTTATCCAGGTAAGCGGGCGACTTCACTAAACGCCGCTTTATCCCGTGCGACCGAATAGGCCACCGTCGTCACTTCATTGTGTGATGTGGTGACATCCACCGAAGGGATCGTCACGCGGCCCAGCAACGTCGGCACGTAGCCACCGACTTTATGTTTGCCTTCCGGCACATGCAACAGTGTCCCTTCGCCATTGTCCAGAACCCCCGCATCTCGTCCATCCACGGTGACGACGACCGCAGAACCATCATCAGTCTGAGTCACAATATGCGACACGTTAATCTGCGTGGGGCCTCGGGCATACTGATCGTCAGGAACCTCTACGGATTGGCGCGCGCAACCCGTCAATAGCAGTGCGGCAGTGAGGGTGGTTAGGGTAAGGCGATATAACATGGAAGACTCTCCATCGGAAAATGAACTGACCATTATAGCGGCTCAGTGCGGAGAGATCGGCAGTACAGGGTTAGGGATCGTCTGAGAATGGGGGCGATTACCCTGTTCCTTGCGTGGAACAGGGTAAGAACAGCATCAGCCTGCGGCTTTTTCTGTCAGGGTAAACGCGGGTTTGTTTTTGGTGACGGAATAGGACACATGCGTTGCCTGATCCGTTTTGGTGGTGACTTCCACCGACTGAATGGTCACACGGCCCAGGCCGAACAGTGTCTGAACATAGCCACCGACCTTATGCTTGCCTTCAGGAACAAACAGTTCTTTGTTTTCTCCGCGCGTCAGCGTACCGGCTTCAACGCCGTCGATGGTCAGGATGACGGAGGAGCCATCGTCAGCACGGGAGATAACGTGGGTCACGTTAAGCTGCGTCGGGCCGGCAGCAAACGCGGAAACCGCAGGTGTCGCTTCGGCGGCAGATACATCTACCGTTGCCGGGGCCTGCGTTGTTTTGTGGCTGCAACCTGCCAGCATTAAGGTGGCCGTGAGCGCGGCGAGCGTGGAACGAGAAAACATGAAGCGGTCTATCCTCAGCGTAATTTCAGACGGCTATAATACTCCTGCACCAGGCTAAAAACACCCGTCTCTGATTAGGGTTGTTCTTAATTTACGAGAAGTTTACATCTGCTGCGCCCGATTTGAACCCGATCCGGGCCTGCGGTCTATACTGCCCCTCAGGATTTCATTTCAGGAGTATCTATGCACGGACCCGATCCCGCCACTCTTCACCCCTTACCTGGCTTTCCGCAGGTCTGCTTTATCAAAAATAGCGTGAGCAACCCCAATATCCTGATTGGTGATTACACCTATTACGACGACCCGGAAGGTGCAGAGAACTTTGAGCGTAATGTGCTTTATCACTACCCGTTCATCGGCGATAAGCTGATTATTGGTAAATTTTGCGCCCTGGCGCGCGGGGTGAAATTTATCATGAATGGCGCCAATCATAAGACCTCCGGCCTCTCTACCTTCCCTTTCTTTATCTTCGGCAACGGCTGGGAAAGTGCTGCGCCCGAGCCTGGTGACCTGCCCTATAAAGGCGACACCCGCGTGGGTAATGACGTGTGGATGGGTTATGACTGCCTGATTATGCCCGGCGTCACCATCGGTAACGGCGCGATTATCTCATCACGTTCAGTGGTGGTGTCTGATGTTCCTGCTTACAGCATTGTAGGAGGAAACCCGGCGAAGGTGATCCGTCAGCGTTTCAGCGATGAAGTGATTGCCGAGCTGGAGAAAATCGCCTGGTGGGACTGGTCGCCAGAGAAGATCACGCAGAATCTGGCGGCGATCAGTGGCGGTGATGTTGCGCGTTTACGGCAATAACGGATGGACCGGGTAACAGAGGGGGGTATTTCTATTCCAACCCCCATCCATTATTGACATGAAGAAAAGACACTTCCTTTCCATCATTCTTCTTATCTTTAAAGGTTACCCATCCATAACCACTATCGTGCATTACCCAATCCCCATAAGAGCCGTCCTTAAACGTTACCGTGCCAGAGGCGATGCAAGGCGTGTAATACTCGTGCATCCATCCGTATCCATTTTCTTCAGCTTTAGAGAAGTAGTTGATAAGTTTCTCTTTGGTGGGTTTAAATAATTTACATCCCTCGGCGTAGTTGTAAGGATCTTCCTTATCGATTTCATCGAAGTAACCACTCTTGATAATTTCTACATGTGCTACTTCTCTTGCTGCCTCAGCAGATAAGGAAAGTAGTGTAAATGCATAAAGTAAGTATTTTGCTATTTCCATTTTGCTGTACTCGCTTCCGTTTTGTTTTTCCTTCCTATATCAGGATGCCTGTAAACCTCAGTCATAGGAACATTAAATTTAGAAGCAATCTCAGAAACAAGCCATTTAAGAGACTCATTTTGTTTATCTGTAACAGCCTCATAAACCTCTTTATTTTTAGGGCCAGCAGTACGCCCTACGATTAACACGTTTACGACTCCATCGCGGGCGAGATCCCAAAAATGCGATATTATGCGATTCAATATTAGAAGTCATTAATGAAACTAATATAACCTGTATATCAGAACTGAACATGCAGTCAGCAGTCGACAGATGACGATGGTCACCAGCACTGGCGAAATCTTCACCAGATCACCGGGTTATGCCCTAAGTACTCACCTGTTTTATTGCTTATTTGCGCATTTGATTTAAGTCACGTACAACTAAAATAGTCTGATTACACACGCTTTTTACTTCCGAACTCTGACTATAAGGTCTCTTTGCGTGGCAAAAATCTTCTTACGCAGCGGTAATCTCGACGCCATCCTCGCCCTCGGTGAGAACGGACAGCCCGTTTATCTGTCGGCTTTGCAACTGCGCGAAACCCTGCGCCTGAGAAAACAATCGCAGGTTGCCGACTGCCTGGCTATCCCGCAGCCGAACGATGCCGGAGACCGCCTTGACTGGTACTCCCCGGTGGAGGGAAAAGTCACCTCCTGGGCCGCTGCCAGCAACGCTGCGCGCACCGCAGCACTGAATCAACTGCTGGCCTGTCAGACCACGATTGCCGACATCGGCGAACGTGCGCAGCAGTCGGATAAACCCAGCCAGAAACTGTTTGGCGCCCTGCTCAACAAAGCCCTGCAATTCCCCGATCAAAACTACGTTTACCTTGTCGGTGGCAAACCGGTGATTACCTTCTGGGGCTTTGTCAGCCTGGATAAAAAATCACGTCAGGATGTCTTCGACTGTCTGCGCATTGAAGAAGATGATGTGCCGTCCCTCGGTCTGTCGCGCCTGGCTCCTGCTGCTGCGCCGCTGGTCACGCCGACTTCGATTGCCGCGACAGTCTCCCCGGTGATTGCCCCGCTGATCGCGCCCGAGCCTGCTGTGGCCGCGCCTGTTCCGGTGCCGCCTCCGGTGGTGGTTCCGCCGATGCCAGCACTGGAAATTATCGATGAGCCAGAAGCGGTTGAGGAATCCGAGCCAGAGTCTGCTCCAGTGGCACCTGCCGCTGCAACCACGAAACCGAAAGCTAAAATCTGGCTGCGTTACAGCTGGGTATTGCCCGCCGTTGCTCTGCTGATCACCTTTGGCGTGCAGCTGAAAAACCGCAGCGACAAACCGGCAGAAGAACCGCATGATGCGCCCATCGCCAAACAAACGGCCGCTGAACCCGCACCACAGCCTGAACCTCAGCCTGTCGCGACCGCCGCGGCGGTGGTTCCGGTGAAAACCACCACACTGCCGCTGGCCGCAGCAGTGATTGCACCTGTTCCAGCTACCCCGGCGGTAGCAGCGACAGAGCCTGCTCCGGCCCCTGAAGCGGTCGCGGATGCGCGTCCGGCAGGCAAAGATGACCTGGTGATGCCGCAGGATGCCGTTAAGATTGGTTCAACGAAATTCCTCAACGGCAACTGGCGTGTGCTGGTGCAGAAAAACCTGCCGACCGGCACCCCACCGATGCTGAAATATCAGCTGAAGAACGGCAAAGGCACTGCCCGCATTACCCAGGGAAGTGGCGTCACCTGTAAGGTGGATGTGTTTGCCGGGCTGATGTCTTCCGGTAACCTGGTGATTAACAGCCGCACCAAAGCACGCTGCACCGACGGTTCCCGCTATCAGATGCCGGAACTGGTGTGTAAACAGGGTCTGACTGGTGCTGCCGAATGCAGTGGCCGCTATAACGACGACACCGTGCTGCCAATGACCATGAAGCGTGAGAGTAAATCATAATGCTGGCGACAATTGCTGACTTCAAACCGAATATGACGCTGGTTCAGAACAGCGGCATTCAGTTCCTCGACTTTGCGTTAAACCCGGATCTGAACGCTGACTGGCCGGGAAAATTTGTCCGTCAGACCGCGAATGGCCCGCTGCTGCGCCTGAATTATCACGCGCAGGCCGGGAAATACCTGCTGCCACAGGCGGCGGGCACACCACCGGAAGTGGTGAAACCCGAATTCAGCTTCCCGCTGGCACAGTCGCTGACGCTGCTTAACGGTCAGTGGTTGCCGCTGCCGTTCTTCCGTTTTAATCCTCCTCGCACCTTTATTGGTGGGCCGGATAACTGGGCACGCGTGCGCATCGTGGCACTGGATACGCCGGACGCCAATGGTAATACTCACCGCGTGGTGCTGGCGTTCGATACCAAAGTCTGGGCCGATGGAGAGGATGAATCGCTGGCGCTGAACGTTAACGATGTGAAGAACGGCGTCAGTTTTGCGCTGGCCCATCGCAGCGATGAACTGGGTGAGTTTCTCGATCACACCTGGATTGACGGCTGGCTGCGCGAGGCCTTTACTCAGGCAGCCGCCACGCTGGAACAGCGCCCGCAGGTGAACATCAAAGCATCACTGCGTGAGTTCGAGTACCAGGCACACTATCTGAATATTCTGCATCTGCTCGGTCAGCAACTCTCCGTGCCGGAGCTGAAAATCAGCGCGGCCACCCTTCAGGAACCCGCCATTGCCGTTGATTTGATCCTCGACGTCGGCAACTCACACACCTGCGGCATCATGGTGGAAGATCATGTTGACGATCATCAGGGGCTGAAGCACACCTACGAATTGCAGATGCGTAACCTCAGCGAGCCGCATCAGCTGTATAACGAGCTGTTTGAAAGCCGGGTGGAGTTCGCCCAGGCCAGTTTTGGTAAGCAGAACTTCTCATTGGAAAGTGGCCGTGATGATGCCTTTATCTGGCCTTCCATTACCCGCGTCGGCCGTGAAGCCGGGCAGCTGGCGTTACAGCGCCTTGGCACTGAAGGCGCCACCGGTCTCTCCAGCCCGCGTCGTTATCTGTGGGATGAAGAGAGCTATACGCCGGGCTGGCGCTTCAGCCGCACGCCGGGCAATGTGTTGCAGGAACCGCTGGCGACGGCACTGCCGCTGACCTATCTGATCAATGACGAGGGCCAGCCGCTCTACAGCATTCCGCTGGAAGAACGCCTGCCGGTGTTCGCGCCGCACTACAGCCGCAGTTCGGTGATGAGCCTGATGCTTTCTGAACTGCTGGCGCAGGCGCTGTTGCAGATGAACAGCCCGCTGCAACGCCAGAAGATGCTGCACAGCAGCGCCCCGCGCCAGCTGCGCAATATTATCCTCACCCTGCCGTCGGCGATGCCAAAGCCGGAACGTGAGATCTTCCGCCGCCGGATGCTGGAAGCCATTGCACTGGTGTGGAAAGCGATGGGCTGGCACCCGATGGATGATGATTTCACCAGCGCCGCTGATAAAGCCAAAAGCAGCGTACCGGTGCCGGATGTGCAGATGGAGTGGGATGAAGCCACCTGTGGGCAGATGGTGTACCTGTATAACGAAACCCAGGTGAACTTTGGCGGCCGTGCCGAAGCCTTCTTCGCCAGCATGGCGCGTCCGGATCGCGCGCGCGCCGCCGATGAACCGGCGGGCAAAACGCTGCGCATTGCCTCCATTGATATTGGCGGCGGCACCACCGACCTGGCGATTACCCAGTACCGCCTGGACGACGGCGTGGGCAACAACGTCAAAATCATGCCGCGCCTGCTGTTCCGTGAAGGCTTTAAGCTGGCGGGTGACGATATTCTGCTGGATGTGATCCAACTGTACGTGCTGCCCGCTTTGCAGGGTGCATTTAAGCAGGCAGGCATGGTCAATCCGGAAGCAGTGATGACGCGTCTGTTCGGGCATGAAGGCCGTCTTGACGGGCACTCCACGCTGCGTCAGCAGGTGACATTACAACTGTTTATTCCGCTGGGCCAGGCGATCCTCGAAGCCTATGAGACTTTCGACCCGCTCGATCTGACGGCTGAAATTGATGCCCGCTTTGGTGAACTGCTGGCACAGGCACCGACGGAAAAATTACTCGACTATATTAACCGCGAGATCCAGCGCGAGCTGCCGGGCGAAGCCAAAGGCTTTGATATTCTCTCGGTGCCGCTGATTGTGCGCCTCAGCAAACTGCATGCGGAGTTCCTCTCCCCGCGTATGAATATCACGCACAGCCTGCGTTCCATGTCCGAAGTGGTGGCGGTTTATGATTGTGACGTGCTGTTGCTGACCGGGCGCCCTTCGCGCTTCCCCGGTGTTCAGGCGCTGTTCCGCCATCTGCAACCGCTGCCGGTCAGCCGCATTCTGTCGCTGGATGGTTACCACACCAATGACTGGTATCCGTTCAACAAGCAGGGAAAAATCGAGAACCCGAAATCAACGGCGGCGGTGGGTGCGATGCTATGCCTGCTGTCACTTGACCTGCGACTGGCTAACTTCTGGTTTAAAGCCGGTGATTTCCAGCCGTACTCAACAATCCGCTATCTTGGCATGCTCGACGGCACCGGCGCACTGACGGCCGAAAACGTCTGGTACAGTGATATCGATCTGGATCAGCACAACTTCACGCTGGATGTCCGCAGCCGCTTCCAGGTACGCGGGGCCATCACGCTTGGCTTCCGTCAGTTGGATAACGACCGCTGGCCTGCTTCGCCGCTCTATACATTGACCATTGTGGATTCTCAGCTGGCGCGCAGCGTTGCGGGCGATAAAGTGTTACGTATCAAGCTGGCGGTCAGCCGTCCGTTTGGTGAATTTGGCCCGGAACGGTTTGATATTGCCGATGCCACTCTGGATGATGGCAGCCAGGTGCCGCTGGAGCATCTGCGCCTGCGTCTGAATACGCTGGCCAGCAGCGCTTCAGGTATGGCGCATTACTGGATTGACAGCGGGAGCGTCTACAAGAAATGAAATCTCTGAATAAAATCCTGACCGCCCAGGCGAATAAAAAACGTGATGCCCTGACCCAGGGCATTGAGCAGGCGCTGGCCTGGCTGGATGTGAACCGTTCGCAGGCGCCTCGCCTGAATATGGAAGCGGATCGTCTGGCGATCAAACTGCTGCGTCAGCATAACCATGCCAGCGTACTGGCGCGGAATACCCCGCTGAACTGTGCCATTGGGCTGTTTGGCCTGGCCCAGGCGGGCAAGTCCTATTTGATTGGTGCACTGGCATCCAGCGAGAAAGGCCGCCTGGAATGTGCACTGGGTAACAGCGTGGTGGATTACGCCAGCCAGCTCAATCCACAGCAGCATACAGCGAATCTGGTGCAGCGCTTCAGCGGCCAGCAGCAGAGCAGCGACAGCAACTGGCCGGTACAGCTCTCCCTGTTGACCGAATGTGATTTGGTGGCGGTGCTGGCACTGCAATACGCGCAACGTGGCAGTGACACTGTCACGCCACTGGATGAATCCCAGCTGGGCGAACGCGTGCAAAACGTGGCGATGTATCGCCAGCCGGAACCGGTTGCAGGCATTAACCGCCATCAGATGGTGGCGTTGTGGGATGCACTGACCATCAGCCTGGCGCGCAGCAGCGCGCTGGACAGCCATTTCTGGCCGCAGGCCGTTGAACTCGCACCGCAGCTGGGTGTTGACGACCGCGCCAGACTGTTCTCCCTGTTGTGGGGCGAAGATCGTCAGCTGACGGCGCTGTATCGCCAGCTGGCCCACGTGCTGCATCACCTCTCCTGCGTGCCGCAGGTGCTGGCACCGTTAAGCGTGCTGGATGAACCCTCTTACAGTCTGTTAAACAGCTCCGGGGTCAGCCAGTTTAATGCCACAGCCGACCTGACGTTGCAGGTGGTGCCGCGCCATAACGGTTGCGCACTCGCCCCGGTCAGCGTGGCGCTGGCCGAACTGACGCTGCTCAGCCGTGAAGTGCTGCTGCCGCTCTATAGCGCGCCGCGTGAAGAGCTGTTTACCGAAGTCGACCTGCTCGATTTCCCGGGCTTTATCGAATTAACCGTGTTGCCTGACGACGAGCATCACGAACTGGCGCTGGAGTTTTTACAGGCTCGTCGCCCGTTCCTGTTACAGCGTGCAGCCATTGAGCAGGATGTGACCCATCTGCTGGTGTGCAGCGCCTCGGCTCACCGTAATGAAACCCGCCATATTGGCCGCCTGCTCGACTTCTGGGTAAAACAGACCCAGGGCGAGACCACCGCGCAGCGAACCGGTCGTAAGCCGGGGTTGATCTGGGCGATGACCCCGTTCGATCAGCGCATTACTCACGGCCACAATCATGATGCCGCCGTGCAGCGCTTTGTTGGCAACCCGGGTGATGCCTGGGGCGCCATGCTGGCGATGGATGAGAAAGGCGTGCAGCGTATGGCGGGCTATCTGGTCAATGAAGTGCGCACCGACAGCAAACTGGCGCGTATTGCCACACAGCGTGCCGAGATCCAGCGCGAACTGAGTGAAAATCTGCTTGGTCGCTGGTATCAGGCAGCCGAAGGGGAAGATCCGGCGGAGCGTCTGCGTATTGCGGAATCCCTGTTAAAAGCCCTGCAAACCCGTACCGGGGTGCACGGTGAACTGCTGGAGCGCCTGGTGCCGGTACGCGATACGCTGCGCCATCTTTTCCTGCAACGTCAGTTGCGTACCGAACGCACCGCCGCCGATGAGTACAGTATCAACGAAGACGATCCTTTTGGCATCGGAATGACCATCGACCTGCTCAGCGACGAACCGCTCACTGCGGTACAGACCAGCTATCACAGCGTGCCCGCCGTCGATCAGGAAGCGGAGTTTGCGCAGAGCGTGTATCGCCACTGGGTGAATCAGCTGCGCCTGCTGCCGGACAACGGCCCACTGCTCGAGTTGTTAGGCGTGAGTAAGCCCACGCTGGAGATGCTGACCGAAGAGCTGATCACCGCCAGCGTGCGCCAGGAATTAGAAGGTTCCCTGATGCGCGTGCTGGCCGACAGCGATGCGCAAGGGCTGCCTCCAGAGCAGATTGCCGACCGCCAGGTCTCCAGGGCGCTCAGCGTGCTGGGTGATTTTGTCGCCTGGCTCGGGTTCCAGCAGTTGCCGGAAGCGCAGCGCCCGGAAAGCCGCATCAACCGGGGGCAGAAGATTTTTGCCAAACCGGAAGCGCAGACCGTCAACCTCGGGCCTGGTCAGCGCCTGACGCGCCTGGCACTGAAGCCCAACAACCATGCAGCGTTTTATATTTACGACTGGCTGGTGGGGTTAAATGAGATGATTGTGCAGAATGCCGGTTATGCCGCTTCGCGCGAAATCAGTCTGGAACAGCGCGAGAAACTGGCGCAAATTTTGAAGGTTATCCGCCGCTAATCTCCGGCGGGCATTCGGCTGACACGCACACTGAATGCCCCGCCGGTTTCCTGCTCTGCCTCCTGCATCACCGCCAGAATGCGCTCCAGCGCCGCCCGCTGCGGATGCCGATCGAGATGTCGCAGGGTGATGCGCACCGGCAGTTCAATCCCCGCCGTTAACATATCCCACAGCGCATCGAGATTGTTCCCGAAGTAGCTCAGGTCAAATTTCAGCGCAAACTGACGGTAGAAATCGTCGCTGTCGCGCACCTGCTGTAAATCGAACGTCGCCATCTGCATCTCAGTTCACCTGCTCAAAGTGACGGTAATGGTCGCGGGTCACATAGATCAGGCCATCGCTGGAATAGAGCATGCGATCCGTTCCACGCCGCCCGCACTGATAGTTAACGTCAGCCTCGAACCAGTGCCGTCCGTTTTTCTCCGGCAAGCCCCCTTCACGATTACTGAAGCGATCGCCCCCGATTGCCCGGCCAGGCAGCACGTCACACAGATTGCCTTTGGACGGATCCCAGCCCTGACGCCGCGCATCCCCTTTGCGGATGTAATAGTCCGGCAGCCGCTGGTGCTGATGCAGATAGTCCGCCACGCGCTGTTGCTGCGTCAGCGCGCTGATGTCGTTGCTGCCGTTCTGCTGGCGGGATACGGGTTGCTCATGGCGGGTGGCAGGCGCACGCGACTCGCCCTGTTGACGCAGACCGGCGTAGCTGGCGACGATCGCCAAGATAGCGGCAATAATGAGTTTTTTATTCATTTGAGCAGTTTAGCAAAACGACGATGCGGAGCGAGGGGAAAAATGCACAGCGGCCTTGTTCTCAGGGCCGCTGGCAGAAAAGATTACTTCTCTTCGTACTTTTTCATATTTTCCGGGGTGACCAGCTCAAACGGGATCCAGTGATAGGAATCGAGTTTTTCGCCTTTGATCATGCGCTGGGCCACATCCACAGAGGCTTTGCCCTGGCCTACCGCATCCTGGAATACCGTGACCTGCATTTTACCGGAGGACATCGCTTTCAGGCCGTCCGGCGTGGCATCAATCCCGCCCACCAGCACTTTGCTGTCTTTTTTACCGGACTGTTGCAGTGCCATAATGGCACCAATCGCCATTTCATCATTGTTGGCGGCCACAATATCGATCTCTTCACCGTTGGTGATCCAGCTCAGCATCAGGTCCATCCCTTCGCTGCGCGAGTAGTTGGCGCTCTGCTTCTGCACCACTTTCATTTTCGGGTATTTGGCCACCACCTGTTCAACGTCTTTGGTACGTTGCAGCGCACCTGCATCGCTGAGGTTACCGATCATCACGCCCACTTTACCCTGATAGTTAGCCAGACGCGCCAGCTCTTCCATCTGCAAGGTGCCTGACTGTTTCTCATCAGAACCAACAAACACCACACCCGGCGGCAGCGTTTTATCACCTGGTGTGCGGTTAACATACACCAGCGGCACTTTGGCCTGGCTGACCAGTTTGGTCATCGCCGGGGTGCCCGCCGAGTTGACCGGGTCAACGATAATCGCATCCACACCGGCACTGATAAAACTCTGAACCTGATCGGTCTGACGCCCTACGTCGCCGCGCGCATCTTCAAACTGTACGGTGATCCCGCGTGCCTTCGCTTCTTTATCGATGGCCTGGCGAATAATAGTCAGGAAGTTCTGGTCGAAGTAGGCCATTGAAACACCAATGGTTTCAGCCAGTGCAGAAGTGGAGCAGCTTAACGCCGCAACCAGCAGCAGTTTTTTCATATGTTTCATTATTATTCTCCAGAGGCAGCAAGATGTTCGCACGGGTTAAATGAAATGCAATAACCGTATTTAGAGGATAATGAAATAAATGGTTTGTCAGCAATCAAAATTTAACGAAACCATAACATCGGTCACGCTTTAGCGTTCAGTGTCAGCGTTTGGGTTATAGTGCTTTCTATTCTCACTGGACTGAAAGATGTTTTGCTAAGGAGTCAGCATGTCGACATTTATCCTCACCGCCCTGCCACTACTGGCTATCGGCCTGTTCTTTATCGCCCTTTTCTTGCGTAAACAAGATAAAAACTATCTGATCCCTGGCGCTACGATGCTGCTGGCAGGACTGGTCAATCTCGTGGTTGGCATAGTGGTGGGTTAAGAAAAAATTATATTTCTCATTCTTACTGGCGCTTTTTTGACCTGAGGCTATTCTTAGCCCGGGATCATTGCTGGTTCCGTTAATGGTGCAGATTATACCGCCCGGCGAAAGCCGGGTTTTTTATGCCTGACGATCGGGGAGGGTTACTCTGCATGACCGATTCACACCAGGCCGAACAGCATATTATGCCAGATCCGAAATTACTCCCCTCGGAGAACGCGAGACACGGCACTGAATATTCAGCATGTTTATGCTTCTAATTGCAGGTTATTTGTACGTATAGCAGCATAAAATAAAATTACAGCATGAAAGCCTGTTTAACACTTCAGCATCTGCACCACACATGGCAGGATAAGGCCTTAAGGATCCCCGGTTATTTGTGGCTGACAGTCTGGTTTCAGGTCTGAGGCCAGTTTGAGCACGCCGGAACGGCAACGGCCGCATCCATGCGGGCCTCGGCACGCGACGTCCTGTCGCGTGACGTCCGGCTTACCTCAAACTGGCCCCATCCCCGCAGAGCAGTTGCTCGCTGTGGATTTTAAAACCGCCACGACAATGCGATTTATCGTAGAGGTCGATCGTTTTTTCCGATCGCTCCGTGTTGATGGTGTGTGCCACTGGCAAACCGAAAGAACTTAGCCTGTACAGGTTTATGCCTGTCATATTTTATGGGATACCTCAGGTATGCCCCTCTCAACACAGGATGTCGTCGCCATGAACAAGAAAATTATCACGATCGTCGTGATTGGAATGGGTTTGGTTGCCTGGTACTTCGGGGCCGAACTGCAGGAATACATCAGAGAAGGGTTTGCGCCTCCACAGTAACAACTCAGCCCCGGACGATGCCGGGGCTGACGTTTAGCTCACTCACTATCACATGTACGCCAGGGTGAAGACGGCATTGGCGACAAGAGGGCCTGCCATCACAGGGACGTGCGTGGCAATCAGGCTGGATGTGAACCTGATCACGTTTGGCCCTGGGTAAACTGGATAGTCGCGTGCTTCGTTTATTGGCACAATATTGCCGTCATCGTCTTGCAACTGAACCCCCACCGTGGGATTGGTTGTACCGATAACCCCATCGATGACGTCGGAGGCAACGCCGTTGAAAGTAATACTCACTTTTTGCGCATCCGGGTTATTAAACCGTATTTCAAATATCACGCCTGAGGCCGTTTCATCCACCATAGTGAAAAGGCTTTCACTCACCTGCCCCATATCCACATTAATATCTGGTCGACCCGGTTCGGCCGACTCAATAGCTCGACGCAAGAGTGGAAGGGTCATTGACCCACTGATAACTTTTGCTTTGAAATTAACCATTCCGTTAGACATAAGAACTCCTTTAATACACTGTTAATAAAAGTAATTGTATTTACCTGGTTATCACTCAGCGCTGATGACGCCTTGCCACTATATCACCACGTGGTGAGTAATTGTGAGATAACGGGTTGTTGTGTAAGGGATGGCAGTTTCTTGGTGAAGGTAGAGATCCTCCGATATACTGCATGGCAGAGCTGGGGATATGCTGACCCATAGGAACGATTTAAGCGACTAGCTGCAAGAAGATGTGCATTACCTGTAAAAGGAAAGGCCAGGGTCAGGACATCATTACCAGATAGAGCAGCCGGTTAAAATCCTCCCTGGTGCTACAGAAAATATGCACATGAGCAGTGTGATTATCGATGGTATAAAGAACACGATATTTGTAACTGTTCAGAATGCGGTTGCTATATAACCAGCGTCAGTGCCGTCAATAATTTACGACAAATTCTTCCCCACCTTCCACTTAGGTGTCCGTCATTTGTCTTCTTCATCTCCGCAGGTCTATCAAGTAGAATTTAATGCTTAATAGCCTTTCTATTTTGGGAAGTTTCCATTGAGAACTAGAAAACCAAGAGAATGGCTGGTCGATGCTAACAAGCTCTGGGTTGTTTTATTGAAAGAAATCTATAATAAAAAACCCTATTACATACTTACCGCCTACCCCATAAAGTGATGATCATGGAAAAATATGAAACGATAAAAGTGTTTCTGACAACCTTCTTAGGCAACGATGCGGATGCCTACGGAGAAAACTATCCTGAGATCGTTGACGCTGCAACTGAATTGGTTACCGGATTGAAATCAGATCTTCAGAACGAAGCCTCTGAATTCATCCGTGAGTTCTCAGATAATGAAACAGCCAGGTTGTATCTTAATAATCTCACCCAGGGAGATATCGGTGATGTCTCTTTTTTACGCCCTTCTCCTTTTGAATTCGTTTCCTGGCTTGCCATTTACTTAAAGGAAAAAGAGATCGAGTAACAGCATGCCGCTGCCTGGCAGGCACTAACTCACCCATAAACCACACCCATAACCAACATAAACAACGGTGTGGTTAGCGCAGAGAAAAGCGTGGTCAAAAGCATGCTGGTAGCGGCTGGCCCGGTGAGAGCGTTAAACTGCTGCGACAGTACTGTGACTAAAATAACGTAACGAATTGATATTTATCTGATAATTTCGTCTTTTGCTGGATTGTTGCCATTCTTTTTGCTGTTATAAATCACTTAGATAACATCAAGTTAAAAATAGTTTTGCAGAATACATTGCAAAGAAAAAACCATATAATACTGTTCATAAACACATTGGTTTTGCAGGCCACATCTAAATCGTCGGACTGCCCCAGTCATAGTGTTGGGTGATCGTCAGTGCGACCTTCCCCATCACGATCACTTCACTCAACGCGTCGCCTTCTATCACATCACCGTCCGGCGTCACGATACATCCCCCCATCATTTTCCCGATCGCCAGTTCCCCGAATATTTCATAACACAGCGTGTCTCCATCACGGGGTGTAAGCGCAGCATCAACTACGTAATTAAGACCGCCGAACTCAATGAAAGATGTCGCTGCCGGGTGATGGACGAACAGTCGGTTGAGGCATGGCCGATCTTCAATGTAGTCCATAGCTGGTGAAGGAAAGCCCATATCAGTAGCCTCCGTTGTTCGGGTTAAAGAGCTGGAACGTCCGATGTTCACCCTCTTCCGTAGATACGTCGCGAAACGTGCTCTGATAGTGCTCTATCCACTGATTAGCCTCTTTCAACGTCCAGTCGTAATTAACCGCCGCCAGGGCATTCACAAAATCAGCGGTGGCGACAGTGCGCCGACCGCTGGACTCAACTTTTATGCTTTCTCTAAATGCTAACGGAATGTCATCTCGCCTGCCCATGCCCACCTCTATACTGTTTGGATATACAGTATTATTTGATCGGTTAACCGAAATGGTCAACCGGATGAGTTGGGGAATTTGTTAGGTCTATGATCTGTGGGAGAAATTAGATGCCACCCTGTCTCAAGCCGCCATCCCTTTCTTTGCTAATTAAAATTCTATTTTTTAGCCAGATTCCCACAGGGCGCTCAACATAAAGGTAAGTAAGTGCTGCCACTGCAACACTTAACAAAACTGATGAAGCTATGAATACTATTGCGTTACCACTATTACCGAAAATCCATAACATGGAAGATATTACGATTCTATGTATCAGATATAAAGAGTATGAAGATGCGCCTAAAAACATCATTAAATCACTTGTTTTTATTTCTACATCAGAAGAAACCAGACAAAGAACTATAAGGAAGGAAGGTATTCCCCAATAAATAAATCGATACTTATCACTTAAAAGCATCATTGCAATTACGCACAAGGAAACTATTATCCATAGATATTTCTTGCTTAATGTAGGCTTGCGTAATTTACTTTTTGTTATTAAAGCAATAAGAACTCCAAGCAAAAACTCGAACACTATTCCATTGTGATAAAAACTCATAAAGTCAAAACTTCCGCTAATTACGTAAAGTAATGAAACAAGGATAATTAAAGGAATTCCGATTCTCTTGCTGAACAAAACAATAGATATTGACATCAATGCATAAAAAGCAACTTCCATATTCAAAGACCAGCCAACGCTATGTACTGGTAGGTATATGCCCTGAAGATTCTTGCTTGGTATAAATAGTAAGCTCTTTAAAATTCCATCAAAGCTTATATCGCTAAGAGGGTAAATATCAAAATTAATATAAAGCATGGCAGTAAATATAATAGTAGTAAACCAGTACATTGGGGCTATTCTTATGATTCTATCTATTATAAAATAAAGTGCGCCCTTTGGTTTATTTGTGTAAGATGAAAAAATCACATACCCACTTATTACAAAGAATATATCAACACCAAACGCCAATTGGTGGGTGAACAATTTATTTATAAAGTTACTACCGGTTTCAATACCATGCTGCCTGCAGGCATGGTATATAACAATGGCGAATGCAGCGTAGAACCTCAAGGCCTGTAGACTTCTAATCATTGCGGTGTCTTAACTTTTTAAAGAGTGGTAAATTACATGCTAAATTTTTAGTTGTCAATATACCACCCAAGTTATTCAGCTCTGATATACTTCTTCTAAGTGATCATCAACCTCTTCCTTTGTGGCTTCTCTTGCTCCTTCAGTTTTGTCTCCAGTGTAAATCCATCCTTCTTTATGAACCCACCATTTCTGCTCGTACATAGCGACTCCTTAATAGATGATTATAAATTCTAAAGCCCACTGAGCGAATGCACCTGTCGTATTAATACCAACAGCGGTTCCACTGCTCTTTGGCATTATGGTAATTCCTGCGTTTCCAGTGTTGAATTGGGCTGTTGTGGAAGTCAGCACGGCACCAAGAGATCCAGCCATTGACCCCGTATCTCCAGCAGTGATCCTAGCGGCAAACCCTATAGCAAAATCACCCACGGAGTAGCCATTGTTAGCAGAAACGCACCGTAGTCGAATGTTAAGAATGCACTCTTCTGGGGTTAAAGTTAACCCATGGGTTTGAATAGCAGGCGTGTTTGCTACGAGCGTAATCCCAGGGGAAACATATGTGCGCTGCCTTTTAACCCCTAGATTGGCAATTGCAGCTGCCTGGGCGATTGCTCCAGCTTGTGCTATTTCTGAGAGGTTGTTTGATGTCTTTAAAAAGCCGGAAATGTTTGCAAGGGCGTTCTTAGCTGTTAATGCCAGTGTCCACTTGGCTGAAGGTGGAACGCTCCCAACATTACTGTCCGATAGTGAAATGTAAACCTCTCCATTTCTGACACACACAGAGCCAGTATAATATTCCTGAGTATTATTCCATTCAGGAACACCCATCTGATGCTGGTAGGCGATAAACTGGCTCATCGCATGCATGGCGGCGTTGAAGTCTTCAAGGGAGGGATGTTCCGAGGGGCCAACGATGCCCCAGCCACGCAAGAATGCCGCTGTAACCTGTGATGTCAGGTCGTTCGCTTGTGTCGTTCCGCCGAACACTGTTCGTTCCAGCCCCTGGGCATTTGAGGCGAAAGCCTGAACATTCCCCTGATAACGCTCAATTTTAGACATGAATTTTCCTCGAAAAAAAACCGCCCTGATAGGCGGCGTTGAACTTGCTGGCAAAGCCTCTGGCTGCCGGGTTTCGCGAGAAACCGAAGGTCATGCCAGGCGTTACCTGATAGAAATAGTCATAGCGGACGCCCGCTGGTTTTGGTAACAGGCCGAGCCGCACAATCAACCGCAGCTCGTCAACTGACACCTGTGGGGATATATTCAGCGCGAGCGTCATGTCTTTGCGGTCGGTGACGTACGCCCGGCCATTAAACGCGGCCTGTATAACATCTTGCAGGCTGACGCGATCGTCAGATGCGATAGTTGACGCCGCGGCGTTTCTTGCTATTTTCACCCTCAGGAATCGGCGATATTCATTGTCGCCCAACTGATAAGGGCCGTAGGCCGGAGCGAATTTGCTGTAAAACGGAGCGCCTGTGTATGCGACGTTTGATTTACTGCCGAAGCCCTCAGAGTTGAGATGCTCCTGAAATCCGAAAAACACCTTAGCCAGCGCTTCCGGTACGCTTCTCGGTAATCCTACGATTCGCCCTATCACATCCAGTCGATAGCCTGTCACGCGGTCGAGATCAAAGTTCGCCGGATTACGGATGAAATCTGCAATTACCTGCCACTGCGCCAGCATGGCCTCTATTTCAGCCCGGGCTTTTGGCTTTTCCCAGTACTGCTTGATGAGCATCAGCGTGTAACGTTTGATGATATCGTCACTCACGGGATCACCTCTTCGATATCAATGCTCGCTATATCAAGCGTGAATTTCCCCTGAAATCCCGGAGATAATTCAGCGTCGGTAAACGTGGCGCCATCATCACTGATTTGCAGATTGGTCAGCACGAAATTAACCCGGCCAGCACCGTAGCCATTCTCATAAAATTCATTGGCATCAACCGATTCGCCAATGTGTATAACGCGCGCGGCCAGCGCCGCTTTTAGCGTGTCGAGGTCTACCGGATCGTTTGCCACCTTCCGCCGGGCGGTCAGCTTGATATGCAGGGGTTTATATACTGGGCGGTCGAACTGGAGATCGTGGGCTATCAAAAGAGTCGTGCCGTCGGGCCTGACGAGCGTTTCGGTGTATCTCCCGGTGACGGTGCCTTTAGTACCGGTGCCTCCCCCTTTCTGCTTGACCATGACCGATATAATTTCTGAGATAGCCCCACCTTCAACAACAAGCCATACTGAATTCGCGGGGATGCCAGTGGCCTCGTCGTCGACTCTGGTGTCGTTCTCATCAATATTCAGATCCGTGACACCGGGGAGCTGTGCGACTTTGGCGAAAATCGCCCCGGTACTGCCTGTGGCCGGGTTCTCGAGCGAGCGGTTCCGGCGCTGACGAAATTCTTCCGGCGTTTCCTCATCTCGCCCGACCACGGCCTCTGTATCAGAGATAATGCTCAACACGCCAGGTTCAGGCGTAATTTGCGTGAAAGTGTCCGCCACCAGCCCTGTAACTTTCCCGAAGTTTTGCGCGAAAAAGGTTACTGCCGTGGTTCCGGCCGCCACAGTCACATCCTGTCGGATAAACCAGACCTGATTGGCCTGGTCGCGGATCCGGTATCCGCTGTACAGAAGAACGGGCCTGTCGGTCGTGACCTTTAAGTCGCGTTGTGACCGGGAGCCAGGACGCAAATAAAGGCCATGTAGCTTCGCAATAATTTGCTGCATATCACCCGTATTAAAGTCAGGATCCATCTGTGAATAGAGCCATTGCAGTGCTGCTTCAACGTCCGTTCGTGCCTGGGCCTCCAGCGCAACGCGCTGACCATCGGGCGAGTCCTGGTCTAAGTCAATATCCTGACCGTAGATGGTCTTGTACCCATCAGTAAGGGATTGAAATATCTCCCTGAATGTATCCACCTGAAGTCCGTTATTATCGAACTGTAGTGCCATTTTTCTGTGCCCCGCTTACAGGAAATATTACTTACTGTTCATCAAATACGGTTTCAATACGCAATTCGATGACCTGATGCCGCGTTGCTTTATTGACAGTCATCGACAGCTCAATGATTCGCATCACGCCATCAGTTGCCAGGACAACCCTCTCGATTTCACGCAGTGTTTCCTGCTCTGTGTTCTTATCTGAGAGCAGGTACAGCCAGTCGATGTTGTCGCTCATATTGAGTGGATTGTCGTTGCTGAATGATCGCACCCGGGTCTTTACTTTCTGTGCAATGGCTATGCCACCAGTGATGCAGTTCTGACGACCCCGACCAAACGTCCAGTCATTGTCCTTATCAAGAGCTGATACAATCATGCGATCCCCGTAATAATTCCGTTGGTTACTGTGATTGTTTTGTCGTCAGCGCTTCTGAATGATCCGCTGACACCGCTCTGACCCGATGTTTCCAGTGACTCGTACTGCATCCGGCCACGAACCACACATGACTCCAGGGTGGTAACGCCGCCCTGCTGGGTGATGTCGCCAGTGAGCACAAGGTCGCCGTCGTGGTCGGTATTTCCTTTCATCAACCTGTTCTGTTTAGGAATAGAAATAGCCGTGGACAGCGGATTTACGCCGCACAGTGCAAAGCCGGCGACAGCGCTTCTTTCGAGTTCTTTATCGGGTCATCGATGATACCGAGGTCAATTTTCTTACCCGTCAGCGGACCACCCACGCCCGCACAGACATATGTCCCTTTGTGGTTGGCAATGCCAAACTCATCGGTGTTGCGCTTCACCGCCACGCCGTCAGCGGGCTTGTTGCCCAGCCAGGCACCGGGGAATATGTTGCGGTATTCCGGTGTGGACATAATCCGCTGAACGTCAGCGTTCATGTCTCCAGCCAGGTCAGCGGAGTACGACAGCGCACCGACACGCATATCAGGGTATCTGCCGAAGAAATACGCAGGGAGGTAACGCGAAACGATATCCGACTTACCATGCTGCGGCGGCGCGCCGAGAATCAGTATCGGCCTCTTCCCGGCTGCCATATCCTCCAGGAAGATGTCCAGCTCAGAGCAGACCTTTCGCGAAAAGTCGCTGACGATGTAATCAGGGTTGATGTACTGAATGAAATCGTGAAGACTGTTCCGCGCGTTACGCCGCTTTAGTAGCTCCCTGGCTGCTGCCTGCTTACTTACCGCCGATAATTGCGGCGAGTTGCTCATCAGTGAGATCCTCCGCACTTACAGAGTGGCTGTGCTGGATAGGCTCACCATTCGGCCCGCTCAGTTCTGTTTTGGTCTTCATCATACCGAGGTGCTGGGCGACCATCTTCATCGCGTCATCCTGATTACGGGTGATCACCTCCAGACCGGCTTTCCCCTCTTTAATCCCGGCGAACAGCCTACGCTCTGCACCGCTTAGATCCCGTGTATCGTGGAATACAGAGTGGCCGATACCAACGCCGTTGCAGCGCGGGCAATCCGGGTTAGGGTCCAGCGTGCCGTCGTAGCCGTAGCCGCCAGTGTCCTGCGGTTGCCTGGCTCCTTCCTTCCCTGCGACCTTTTCCACAGCTTCATCAAATTCGACAGCATCACGCCACTGATAGTTATGTCCGAACCCCCAGCAGTAACGGCAGCAGCAACGGTGATGTTCGGTCAGTTGCGTCGCGTCTGCTGTCGCAATGTCCCACCACCATTTCAACACTTCGTCCTGAGTTACTTTCACTCTTCGTGAGCGTTCGTCCAGTGCATCGCGTATCGCCTGGCTGACCTTAGCATTCCTTAGCAAGCGAGAAGCGTTGACGTATGCCGTATTACCCTCGCCTTTGTAGCCAGATCGCTTGTATGCGGCGGTGCGATTGAGGTCGATAAGATATTCCTCAACAAACCTGACCTGCATATCGTTCAGCCCGTAATTGCGCAGATTGAAGGGTTGCGCGGTTTCCTGCGCATTGGTCTGCGCATCAGTTGGTGTTTGCTCATGCTGCGCAGCTCTAGGGGTTTGTTCAGCCTGCGCATTGCGCACTTTCTTCTGCGCAGTTTTTTGTGCAGTTGGCTTTTTGATATAGCGCCGCGCAGATGTGTAATTCAGTCCCTGCTCTTCGCACCAGTCTTTCGGTGAAATACCGGATTTGGCATGATCGGACAGGAACCGTTTTTGGAGGTCTCCCCAGTCCGGTTTAGCCATGTGATATCTCTCCGTTTATAACCATTACGATGCCTACTCAGGTGGGCATTGTGATGGAAATAAGCTAATTTACTGGAAGAAAAAACCATATGAAACATTAGGGTGAATTATGTATTTATCGCTCACTTTAGTTCAGAGATTCTGTTCTGAATGTCAGGTTTAGACAGGTTTTCAGATGCAGTTCTGTTTACGGTCTTATCGCTGTACCCCGCCCGAATAGCCGCTTGCGTGGCGTTTAAATCGATGATTTACTCGCGACAGAACATTTCTTGTTTGTCGGTGAGTGCCATATTTATCCCTGTCAGAAATGTGGTCAGTTGAGGCGCGTGTTATTACTAACGCAAAATAATTAATGTCTTAGCACCAGGCTGGCTATCCACCTCGTCGCGACAGTACAAATTATAAAGGATAATGCTTTGAAGAATTTATTAACAAACGAACGCCTCATAAAACTCACTGAGGAAATCGAATCCAGGCTGGGAATCATTTCGACTGGTTACATGTCAGATGAGCATAGGGAAGTAGCCCGATGCTCTATGGCCTATGTAAACCAAGAAGGATGGCGTTTGCTAATAGATCCCAACTCGGCATTAACTGAAGCCACTGCCTGCCATGAACTGGCGCATCTAATTTTAGTCATAGAGGGTTGGCCATTCTTTACTGTCTGCCCTTCAATCCAAAGAGGGACCACCGAATATCAAACTTTGCGAATGCTATCGAATTTGGCCTTGCATCCTGATGTTTGGGAAATCGTTAGGCAGATGGGTTTTAATGAAATTCCTGACTATAAACCCGGCATAGATGATTTAGTTTCAAGTATTGATGCCAGAACGCTGGGCCAAGACGTCCATCCTTCTCTTGTGGCGTCAATCAGGGGAGCATTTATAGCAAGCGCCCTGTTAGGTCCTTTAGATGAGGGTTATGAGAAAAAAATCCAATTGAGCGCATGCCGAAATATGCCGGATGCCCTTGCTTTAGCTAATAAAGTAGTAGAAGCATTTGAGAAGCAGAAACCTCTTAGTCCTACGAAGTGTGCGGATGCGCTGCTTGAGTCTTTTCAGATTCTCAATCTTGAACCAAGTCTTCTAACGCTGCAGGAAGTAGACGCGATTGATCCAAATTTCCGCGCTATGTTTATCTAGGGTAATTAGACATTATCACAGGCACTCAGTGATGCCTGATGTAATGCCGCACGGCGATGGCAATAAAAAACCGCCCGGAGGCGGTTTGCATAAATCAGTCGGTCAGTGAGTTTCGATGCTCTTGGCATTTATCCCAAACGTGGCTCTCAAAAGATGGGGGCATTCTGAACTGCACAGAACGCTGAGGTCCGCCAATTCCATGCTCGGACCTATACTCTTCTCTCGTAAACTGTAACGCTGCAACCTCAATAATTGAATTTGGTGGTGATATCTCGCGCTGCTGATCATCAAAAACTTTAACCACAATGGTGTCATCATCAACATAAATGGCATCATATCTTACGAGGCGCGTATTTGTACCGCTCGTGATGTAGCGTGTTTCAATTCTCGAATAAATCATCATCTATTCCTTCTGAGTTGTGATTGCTGCACTCAGAAGATAATCAATTTTCCCAACAGTTTCATTGTCATTAATCAGGCCCATTTGCGAGTGCGCCCTGTGATGGTCACTTCAAACACTGCTGGCGCACATAATCCTGTAAGCCAATCAGTTGGCCGGTCACCGTGGCAATTCGCTCTCTGAGGGTGAAATAATCCCGTTCAGCGGAGTGAGTAAGTCGGGGGCTGGCTGCATCATCCAGGCCGGTGGCGCTGGCCGTTCCGTTCGCGGGACACTTTGCGTTGATGCGCAGCCCACATTTGCCAGAGCTAACGCAACGCTGCAGATCATCAAGCTGCTTTTTCGCATCAGCTAACCCCTTAGTGTATTTCTCATCGAGTGCGGCGACTTCACGCTGGCGCACCTGTATATCGCCGATGGTGGCGTTCGCTAGGTTCAGCTCTTCGGCTTTATCGTCGCGTTGCTGCTTGTACTCAATGGCGTTGTCGCGGTAGTGATTCACCAGCAGGGCCAGGACCACCAGCGTCAGAATTGCCGCACCGCCGATAATGGCCGCTATGCGCCCCATCACACACCATCCAGGCAGAGCGCTTTCTCTGCTGCGCGCCGGGTGACCAGGCCATTCAGTTTCACGCCACCAGCATAAACCCAGCGCGGAAATTGCTCACAGGCCAGTGCAGTTTCACCCTGGCGCAACAGCTGGAACAGCGTCGATTTCTGCATGGCACCACAGCCGACATTAAACGTCAGGGATGTCACTGCTGAGAAAGTATTGTTGCTGAGTTGCTTACCGGCGGCCCAGCGGTTAACGCACTGTTCGGCCTGAAGGATGTTTCGTTCCCAGTCTCGTGCGATCTGCTCATCGGTTTTGCGTACACCCGCTTTAACGCCGTGGGTGTTGCCGATGCCGTCGGTCAGTACGCCCGCAGGACAAACGTATGGATCTCGTCGACAGGATTCAGCATTACCTATTAGATCCAGGCCGCGATGATTAGTGCGGACATTACCCGCGCTCAGGATAATCGCGATAATCGTACCAACCGAACATACGACGCCTGCCGCACCACCTGCTTTCTTAATCGCCGACATGTATCACCTTTTTCATTGCCTCTGTAACTACCTCAGCTGATGCCGGCCGCTCGTGCTCAGGCTTTTTCGCCACGTCCTGGAGGTATTCTTCCAGCAACCGGGTTCGCTTTTTCTCTTCATCCAGGCGGGCGCGTTCATCACGGCGTTTCGCGTAATACGTCTTGATTGTGAAGTACGCCGAGATCACCGCGCCGATGATGAACACATAGTCCTGGAGAGACAGAAGAGAAAAACCAGCGAGCAGAGTCGACCACCAGTAAGGAAGGTTATGTCCGTCTGTAGGGTTCATTCGCTGCATATCCGCACCTCCGTTATCGGGGCGCTGTGTGAGTAGAAAAAGATTCAGGCAGCGTGTTACGGGTTCCATGGGCCTGAAATAGAAAAGGGCCACGCGTTAGCGCAGCCCAGAAACAAGGAAGCCCCGCGAGGTGCGAGGCTTTTAATTTGGTCGTCAACCAAAGCTATGGCGACAATATCAGATTTATACGAAATATAAGCGTTCTAATCCAGTTTTGCAATACCTGAATCTAAATTTGCTGCCTTCTGTCGTGATCGTGATCTCGTGGCCTGCATTAAAGCATCGCCATGGCACCGTGCACTGAGTAACACGCCGGGAATTCTGGATTTCTCGCGTGCTGCAATATTTGCTGTTGTCCGCACAGCGCAGGAGAACACACATCTCATACCGGGTGATCTACAGGCACACATCAACAGCAGCCTGACAGAATCAGATCATGCAAACCCGTGTCCGGAGCTTGTCGCTCTGGCGAATGGCTCGTCTGTAGAGGTCGCTGATGTAGCAGCTGCGCCGCCAGCCGAGGGACCGATCAAGGCCATGGGCGATGGCAAGTTCGATATCACCGCACTTGTTGCTGAGACAGCGCAGACGGAACCACAGTCGGTACCCGTGGTTACCACAGAACAGGAAACTGCGCCGGAAGTTGTGCCAGAAACCGCCTCAATTGAAGGTGAAGAAACGGAAGTACAACCAACTGAACAGGCAGAACCCACTGAAATCACTGAGGCATTCCCGACAGAGTTCGAGCCTGGCCGCTATGAGGGTCTGCCAAACAACGTCTATCACGCCGCGAATGGCATCAGCAGCACGCAGGTTAAAGATGCCCGTGTCTCGCTGATGTATTTCAACGCCCGCCACGTTTCTAAAACCATCGCCCGTGAAAACTCGAAGGTGCTGGATATGGGAAACCTTGTCCACGAGCTGGCACTCCAGCCGGAAAATCTGGAAGCGGAATTCAGCGTTGAGCCGATTATCCCCGATGGTGCATTCACCACCACCGCGACCCTACGCGAGTTCATCGACACGCATAACGCCAGCCTGCCGCCGATGCTGAGCGCCGACGATATCAAAGTGCTGCTGGATGCACACAACGCCACGCTGCCAGCCCAGGTGCCGCTCGGGGCATCCGCAGAAGAAACAGGCCAGAGCTATATGGCGCTGCCGCCGGACTACCAGCGCATCGAGGAAGGCCAGAAACAAACCGCAGCAGCAATGAAAGCCTGCATTAAGGAGTACAACGCCACACTACCCGCTCAGGTTAAAACCAGCGGCAGCCGCGACGTGCTGCTCGAGCAATTGGCGATCATCACCCCTGACCTGGTGGCGCAGGAAGCGCTGAAACCCGCGCCGCTGAAAGTGTCCGGCACCAAAGCCGATCTGATTCAGTCCGTCAAAAGCGTTACCCCGGACGCAGTATTCGCCGACGAACTGCTGGATGCCTGGCGCGAAAACCCGGACGACAAAATCCTGGTCACCCGTGCGCAGCTGGTAACAGCCCAGGCCATTCAGGACGCCCTGCTGTCACACCCGACCGCAGGTAAGTTCCTGGCACACCCGAACCGCGCTGTTGAAGTGAGCTATTTCGGCATCCACGATGAAACCGGTCTGGAAATCCGTGTACGTCCAGACCTCGAAATTGATATGAGCGGCGTCCGCATCGGCTTCGATCTGAAAACTATCAGCATGTGGAACGTGAAGCAGTCCGGCCTGCGCGCCCGTCTTCACCGTGAAATCATCGAGCGTGATTACCACCTGAGCGCTGCCATGTACATGAACACTGCGGCACTGGACCAGTTCTTCTGGATATTCGTGAACAAGGATGAGGGCTACCACTGGATCGCCATCGTTGAGGCCGGTGCCGAACTGCTTGAGCTGGGCAACCATGAATACCAGGCCACGATGCGCGCCATCGCGAACGCTTTCGATACCGGGAAGTGGCCAGCGCCGATCACCGACGATTACACCGACGAACTGAACGATTTCGACCTGCGCCGCCTTGAAGCGCTGCGCAGCCAGGCATAAGGGGAATGACGATGGAAAACACAAATATCGTAACCACTGAGCAGCAGGCACCTAACACCATTTCGGCCAGCAACTCGATTTTCAACGTCCAGGCTCTGGGCCAGCTGCAGGCGTTCGCCGGGTTGATGGCCCAGTCTGCCGTTACCGTGCCCGCGCATCTGGCAGGGAAACCAGCCGATTGCATGGCTATCGTTATGCAGGCGATGCAGTGGGGCATGAATCCCTACGCCGTCGCGCAGAAAACGCACCTGGTTAACGGGGTGCTGGGTTACGAAGCTCAGCTTGTGAATGCAGTGATCGCCAGCTCCAGCGCCATTAAAGGCCGGTTCCATTACCGCTACGGTGGGGAATGGGAGCGCTGCACCCGCACTCAGGAGGTTACGCGAGAAAAGAACGGGAAGAATGGCAAATACAATGTAACCGAGCGCGTGCGTGGCTGGTCTGATGAAGACGAGATCGGCCTCTACATTGAAGTCGGGGCGGTCCTCCGCGACGAGACAGAAATCACATGGGGCGAACCTATCTACCTGTCGGGCGTCGTAACACGTAACTCGCCATTGTGGGTTTCAAATCCGAAGCAGCAGATCGCTTATCTCGGCGTGAAGTATTGGGCGCGTCTGTACTGTCCGGAAGTGATCCTCGGCGTTTACAGCCCTGACGAAGTAGAGCAGCGCACAGAGCGCGAGATTAACCCGGCGCCAGCACAGCGTGTGAGCGTGCAGGAAATCACCAGCGAGGCCACCACCGGGAGTGAGCAGAAATCGAATGCCAGCATTGATGCCCTGGCGGATCAATTCCGCGACCGTATTGAGTCCTCAGAAGATGTAGACAGCGCAAAAGCTATTCGGGTGGATATCGAGGCACAAAAGGCAACCCTCGGAACAGCGCTGTTCACCGAGCTGAAGAACAAAGCCGTGAAGCGGTATTACCTGGTTGATCACCGCAACAAGGTCGAAGCGGCAATTAACTCTCTGCCGCAGCCGGATGAACCTGGTGCCGTTGCAGCATTCCAGAATGCTGAACGTGCGCTGGCCGCCGCGAAACGTCACCTGGGGGACGAGCTGTATGAAGGTTACAGCGTCACACTTCTTGATATGAAGCCGGAATACGCCGCATAACACGCCCGGCCTTTCGGGGCCGATTAAGGATTGAGCATGAGTAATGAAGACTCCGGCGGCCTGAAATTCGGTACCAGCCAGCAACCTGACGATGGCTGTGATTGGGCGGCTGTCATTATCTGGGAAATGCGTAGCCGTGCACGTATTCGCGCACAAATTAACACCACTCGTCCGGTACCCGTAAGCGTCATGAAGGTAAAAAAGAATGCAGACAAAAAATCAGCTAAAACAAAACGCGCAAAATCTGGCAAACGCCCTGCCGGCACTACAGGCGGAAACGGTAATGCAGCTACTGGAAGCTCTCGAAAAAAGCGAGCAGCTTAACGCCACTATGAGCGAAGCGATTGGCTGGGCTGTATCACAGGATCGCTGGATCCATCGCGAAGAAAATATTTGGGAGTGGCGCGAATCACCACGCGGTTCTTTCAGGCAGGTGCTGGAAGCAGCAAAGGCAGGTGAATGATGAGCAAATCTCAAATGCAGCTGGCCAACCGCGCGTGGCGTATCGAAACGAAGGCGCTGGGCTGGCACCGTGGGTGGAAGAAAGGCCGCAAGCAGTGGAAAGAGTTCTGCCGCCGGAATGCTGAAGTCACTATCGAGGCACGGCATCACGGCGATGAACCGCCATTTGAAGATCAGGGCGATGCATGCTGGCACGTCGATGAAGAGTTGAGCTACTGGCGCCGTAAAGATGAATACACCATTACTTATTGCTGAATGCGAGCTTCGCATATCGCAGTTGAAAATTGCCATTGCACGTAATACTGCACCGGCTGAAGTGTTGGAAACAACGATGGCACTGCACCAGATTGCGCTGACCAGCCTGAAGCAAAAACAGCCGCCATCAGCAGATCCGGGAAAGTTCTCGTTCAGCCTGGCAGTTCAAAGCCTGTCGCTCACCCACGGCATTCCGCTGAACGATGTGGCGAAACGCATGGGTATCCCCGCTCGCTCTGTTCATGGCGTGCTGGCACACGATAAACCCAGTGTTTCAACATGCGAGAAGTATGCCGAAGCCCTAGGCGTTTCAATCATGGAGTTCTTTAGTGCCGGCCACTATACCACCCTGCGTGCGTGTGCCTGAATGATTTTGAGAAATCCACAGCTGGTGCAACGGTTTCCGGGCGCCAGCTGGATCTTACCGTCTGGAGGTTAAAAAGTGAGCAGAACTGTCAAATTACAGGACTGGGCAAAGGAAGAATTCGACGAACCGATCCCCAGCATGCCATCGCTTTTAAAGTACGCAAAAAATGGCATGATATCGCCCTCTCCTTTTAAAGCTGGGCGTTGCTGGCGTGTAGAACGTACTGCTCGATTTGTGGGATATGGCATCAAGCCCACGATAAAAAATAATGATGATGACCGACTGAAAAGGATTCTTGCTGATGGCACGTCCACGTAAATACAACGTAAGCATAGCCGGGCTTTCATGCTATACCGATGCCCGGACCAAAAAGGTGTATTGGCGCTACAAACACCCTGTGACTGGGAAGTTTCACGGTCTCGGCACCGATGAAGCTGCAGCAAAGGTAATAGCCGTTGAGGCTAACAGTCGGTTAGCTGAGAATCAGATGGCAAACATGCTCAGGGCGCGGGAGCAGATAGCTAAAAGTAGTGGCAAGAGTATTACCACAAAGTCATGGGTGGAAGAGTATAGCAAGATCCTCGTTCGCAAAGTCGCAGCTGGGGAAATCAAACCGGCTACCGCAGCAGGCAGAGAGTCAGCACTCAGATCGCTGGTCACACAATGCGGTATTCGCCCACTAAATGAAGTGGGTACAAGGGACATAGCAGTAATTATCGATGAATACGTTACACGCGGCGTGCCAAGGATGGCCCAGCTGTGCAGGTCTGTGCTGATTGACGTATTCAGGGAGGCACAGCATGCCGGAGAAGTCCCACCGGGCTATAACCCTGCCCTGGCAACCAAAAATCCTAAAGCCCGCGTTAATCGGCAGCGCCTTTCTCTCGAAGAGTGGCATGTCATCTATGCCGAAGCCGAAAAGATGCAACCATGGGTATCACGGGCGATGCTACTCGCTCTTGTTACCGGGCAGCGTGTTGGTGATATTTCTGAAATGAAATTTTCTGACATTTGGGATGATGCCCTGCATGTAGTTCAGGAGAAGACCGGATCAAAAGTTGCTATACCGCTTTCGCTTCGTTGCGACGCTATCGGGATGTCTTTGAGAGAGGTGATCGCGATTTGCAGGGATTCAATCCTTAGCCCGTGGATATTGCATCAACGGCATTCTCAGGGAAATTGCAAACCAGGTGAAAAGCTCAAGAAGCACTCGATAACGATTACCTTCTCACGCGCTCGTGATAAATCTGAGCTTTCCTGGTCATCTGGAACGCCACCAAGTTTCCATGAACAGCGCTCATTATCAGAACGCTTATACCGGGATCAGGGTATCGATACACAGACTCTTTTGGGCCATAAAAGCAGGTCAATGACTGATAAATATAATGATGATCGAGGTAAGGAATGGAAGGTCGTGGCAGTATAAAACTGCCGGGTTTTGCAGAAGAGTTTTGCAGGGGTTTTGCAGAAGAGCTTTTCACCCCCACATTTTCCCTCACTCACCCATACGCCCAATCCATCGTAAGCATCAGAATTGGCGTGGTAATTGCCGAAAAAAGCGTGGTCAAAAGCATGCTCGTCGCCGCAGGCCCCGTCAGCGCGTTAAACTGCTGCGACATTAGATACACGTTCACGCCCACGGCCATGGAGGCCAGCAGTACCACCACTTTACTTTCCATCGGCGGCAGCCCAATCATCCAGGCCAGGCCCCACACGACCAGGGGTTGCACGATCAGCTTAATGGCGCTCAGCGCATAGCTGATGGCCAGCCCTTCTTTAATCCGGTAACTCGCCAGACTCATGCCCAGTGCCACCAGCGCCAACGGCACGGCGATCTGCCCCAGCATGGTCACGGGCTGATCAACGAAGACAGGCAATGGCAGCCCGGTCAGGCTGAACAAGGTGCCGGAAAGGATGCCGATAATCAGAGGATTTTTCAGTACGCTGAGCGCGGTATTGCCGAAGCCCTTCAGGTTGAGCGCCCCGTGCCTGAACCACTCCACCGAAACGGTGGCCAGCGTCCAGAGAATTAAGCCGTTAAACACCAGCACCAGCGCAACGGAGGGGATCGCCTCGTCGCCCAGCATCACGCGGGCAATGGGCAGGCCCAGCAGCACGTTATTGGAGAAAATACCGCCGAGGGCGAACACCGATCCGGCCACGCCATCAAGCTTAAACACCTTAGATGCCACAATCCTGCCAATGATAAACACCAGCAGACAGCCGCCGAAAAAGGCAATCAGCAGGCGGGCATCCACCGACGGCCCATCACTGAAGTCGCACATCAGGCGAAACAGCATGGCAGGCAGCGCCACGCGGAACACCAGCCGGTTAATGGCGCTGGTGATACTCTCCGGCCACTGACGCCAGCGCACCAGCAGCCATCCCAGAGCGATCAGCACAAACAGCGGCATGGAAATAAAGATCTGATGAAGCAGCGTGGTCAATAACGACATGGATTATCCGTCAGGGCCGGGAAGTTTCCCGGCCAGCATAGCGCAAGTAAAATAGCCCTAAATCAGTCTGCTGGCACGCAGCTCCGCTTTCAGGTAGGCGTAATAGACCGGGGCGGCCACCACGCCGGCCAGGCCAAAGGCCGATTCAAACACCAGCATCGCTAACAGGATCTCCCAGGTTTTGGCGCTGATGCGGCTGCCAAAAATCCGCGCGTTGATAAAGTATTCCAGCTTGTGGATCAGCACGAGGTAAATCAGGGCAATCAGCGCGGCTTCCAGCGAGATAGAAAGACCGATCAGCACAATCACCGTATTGGAAATCAGATTACCGATAATCGGCAGCAGCCCGGCGATAAAGGTCAGCACCACGACGGTTTTAGCAAACGGGAAATGCAGGCCAAACATCGGCAACACGCCGAACAGGAAACCGCAGGTCAGGATGGTATTGACCAGCGACACTTTAATCTGTGCAAACACCACATTGTGAAACGCCGCCGCCAGGGTGGTTAAGCGGTCCAGCATCGCCTGCTTCAGCGGCGCTTCAGGGCGGATTCCGCTGCTGGTGCGCAGCGAGATGATCGCGCCCAGCAGCATGCCAATCAGCATGGTGGCAAAGGTATGTGCCGCACTGCGGCCAAAGGTCTGCACCACCACCAGATGTTCACGCAGCCAGGTCACTACCTGGTTCTGCAGTTCATCGATGTCCGAAGGCAGATAGCGCGTAATCACGGGCGACAGCGTGTGCTGGGCATCCTCCAGCAGTTTGCTGGCCGTGGCGTGGAAGGCGGCAGGGTTCTGGAAGTCATGCAAAAGGAAGCCGATCAGCTTGGTGATGCCGGTGACCAGCGAAAGAATAATCACCACGCTAAGAAACATAATGCTGATCCAGCGGGCAATCGGCCCTTTCACCAGACGTTCCACTAAGGGCGTCAGGGCCAGAATGGTTTCATAAACGATAAAGCCGGCAAGAAAACAGGGCAACAAACGCAGCGGGAAGATGGCGAACAGCGCAATAAATATCAGGCCGTAGCTGGTGACCTGGCATAATTGCGCCCGATTAACGTTCCGTATTTCCATGACCAATCCTGTCTGAAGGAAAAAAATGAAGCGAATTCAGACAGTATACTATGCGGGCGCCAGATTTTGCTGAATTAACGGCGATGAGCCAGCTGTCGCACCAGGCGATCGCCCACCATTTGTACGGCCTGCACCAGCAGGATCAAAACGACCACGGTGCCAATCATCACTGGCTGATTAAAACGCTGGTAACCGTAGCGGATAGCCAGGTCGCCTAACCCGCCGCCGCCAATCACGCCTGCCATCGAAGAGAAACCAATCAGCATCACCAGCGTCAGCGTCATGCCTGCAAGCAGTGCGGGTAACGCTTCCGGCAACAGGACTTTGCCGACCACATGCCAGCCGCTACCGCCCATTGACACGATGGCTTCAATCCGTCCTTTATTGACCTCATCCAGCGCGTTTTCGACGATGCGGGCAAAAAACGGGATGGCACCAATGGTGATCGGCACGACAGCCGCACTGCTGCCCAGCGTGGTCCCGACAATGATGCGCGTCAGCGGGATCAGCGCAATCAGCAGCACCACAAACGGCAGAGAACGACCGACGTTAACCACCGCACCCAGCAGCGCATTCAGGCGCGGCAGCGGCAGAATACCGTCGTGACGCCCGACCTTCAGCAGCACACCCAGCGGCAGGCCGATAAGAAACGTAAACAGCCCGGCCAGCGCCACCATATACAGGGTTTCCAGCGTGGCCGCCGACATCAGTTCCCACAGCTCATTCAGGTCTAGGCTACCGCGCACAGGTCACCTCCGTGGATGCCATGACGTTGCAGGAAACGGTGTTCTGCCTGCGGATCGTGCAGCAATGCTTTACGCAGTACTGAGTCCGGCTGACGCAGGAGCGTGCTCAGCGCCCCGCTCTCAACGATCTTACCGCCCTCCAGCAGCGCAGCACGATCGCAAATCGCTTTCACTACCTCCAGCTGATGGGTGATCATCACGATGGTCAGACCAAACTGCTGATTAATCTGCTGTAACAGCGCCAGCACCGATGCCGTGGTCTCCACGTCGAGGGCGCTTGTTGCTTCATCGCAGAGCAGATATCCCGGCTGTGCAGCCAGCGCCCGCGCAATACCGACCCGCTGCTGCTGACCACCGGAAAGCTGAGTAGGAAAGGCGTTCGCTTTATCACTCAACCCGACTAAATCCAGCAGCTCTGCCACGCGTACCCGCCGCTGTGAGGCTTTCACCCCGGCAATTTCCAGCGGTACAGCCACATTACCCGCCACGCTGCGCGAGTGCAGCAGATTGAAATGCTGAAAAATCATCCCACTGCGCTGCCGCTGCTGGCGCAAGGCGGCCTGGCTCAGGCGGGTAATGTCCTGTCCATCGACCAGTACCCGACCGGCGTCGGGGCGTTCAAGCAGATTGAGGCAGCGGATCAGGGTACTTTTCCCCGCCCCGCTGCGGCCGAGAATGCCAAATATCGAACCATCGGGGATGGTCAGCGAGACATTATCCAGCGCCGGGCGCTGGTCTGGGCTGTAGCGCCGGGTGACATTCTCGATATCAATCATATTATTTCCCTGCGACCGGGATCACAGAGCCTTTATAAGTCTGCTGAATAAACTCAGCGACCTGCTTCGACTCCAGATCTTTCGCCAGCTGTTTGATGCGCGGATCATTAGCCAGTTTGGGTGTGGTGACCAGGATATTGGCATATGGGTTATTTTTGGCGCTTTCCAGGCCCAGTGCGTCTTTTGCCGGGTTCAGCCCTGCTTCCAGCGCATAGTTGCCGTTGATGATCGCCAGATCGACATCATCCAGCGAACGTGGGATCTGTGGCGACTCCACTTCAAGAATTTTCAGGTTTTTCGGGTTAGTCGCGATATCTTTCGGCGTTGCCTGGTTTTTTGCCGGATCGTTGAAGCCCGGTTTCAGGGTGATCAGCCCCTCGCTTTGCAGCAGGTAAAGTGCACGGCTCAGGTTGGTGACGTTGTTCGGAACCGCCACCGTCCCTTTGTTCGGCACGTCTTTCAGGTTTTTCACTTTATGTGAATAGATGCCGAGCGGCTCAATGTGCACCGTGGCGGCCACGGTAAAGGTCTGCCCCAGCGCTTTTTCCTGATCGCGCAGATACGGCACGTGCTGGAAATAGTTGGCATCGACATCGCCATGCGCCAGCAGTTCGTTGGCGTTGACGCCGCTGGTCAGTTCAATAATTTTGAGATCGAGTGACGGGTCAATTTTCTTCACATAGTTAAGAATTTCAGCGTGCGGCACGGCATCGGCCGCGATGCGTAGCGCCTCCGCCGCCTGAGCGGAAAAAGCCAGTGTCATGGATAACGCGATCCCTGCCAGAGAAAATGGAGCATGTTTGATCATTGCAGTTCCTTTCATTAAGCGGTGTGTTGGGGTTGCTGTTGTTGTTGTAATTCCTGATACCAGCGGGCTGCGACATCCGGATGGGAGCGCAACCGGCCTTTCAGATAGTTCCAGCCGACGTCACGCAGCAGCGGGTTGAGCGGATCGCTCGCCGGGCCTTGTGCCAGGCGGGCAATCTCTTCCGGCAGCGTGAAAACAGGCACCACGGCATCCAGCTGTGCGCCAAGGAAAAAGGCAATCGACAGACGGTCCTGCCCGTTGGGCGGGGATTCCACGCGGTGGACGGTAGCGCGCAGATAGCCGTTGCTGGCCAGCTCAAGCAGTTCGCCGATATTGACCACAAAAGCCCCCTGCAAAGGCAGAGCATCCACCCAGCGATCCGGCTCCACTTCCACCTGTAAACCGCGCTGCTGGTCCTGCAACAGGAAGCTGAGGAAGCCAGAATCTTTGTGTGCGCCCACGCCCTGACTGGTGGTTTCTGCCGTCTGGCCGGGGTAGCGGATCAACTTGATATGTTCGTTAGGTTTTTCGCCGTACAGCGGGTCGAAGGCATCCGGGGCCAGCTCAAGTGCCTGAGCGAAAGCGCGCAGCAGTCGCTGAGACATGGCGGTCATCTCCTGCTGCCAGTGCAGCAGCGTGGGCTTCAGTTCCGGCAGGGCTTCCGGCCACAGGTTCGGTCCCTGCAGGCGCTTCCAGCCTGCTTCACCCGATTGCAGCGCCAGCGCCGGGCGTTCAGCACCGATATCAAACTGTTCACGCCAGTCTGGCTGGCTGCGCGTCAGTTCCGATCCCGCGCGGTTATAGCCGCGAAAATGCGGAGAGTGGATCATCGATACCTGCTGCTTGTCGTCGTCCGACAGGGCGAAAAACTGACGAGACAACTGCTGTACCTTCGCCGACAGTGCTGCATCAACGCCGTGATTGATCAGGTAGAAAAAACCGACATCGCGCGCGGAGCGGCTGAGTTTTTGTAAAAACGCCTGCTGCTGTTCGGCATTGCCATCCAGCTGCGAGAAGTCGAGGATCGGTAGTGAGGTGATCTGGGTCATGGTTGCTCCGTAACGGGTTCAGGACGCGCGGCGAAGGGCGCTGCCCTTCTCCTTATTGCTGTCTTATAAGAACAATATTCCGTGTTTTGAGCTGGCGGTAAAATATCAATATTGGCAATGGTTTATACATAGATGGATAACATCAATCTGCAATGCTGAATGCGTGATTGTTATTTTCGTCAGCGACGATCATCTGAAGGTGGCGGCAGAAATGAGGGGGGGGGGAAATCGGGACTGGGCGGTATTTGCAGTGGGCACAAGGCTGGGCAGCTTACGCGAAAGTGACTCATGTGAGCGGACAAACTGTTGTCCGCTCACCTGTCAGGGGGATGCTGCTATCAGGCTGCGTGGGCTGCAATCTGAACCTGACGACGCCATGCGCCCGGTGACTGACCGAACTGACGTTTGAAGCTGCGGTTAAATGACTGCTGAGAATCAAAACCAAAACTGATGGCCACGTCCAGAATCGGCTCACCGCCCCTTGCGAGACGTTCAGCGGATTTTTTCAGGCGGCGTTCACGAATATATTCACCCAGCGCATGGCCGGTGTGCTGTTTAAACATACGTTGCAGGTGCCATTTTGAGTAACCGGCACGGGCAGAAACGGTGTCTAAATCCATTTTCCCTTCAATGTGTGTATCGATCCACTTGACGAGATCGTTAATAAAATCATCATGGCTCATCGGAAATCCCCTGATTTATTGGTCACTATTTATAAATGAATGTTGGTGGTGAATGCTAAAGAGCAACTATCACGAATGCATTTAATTACGGTAAGGCAGCCATCCCTTTAATGCAAGTTTTATTGTTGCATTAAGTGCGATCGTTAACGCGATCGGGGATCGTCAATTGTGGATTTTCAGAAATAAGTTAAGAAAGACAAGTCCCCCGCACGCGGTGAGTACAGGGGCTTGAGACGATGCTCAGGAGGCGCAGCGCTGATCCGGATTGATGCAGTCGCGCTGCATGATGTCACGCAGCGCATCAGCGACCGTGCGTTTAGCCAGGACATCGAGAGACGCCTGCTCGGCTTCTCTTGCCAGTTCTTTGAAATACCAGCAGGCATTTGCGCTGACCACGCACAGCGCCGGAACGTCCGGGCGCCCTGCCATCAACGGTTTATCTTCAATTACTGACGTATAAATTTCGCACAGCGTGATGCGATCGGCCGGGCGTCCAAGACGGATCGTCCCGCAGCGGCCAAGCGTCGAGATAATAATGCCGTCACGCGTCAGTGGCACCATCATTTTGCGCACAAAACTCGGGTTGGCATCTAAACCATCGGCGAGAATTTTACTGGTGCAACGTTGCCCCTCGCCATCCGCCTTGGCGATACATAACACCATTTGTAATGCGGTGGGAAAGCGAATATCAAGCATGATGTGATCCTTGCTTTTTTCTGTTCATCTGGAAACGAATCACTGCAATAAAAGCATTAAAAATCAGTCAAATATAAAACATATGAGTTTAATAATATAACAAACTTTGACACATTTATGAAGCACCCGGCTAAGCACTATGGGCTATTGACCATATCATGATGATTTGCAGGGATTTATACACGGCGCCCTGCCCGCCTGTCAGATTACTTTTTATGCTGCTCATGCAGGTAACGATAGACCACAGACAGATCTTTATCGCCATAACCCGCATCGACGGCACCCTGCCACTGGGTGGCAATGGTTTGCAGCCCAGGCATCGGTCGGTCGCCCGCCGCATCCAGCGCCAGCCTTGCGTCCTTCAGCGCCCAGGTGAGCTGCATCTGTGCCGGGTATTCCCCTGCGGCGATCATCGCCAGCTTGCCTTTCACATAGGGTGCCGCCAGCGGGCCGCCCTCCAGTACCTGCCAGAAATCATCCGGGGTGAAGCCAAATTGCTGCGCCAGCTGAGTACTCTCCGCCACGCCCTGCATCACGGAAACCAGCCAGGCGTTCGCCACCAGTTTCATTTTTGATCCCGCACCCGCTTCACCCAGCCATTTTGCGCCTTTGGAAATCGCTGCAAAAACCGGTTCAATGGCGGCAGCACGCTGACGATCGCCGCTGGCCAGCACCAGTATCTGTGCCTGCTCTGCGGGGGCTTTGGTCCCGGATACCGGGGCATCCAGCAGCACCACATCCGGGCGCTGTTGGTGAATGCTGTCAATCAGCTGCTGTGTGGCGTCAACGCCGATGGTGCCCATCTGGCACAGTACCGCACCCGGTTTCAGCACCGGCAGGATCTGCGCACAGGTCTTCAGTGTGGTGGCACCATCCGAAAGCATCACGATGATCACCTGCGCATCTGCCACCGCCTGTTCGGGGGTATCACACAGCACCAGCCCGTCAGCCGTCAGATCATCACCACGTGCGCGCGTGCGGTTCCAGCCGGAAACGTGAAATGATTTTTTCAGCAGATTAGCCGCAAAAGCGTGGCCCATAGCGCCCAGTCCGAGTACCGCGACCGAAGGGTGTTGATTCATAGTCACTTCCTGTCCTTGTCCTGTTTCATGATTGACTCAGGAATACCTGAGCCTTGAGAGAGTCAATCGGTGATTTTTTTGAGTGCCGCCGCGCTCTGTTCATCGTTGGGAATGTACACCAACAGACGGTCGCCGTTGCGCGGTGCAGACCACCAGTTATTCTGCCGCAGCGTGATAATGCCCACATCCGGATGGTAAAAGCGCTTTACATGATTGTCGATGGCGCGGATCTCGTAGCGCTGCCACATGGCGCGAAATTCCTCGGATTCGGACAACAGGCGTTCCAGTAATTCCTGCCAACGCGGGTCGTCGAGGTGTTCTCCCATTTGAGTACGAAACAGCGCCACCATATGCGGCATCAGCTGTTCCTGATCGGCAACCGCCTGCCGCCATTGCGGATGGGTGAAGGCCAGCAGAATACAGTTACGGTCTTCTGGCGCGATGCTCTCCAGGTCGACATTCATCAGGCGGCACCATGCCGGGTTGTAACCGAGAATATCGAAGCGCGGCGTCTGGATAATGGCCGGTAGTGGGTTGAGGTGGTCGAGGAGGATCTGCCCATGCGCCGAGACCTTGGCACAGGTTTTCGCTGCGGCAGTGGCCGGCATGGGATGCCCGGCCAGCCGGTATAGGTGCTGCGTCTCGGCTTCGTTACACTGTAACGCAGTGGCAATTGCGGCCAGGGTTTTCGGCGAGGGTTTTATCTCACGCCCCTGCTCAAGCCAGGTGTACCAGGTCACGCCCACGTCCGCCAGCTGAGCCACCTCTTCACGGCGTAAGCCCGGGGTGCGACGTGAGCGATGGTGCGGCATTCCCAGCCGCGCCGGATCAATGCTTTCACGACGACTGCGTAAAAATGTGGCCAGCAGCTGACGGTTTTTTTCACTGCTGCTCAACGACAGCGGAATCTCACTCATTGGGGGGCACTCCACTCAGGCAGGTAGTGCAGGTACTATGATAATCAAGAACTGGTACCCGTTTAAGATTTCACTGATGCTATGCCCGGATACTGATTAACACAAGGGTTACGCATCATGAAAAGCGGTTTTGATTCCACCACTCTCGGCCACAGCGGTTTGATAGTGCTGTTAGCGGGTCAGCTGTTACCGATGATTGATTTTTCCATCGTCAATGTGGCACTTGATGCCATGTCCACCACGCTGCACGCCAGCCCTATCCAACTGGAGCTGATCGTCGCGATCTACGGCATCGCCTTTGCCGTCAGCCTGGCGATGGGAAGCCGGCTCGGCGATAACTTTGGCCGCCGTCGCATCTTCTGCATCGGCGTCGTGGTGTTTGCCATCGCTTCCCTGCTGTGCGGCATCACTCCGGATGTGTGGACGTTATTACTGGCACGCGCTTTACAGGGGATCGGTGCAGCGCTGATCGTGCCGCAGATCTTAGCGACACTGCATGTCACGCTGCACGGACGCGAACATTCACGGGCGCTCGGTTTATACGGCGGTATTGGCGGCATGGCCTTTATCATTGGTCAGGTTTTGGGTGGTTTTCTGATTAACGCCAATCCCGGCGGTTACGGCTGGCGTAGTGTGTTTCTGATTAATATTCCCATCTGCCTGCTGGTTTTACTGATGGCACCCCGCACCATTCCTGAAACGAAAAAGCCGCAGCGCGTAGCCATCGACTGGGCTGGAACGCTGTATCTGGCCGGAAGTATTGGCTGTCTGCTGGTCGCCCTGGCGTTAGGCCCGCTGCTGCACTGGTCGTGGCCCTGTATTGCCCTGCTCGCTGCTTTCCCCCTGCTCCTGAAACGCCTGTGGCAGGTAGAAGAGCGCATTGAACAACAGGGCGGCGCCCCACTGCTGCCGCCAGCGCTGATGCGGTTGTACAGCGTGCGTTTCGGCTTATCGATTGCCGTGCTGTTTTTCTCCTGCTGGAGTGGCTTCATGTTTGTGGTGGCACTGACGCTGCAATCGGGACTGGGTCTGAACGCCTTCCAGTCAGGTAATGCCTTTATTGCTCTCGGCGTGGCTTACTTTATCGGTTCATTACTGTCGACGCGGATTGTCGAGCGGCTGGGCAAAGTTAACACGCTGCTGATCGGCTGTCTGGTGCAGATGACAGGACTGCTTGCGCTGATGCTGACGTTCAACATGGACTGGCCGCAGATTGGGGTGAGAAGCCTGATCCCGGCGACGATACTGGTTGGCTTTGGGCAATCGTTTATCGTCAGCTGTTTCTTCCGCATTGGTCTGGCTGAGGTATCGAAAGATCATGCTGGTGCAGGCAGTGCGATGCTGTCGACAGTGCAGCAGGCGGCGTTCGGTCTGGGGCCGATGCTACTGGGCACCGTGTTCAGTCAGGCGCTGCACATGCAGGGTCATTACCAGCATGCGGTGCTGACTGCGCTGGCAGCGGAGTGGCTGATTATGCTGTTACTGGTGGTGCGGACGTTGATGTCACGGCGCAGAATGGCAGCCCAGACGAGCTGAAACGGCAGCACTATTAACACGCACAAATCGAATGAGGGTCAGGAGCCCGACCCCACCGTTACCGCGGTGTCGGGCGATCTTCACAAAGCGGGGCTTAACATGCGACGAACTGGGCCTCAACCTGCTGAGTCGGTCTGAAACGCAGACGATTGCCGCTCATGGTCCAGACTTCGACACTCTGTGGCGTGGAACGGATCATAGCCAGTTTGACCAGCGCGCCAAACTGGCGCAATTGATGATTAAGCGTTAACTGCCGTGCCTGAATAGTCATACCTATCCTCTCAGGTTCATGGATTGCTGTGTGGAACGTCGTATTATTTCGCTGCGCAAAATATTAGCAATTCATGCTAAACCGGTCGTTGACCACGATCAATCATTGATTACGCTATGTGATTAATCGCTGTTGAAGTAGACCGGATCCGGCATCAAAATATCGACCGGCCAATACGCTCCGCCAGCAGCTCCAGCGCGGCTGTTCCGGCCAGCGAGTTGCCTGAACCATCCAGCTCCGGCGACCAGACGGCGATGCTCATTTCCCCCGGCACCACCGCAACAATACCTCCACCGACGCCCGATTTACCCGGCATGCCAACGCGCCAGGCGAATTCGCCCGCGCCATCATACATACCACTGGTGACCATTAACGCATTGATCTGTCGCGTCTGTTTCGGCGTCAGCAGCGGTTCCTCCTGCCCCAGACCTTTGCCGTGGTTAGCAAGATAAAGGAAGCAGCGCGCCAGTTCGACACAGCTCAGCGTCATTGAGCAGTAATGAAAATAGGTTTGCAGTACCTTCGGTACATCATTGTCGAAATTACCGAAAGACTTCATCAGCCAGGCAATAGCGGCATTGCGCGCGGAATGGTCATACTCCGAACGCGCCACATAGCGATCATAGGCAATGTCCGGCTCCTGGGTCAGGCTTCTGACCACCTCCAGCATACGCTGGCGCGGCGCGGTAAGGCGGGTTTCCAGCATGTCACACACGACCAGCGCGCCGGCATTGATAAACGGATTTCGTGGTTTACCCTGCTCCAACTCGAGCTGCAACAGCGAGTTAAACGGCTGGCCGGAGGGTTCTTTGCCGACCCGCTGCCAGATTTCACTGTCCTGATAGCGCGTCAGCGCCAGCGTCAGTGACAGCACTTTGGAGATCGACTGGATGGAGAAACGCTCCTGCGCATCGCCCGCCTGATAGACGGTGCCGTCAAGCATGCAGACCGCAATACCCAGACGGTCGGCAGGCACCTCGGCCAGAGCCGGAATGTAGTCAGCCACCTTTCCCTGACCAATTAATGGCCTGACCTGCTGCAGGATGTCCGTCAACAATGCATTATCCAGAACGCTCACGTATACCTTTCCTCTGCTGCTGCCTGATGAGTTGAATTACTGCGCGATTCTGCGGCCTGGCCGCATTGGCGTCAAACATTGATGCAGATAAACGTTCAGACACTTTTACACAGGGAAATAAGCGCTCGTCATAACCCCGGCTTATATAAAAATTCTGATTTACAATTTTATTGATTTTTTTATTTCATCTGGCGAATAAATAAAAGACAATATCCCCACGTTATTCTTTGACCTGTTCTTTCGGGTTAACATTCCTTCAACACATCGCTAACTTCAATGCAATCAACTACTGTTTCCCGTAAGACCGCATGGCTACGCGTGGTCATGCTCGCTATTGCTGCGTTTATTTTCAATACCACGGAGTTTGTTCCGGTGGGCCTGCTGTCAGATATCGGTAGCAGTTTTTCCATGCAGACGGCGCAGGTCGGCCTGATGCTCACGATTTACGCGTGGGTGGTGGCGCTGATGTCACTGCCAATGATGTTGCTGACGCGTAATGTCGAGCGTCGCCTGTTGTTGATTGTGATCTTTGTGCTGTTTATTGCCAGCCATGCTCTCTCCTCGGTGGCGTGGGATTTCACCACCCTGGTGGCCTCCCGCATTGGTATTGCCTTTTCACATGCGATTTTCTGGTCGATTACCGCTTCACTGGCGATCCGTGTGGCCCCTCCGGGGAAAAAGACCCAGGCACTGAGTATGCTGGCCACGGGCACCGCGCTGGCAATGGTTCTGGGCTTGCCAATTGGCCGTATGATCGGCCAGTTGCTGGGCTGGCGCATCACGTTTGCTGTGATTGGTGTGGTGGCGCTGGTGACTATGCTGTTACTGGTCAAACTGTTACCGAAGCTGCCAAGTGAACATACCGGATCGTTGAAAAGCGTTCCTATGCTGTTTCGCCGCCCGGCGCTGGTCGCACTGTATCTTCTGATTGCAGTAACAGTAACGGCGCACTACACCGCGTACAGTTATATTGAGCCGTTTATTCAGAGTGTGGCGTCACTGAGCGGCGGTTTCACCACGTTCCTGCTGTTAATTTTCGGCGCAGCGGGCATTGTGGGAAGTATTCTGTTCAGCATTTACGGCAATAAATATCCGGCAACCTTTTTGCTCGGCGCGATTGCATTAATTACGCTGTCGATGCTGTCACTGTATGTGTCTGCCACCCACACGCTGGCGATTTCCACGCTGTGTATTGTCTGGGGCATGGCGATGATGGTGATTGGTCTGGCCGTGCAGGTGCGCGTGCTGGCCCTGGCACCGGATGCGACCGATGTGGCGATGTCGCTGCTGTCCGGGATCTACAATATTGGTATCGGTGCGGGTGCGCTACTGGGAAATCAGGTGAGTCTCCACCTGAATATGGCAAGTGTCGGCTACGTCGGCGGTGCCATCGGGATGCTTTCGCTGTTGTGGTGTGCCATCAGCATGAAGCGTTATCCGCAGTTGCGCCTCAACGGTTGACCGGTGGCGGTCAGGATCGGGTGTTCATGCCCGCTCCTGACTGCATCACGCTCAAACGAAAAACATCATGCCTCGTCCTGGCTCTCCCCCAACGCCAGCGTCTCTTTTCTGACCCGCTCAATGTGAATCGTCAAAAACATCCGCTCCTCACTGCCCAGCGTATATTCGTAATTTTTCATCACATGACGGTCAATTTTCTCCACGCACTTATACGCATCAGGATAACGGTCGCGCACCACGTCATGCAGCGATTCATCGTCGCTATAGACACCGCGTTTCCCCAGCATACGCTGAGAAAAGAATTTCAGGTGGGTCACAAAACGGTTGTAACTCAGCGAGTCGGTCTGGTAATCCAGCTGCAGCTGATACTTAACAATATGCAGGATTTCCTGCATAAATTTGGTGATATGCATCACCGCAGGCATCTCGCTGCCCAGCTGGGCATTGACCAGGTGCAGGGCAATAAACCCCGCCTCATCTTCAGGTAAGCGCGCCTTTAAGCGCTTTTCTATAATATCCAGTGCCGCCAGCCCGACCGCATACTCTTTCGGATAAAGACTGCGAATTTCCCACTGCAACACATTGCGGATCGGCAAATTCTGCTGATGACGGGTCAGCGCAAAATTGACGTGATCGGTCAGTGCAATCGCCAGGCTTTCGTGCAACGCGCAGGACAACTGCTCGCGTGCCAGCGCGATAATGCATTCGCTGGCAATCACCACTTCCAGCGGAATTTCGGACAAGAGTTCGCTCAGGCGCCCGGTCAGCTCCCGACTTTTCAGGGCAAAGGTTTTTTCGACCAGCGTTGGGTCCAGCTCGTCGCCACTGCGTTTTTTAAACGCCAGCCCGCGCCCCATCACCACCTGTTCATTACCCTGTTCGTCATGAACGATGACTACATTATTATTCAGAACTTTTGCTATTTTCATTTCCCTGCCTGAAACAAAAAAACCTGACAGCCAGATATGCTCCAGCGGTCAGGTTTTGCCTGCATAAATGCAGTAACAATCCAGTGATGAACACGATAAGGGATTATACGCGCGTCTCAAGTACCAGGCTGCCAATCTGTGACAGATCTCCCGGTTTGTTACGATTTGTGTCTTAACTGGCGCGTGAACACTTCGCTGCGGCCAGCTGTTGTAACTGTTCTTCGCGCTCTGTCGCCTGCTTCTGCGCCTGATGTTTCGCAATACCGTTGCCAATACCGAAGTCCATGGCGGCACCGACCACCGTCAACGCGTCAAACTCCCCTGTTTTATCGATATCCTGCTGGACCTTTTGTTGTTCAGCAAGTTGCTGCTGTACGCCCTGGCAATCCAGCTGATCGGCCTGCACGGCACTGACCGGGGGAGAATCAGGATATTGCTTCAAAGCGCAGCCACTGAGTAGCAGAGAGAGTACCAGCAGAGGGGTCAGTTTCATCATCATTACCGTTTCGGACAGAATGGCATCATTGTGCACATAACGTGCGCGATTCAATAGCGGAAGCAGCAGCGTTAACTGCTGCTTTTCGTGGGTATTGGTTGTGTTAGGGGCGTGGCCAGGGTTAGGTCCGGGGCCGGGTCAACGTCAACGCCCTTGACCTGGACCTTAAGACGACGTGGCGCTCGCTATCTATCAGTGCTTCAAAATATACAGCGTACGACTGTAAGCAACATCTTCCGGATTGGTGATGGGATACCCCTTCACATAAGGCTTAATCAACCGACCATTGGTGTACTGATAGATCGGCGCAATCGGAGCCTGCCCGGCGATCATCTGTTCAGCACGGTTGTAGTCGTCGTTACGTGCTTTGTCATTAGTCTGACGACTGGCCTGCGCCAGCACCGCATCATATTCGCTGCTTTTAAAGCGGGCGATATTACCGCTATGCGTTGAGGTCAGCAGGCTGAGGAACGTCGAAGGCTCGTTGTAATCCCCCACCCAGGAAGCGCGGATAACATCGAAATTCCCGCTGTTACGGTTATCAATGTAAGTCTTCCACTCCTGGTTTTGCAGCTTCACATTGACCCCAAGGTTTTTCTTCCACATGGAGGCCACGGCAATGGCGATCTTCTTGTGTGTTTCCGAGGTGTTATACAACAGCGTCAAATTGAGCGGATGCGTGGGACCATAACCTGCCGCCGCGAGCAGTGCTTTGGCCTGCGCGTTAAGTTCTGCCTGACTGTGCTGCTGCATAAAGCTGGCTTTCGGGGTAAAACCTGCCGTGACATCCGGCGTAAAATGCCAGGCGGGTTTTTCGCCCGTGCCCAGCACTTTCTCCGCAATGACTTTACGGTCGATGGACCAGGAGAGCGCCTGACGCACGCGAACATCGGCCGTCGGGCCCTTCTGGGTGTTGAATGCATAATAATAGGTGCCGAGCTGGTCAGGTGTGTAGACCTCTGCAGGGATCTCTTTCTTCAGCAGCCCGTAAAGCTCTTTCGGGAAGGACTCGGTAATATCGATATCCCCGGCGCGGTAACGTTTGGTCGCGCTGGACTCTTCACTGATCGGTACAAAGGTGACCTTGGTAAGCACCGAATGTGCATCATCCCAGTAGTGCGGATTACGCACCAGCTCGACCTTCTCATTCACCACCCGGTTGTTGAGCTGATACGCCCCGTTACCGACCAGATTGCCCGCACGCGTCCACTGATCGCCATATTGTGCAATCACCTTTTGCGGCACCGGGAACAGGCTGAAGTTGGCCGTCAGGCTGACAAAATAAGGTACCGGTTTATCGAGTGTGACTTTCAGATGGGTGGCATCAATGGCGCTGACGCCCAGTTTATCCGGGCTCATCTCACCTTTAACAATCGCACTCGCATTTTCAATCCCGGCCAGCTCAGCAAACCAGGCGAAGGTTGAGGTGTTTTTTGGATCAACCAGGCGCTGCCAGCTGTAAACAAAATCCGCCGCTGTGACAGTGTCACCATTTGACCAGCGGGCATCTTTTCTTAGCGTGAAAATCCAGGTTTTATTATCATTGGTCTGCCAGGCCGTCGCCACGCCCGGAATGATTTTCCCGCTGGCATCCTGATTGGTCAGCCCCTCAAACAGATCGCGGATCACCGGAATTTCAGGTAAGCCGACCGCTTTCACCGGGTCCAGCGAGGCCGGTTCATCTTTAATATGACGGACAATTTCCTGTCGTGCGGCCAGTTGAGTCCCTGCCGGTACGTCGGCAGCGTGCAAAGTTGAGCTGATACATAGCGCTAAAGCAGCCAGCGCAAAAGATGATGATGTCCTCATAGAGATATCCTTACCTGTCAGCGAAACGGCGGGTGTTTTTGTACTGCTGGCACTCTAACGCAAATTGCACGCTGCGAAACAGTGTTTTTATGATGAACCGCAGCGGGTGATGTGCCAGGCTTAGCGCAGAACTTTCTCTCAGGAGCAGGACAATGTCATTACTTCACCCCCGGCCTCTGCGTGGTCGTCTGGATGCCCCCACGCAACACTATGGACAGTCCGTGCTGGGCGCACCGCTGCTCTGGTTCCCGGCCCCGCTGGCGGACGATGACAGCGGGCTGATCCTCGCGGGTACGCATGGCGATGAAACCGCAGCGGTGGTTACTCTCTCCTGCGCCATGCGCACGTTGCAGGATAGCCATCGTCGGCATCATGTGGTGCTCGCGGTAAACCCGGACGGTTGCCAGCTTGGGCTGCGCGCTAATGCTAATGGTGTGGATCTCAACCGCAACTTTCCTGCCGCCAACTGGCAGCATGGCGACACGGTTTACCGCTGGAACAGCGTGGCCGAGGAACGCGATGTGCTGTTGTCCACCGGTGAGCATGCCGCTTCCGAACCCGAAACGAAGGCGCTTTGCCAGCTGATTCACCAGCTCTCCCCGGCCTGGATTGTCACCTTTCATGAGCCCCTGGCCTGTATTGAAGATCCGCACAGCAGCCCACTGGGGCACTGGCTGGCGGCCAAAACGGGCCTGCCGCTGGTCACCAGCGTCGGTTATGCCACGCCAGGCTCGTTTGGCAGCTGGTGCGCCGATATCAACCTGCCCTGCATCACCGCCGAATTCCCACCGATTGCCGCCGATGAAGCGACCGAACGCTATCTGGGGGCGCTGGTCGATTTACTCTACTGGCAGCCGTGAAAGCTCAATGCTTCCGCAGCTAAACGGTAGAGCAGGCTCGGCGTCCACCGCCAGCCAGGTGGGGCCATCCAGGTCGACAAAACGCGCCTGAGGCACCAGCGGCAATGCGGCACGAATGGCGCGTGAGGTGCACAGCATGCAGCCGAGCATAATGGAAAACCCCTGTGCCTGCGCGGCCTGAGCCAGTTCCAGCGCGGCCGTCAGGCCCCCGGTTTTGTCCAGTTTGATGTTCACCATGTCATAGCGCCCGTGCAGCGCAGGCAGGCTGTCCGCGGTATGGCAGCTCTCATCTGCACAGATCGGCAAGGGGTGAATAAAGTTCTCCAGCGCGGCATCGTCAGCCGCAGGCAGTGGCTGTTCCAGCATGGCGATGCCGAGATCAGCCAGCAGCTGGCAACGGGCCGCCAACCCCTCACTGTGCCAGGACTCGTTAGCATCAACAATCAGCGTGGCCTGCGGCACGGCGCTGCGGATCGCCACCAGGCGTTCAGTAATCAGATGATCGTCGAGTTTAATTTTCAATAATCTGGCCCCGTTCTCCCATAGCGCCAAAGCACTGCTGGCCATCATTTCTGGCACATCGATGCTCACGGTTTGCGCCATCGTGATTTGCGCAGGTGCATGGCTTCCTGTTAACTGCCACAGGCTTTGCCCGGCATGCGCCACCTCCAGATCCCACAGGGCACTGTCGATCGCATTACGCGCGGCCCCCGCAGGCAGCTGCTGCTGAAGCTCTGCCCGGGTCAGCCCCTGCTGCAACGCAGGCAACAACGCGGTAATTTGCGCCAGCACCGACGCTTCACTCTCGCCGTAACGCGCATAGGGGGTGCATTCGCCGATGGATTTAATGCCATTTTCTTCCAGCTCAACCACCACCACACCCGCTTCACTGCGGGCGCCACGTGCGATCACAAACGGCGTATGTAACGGCCAGCTTTCCGGATAAGTCTTCACTGATCTCATGCTTCAATCCTTAATCTGAGTTGATGCCAGCACATTGTATCGCATTTATACTGTCTCACTGCTTCAGCATGGCATACACTGAAGCAGGTTAAACACCATTAACATTAAAAGGATAGATTATGTCTCAGACCGTACATTTCCAGGGCAATCCGGTTTCCGTTGACGGGCAACTGCCAGCGCCGGGCCAGCCAGCAAAGCCGTTCACCCTGGTGGCCAAAGATCTCTCCGATGTCTCCCTGTCCCACTATGCGGGCAAACGCAAAGTGCTTAACATCTTCCCAAGCATTGATACCGGCGTGTGTGCCACGTCTGTGCGTAAATTTAATCAGCTGGCGGGTGATGTGAATAACGCCGTTGTGTTGTGTATTTCAGCAGACCTGCCGTTTGCCCAGTCCCGTTTCTGCGGCTCCGATGGCCTGAGCAATGTGGTCACCCTCTCCACCCTGCGTGGCGGCGACTTCAAAAAGGACTACGGCGTGGCAATCGTTGACGGCCCACTGGCCGGACTGACTGCGCGCGCGGTTGTGGTTCTGGATGAAAAAGATAACGTCATCTACAGCCAACTGGTGAATGAGATCACCACCGAGCCAGACTACGATGCCGCACTGGCAGCGTTGAAGTAATATTTTTTCGTAGGGGTCGGGCATGCCCGACCCAGGGCGAGGCGTGCCTCGCCCCTACGACGGATCGCTCTTCTTCTGGCTCAAGCCATATTCACGCAGTTTGTTGGTCGTTGTGGCCTGCTCTATCGCATCAGCAATCCCCCGTCCACGCAGTACTGACTCCCGGTCACATAACTCGCAGCGCTTGACAGCAAAAACAGCGCGACCGCCGCCGCTTCTTCTGCTCGCCCTATCCTCGCTAACGGCACCTGAGCCAGCACACCCTGTTCAAATTCCTCACGTTGATCCACCGGCAGGAAGCTGCGCAGTTCGCTGCTTATCGGGCCAGGCACCAGACAATTAACCCGAATCTGACGTGCCGCCAGTTCCGTTGCCCAGCAGCGCGTTAAGGCTATCAGCGCCGCTTTAGTGGCGGCATAGATACTGGTCGCCGCCGCACCTTCATAGGCTGAAGACGAGGCTGTCACAACAACGGCTGCCCCCGGTTTCAGGAAAGTGGACAGCGCGGCCAGTTGTAATACCGGGCCACGCACATTCGCCGACATCATCGCATCAAAGAACGTCTTATCTTGCCGATCGCAGGGTGCCACAGCGGCATAACCCGCGTTCAGCCACAGCCCATCCAGCGGCCCCGTCTGTTTCACGCACTCAACTAATGCCGTCAAATCGTCAGGCTCACTATTGTCCGAACGCAGTACCCGGGTTTCCCCCGGTAATAACCTGGCTGCCTCTGCCAGGTGTTGTGGGTTACGACCGGTAACGATCAGTTCAGCCCCTTCACGTGCTAATTGCTGTGCGCCTGCCAGACCAATACCACTGCTGCCGCCGGTAATCAGGATGCGTTGCTGCTTAAAACTCATGGTTTACTCCTCGTGTTAAGAGAGGAGAGTCTGGCACTGAGCGGGTTATTAAATAATACTGTTTAATCTTCATGGAGTATTAAGCAGGAAAGACAGAATGCGTGGCAGTGAATTTATGGAGTTGCGGGCGCTGATGGCTATTGCGGAATGCGGCAATTTTGCCCGTGCTGCCGCTCGCCTGGCGCTGACGCCCTCAGCACTCAGCCAGACCATCAAATCTCTGGAACAGCGCCACGGCGTTCGCCTGTTGAACCGGACCACGCGGAGCGTGGCTGCGACGGAAGCCGGTGCAGCGCTGATTGCCCGGTTGCATCCGCTGCTGGCCGAGCTGGATGCGGCAGTAGCCGACCTTGCCAGCCACAGCCGCATTCCCAGAGGCACGTTGCGCATCAATGCTCCAAGGCTGGCAGCGCTGCATCTGCTGGCCCCTCAAGTGGCCGGATTTATGGCCCGTTATCCAGAGATTGAGGTGGAGATTGTGTCAGAAGAGGGATTGATTGATATTGTCAGCGCAGGGTATGACGCGGGGATACGGCTGGGGGAAAAACTGCATCAGGATATGATTGCTGTTCCACTGGGAGGCAATGTGCAGATGCACGTGGTGGCCTCCCCTCAGTATCTGGCACAAAACGGATGCCCACAGCATCCCGCAGATCTGCATCAGCACCGCTGTCTCTCTTACTTTCGCCCGTCGGATCATACAGCGTGGCGATGGGAGTTTGAGAAGAACGGAAAAAGGCTGGAGGTGGATATCGCAGCCCCCTTGAGAGTCAATGAGCCGGAATTACTGGTTGCCGCCGTGAAACAAGGGGCGGGCATCAGCTATCTGTTCGGCGCCCTGGTGGACGTGGCGATAGCAGACGGTGAGCTGGTGCCGCTCCTCAGTGACTGGACACCCCCGTTTACCGGATATTCACTCTATTATCCCGGCAATACGGTGGTGCCCACGCCGCTCAGAGCACTGATTGATTACCTGCGCGAAACGCGGTAACCCTTATTCAGGATCGCTCTTTTTCTGGCTCAAACCATATTCACGCAACTTATTGGCAATCGCGGTGTGCGAGACACCCAGGCGTTTTGCCAGTTTGCGCGTGCTGGGATAAGAGAGATAAAGCCGGGTTAATACTGAGCGCTCAAAGCGGCTGGTGATATCGTCCAGCGACCCTTCAATTGCATCATCCCCCAGCGGCATCTCCATCGCATATTCAGGCAACACAATATCCTGTGGACGCAGCTCATAGCCGTCCAGTTGAGTCAGTGCGCGATACAGCGCATTTTTCAACTGGCGCACGTTGCCCGGCCAGGTGTAACGGGTCAGGAAGGCATTCAGCTGTGCGGAGAGTTTTGGCCGTGGTACGCCCTGCTCATCTGCAAAGCGTGCGACAAACATTTCGGTCAGCGGCAGGATGTCCTGTGGACGATCGCGCAACGGCGGCAGGTTAAGCGTCAGTACATTCAGACGGTAGAACAGATCCTCGCGGAACTCACCGCGCTGCACCAGCTCCATCAGGTTTTTCTGCGTGGCACAGATCACCCGCACATTCACATGAACTTCGTGCTCTTCGCCGACACGGCGGAAAGTGCCATCATTGAGGAAACGCAGCAGTTTGGTCTGCATGCGGGGTGACATTTCCCCGATTTCATCCAGTAGCACGGAGCCACCGCTGGCCTGTTCAAAGAACCCTTTTTTCCCTTCCAGCGCATTGGGGTAAGCGCCAGCCGCATGTCCGAACAGCTCACTTTCGGCCACATCATCCGGCAGCGAGGCACAGTTCAACGCCAGGAAAGGTTTTTTCCCGCGCGCACTGCGCAGATGGCAGGCGCGGGCCAGCATATCTTTTCCGGTACCGGTATCGCCCACAATCAACAGAGGTGCATCGAGCATTGCCAGTTTTCGTGCCTGATCCACCACCTGGCGCATTTTGCTGCTGACGGCAACAATGTGCTGGAACTCACTATCATCATTCACGATAAGATTCTGCAGCTGCTGGCCCATACGCGCTGTGGATTTCAGCAGTACCACGCCGCCGACCGGGTTCGGGGCCGCCGTATCTTCGTCCTGTGCATAGATCGGTGTGATCTCCATCAGGAAGTCGCGCCCCTGCAGCACAACGTGATGCGCTTCAGCCTCAATGCGTTCGCTTTCCAGCCAGTGCTGGAAATTGAAACCGGCGATCAACGATCCGGCACTGTAATTGCGCATCTTCTCTTCATTAAGGGAAAACAGGGCCTGGGCCGCCGGGTTCGCCAGTTCCACTTTGCTTTTCAGGTCAATGGAGAACACCGGATCAGGCAGGGCGACCAGCAGCGCGCTCAGTGCGCGATGTTCACGCTCTGAGGGCAAATAGGAGACGGTACGCACGTCAGTGACGCCGGGAATGCGGCGGATTTCCGCCATCAGCTGGCTGAACTGCTCAAAGCTGACGGTGGAAAAGTTAAGATAGATGCGGCCAATGGCGGCAATTTCGATACCGCGTAGATCGATGCTGCGTTCAACCAGCAGATCCAGCAGTTCACGGGTCAGACCGATTCGATCCTGGCAAAAAACTTCAAGACGCATGCGTTTTAACCTTTATTATCACAGTGCGGAGCGTATTGATGGATAATACGCTATCCCTCGTCAGGCCAGAAGTGTTCTGTCATGAAAAGTTGACAGTCTGTTTATGGATTGTCCTTCCCGCTGCGCTGCACGCTCTCTTTTAACTGCCCTATCAGCTCACGGCGGAAATCACCAAGGCGGGGTTTATCTCCTTCCAGCCACGGCAGCGGGCGGCACAGCTCCATCGCTTTAATCCCGAGCCGGGCGGTCAGCAGCCCGGCTCCAATCCCCTGTGCGGCGCGGGTGGAAAGTCGGGCGGCAAGATCTTGTGACATCCAGTCCATGCCCACTTCGCGGATCAGCTCCGACGCACCTGCAAAAGCGATGTTCAACAGCACCAGGCGGAACAGCCGCAGCCGACTGAAATAACCCAGCTCAATGCCATACAGCGCAGCAATGCGGTTCACCAGACGCAGATTGCGCCAGGCGATAAAGGCCATATCCACCAACGCCAGCGGGCTGACGGCAATCATCAACGTCGATTCAGCGGCATAACGGCTGATTTCACGCCGCGCCTGCCGATCCAGCACCGGCTGCACCAGTTGGGCATACAGTGCAACCACTTCACGATCGTTTTGCGTTTCATGCAACGAAGCCTGCCAGCGTTGCAGGGCCGGGTGACCGGACTCCAGCCCCGCCTGCTGCGCCAGCTTTTCGCAGAACGCGCGGCCCTGACCGCTGCCGTGGCTGGCCAGCAGTTCACGCGCCACGTCACGTTCTTCCGCCCTTTCACGCAGGCGGTAAAGACGGCGCCATTCACCGATCAACGATCCGGCCCCTGCCGCGATAATCAATCCGCCCGCCACGCTGCCGCCGAGGCCGATCCAGTCCTGGGTTATCCATGCCTGGTGTGCCCACTGTACGCCCTGAGCAACCACGCTGACACCAAACAGACCCAGACCCGCCATCACCATTTTGCGCCACAGGCTGCGTTTAGGCCGCAGTGCGGCTTCCACCGCCAGCTCACCGGCACCTTCCGGTTCAACATCCAGCTCTGGCTCCGTAGCCACGAAGTTATCCTGCTGCTCAGCAAACGCCTGCTGCTGGCGTAAAACAGGCGCCGGTTCGTCACTGAGCGGCTGGGCAAAATCAATTCTTGGTTTAATGGGTGCGTTCATCGCAGTTTATCTCCCAGTAAAAACTCCAGTGCAGCATCCATCCGGATATGTGGCAAAGGCCGGTCAACATCCAGATCCTGCGGGCGGAACTGTTCAAAATGGAATCCCTGATCCTGCCAGAATGCCTGTCCCGGCAGGCGAGGTGGCACTTCACCGGGGTAAACCGTCAGCGGGGTGTTGTCGGACAGACGGTGCCCTCGCAGTGCCGGAATGCTTTCGCCCTGGTGATCAACACGGCCACTTTGGGTGGCCTGCACGGATGCCAGCCCGATGCAGTCCATCTTGATGCCTTCAAACGCCGCGTTCTGCCAGGCATCCTGCACCAGTTGCTGGAGCAGCGACACCAGATTGGCATGTTGATCGGCGGTGACATGGTCGGATTTGGTGGCGGCAAACTGCAGTTTGTCGATAACCGGAGAAAACAGACGGCGAAACAGCGTGCGCTGGCCGTAGGAGAAGCTTTGCATCAGTTGGGTCAACGCCAGGCGCATATCGTTAAACGCCTGCGGCCCGCTGTTGAGCGGTTGCAAACAGTCCACCAGCACGATCTGACGATCGAAACGCAGGAAGTGATTTTTATAAAACCCCTTCACCACGTGCTGGCAATAATACTGATAGCGGGCGCGCAAAGTGCCGATATTACTGCCCGCATCGGCCTGCGCCAGGCGCGTTTCTCCCCCTTCTGCCACCTCGGGCCAGGGGAAAAATTGCAGGGCGGGTGCGCCGGCCATGTCACCGGGCAGCACAAAGCGGCCTGGCTGGATAAAGTGCAGGCCTTCCTGTTTACAGCGCTGCAGGTATTCGGTCCAGGCGGCGGCAATATCGGCCAGGCGGTTTTCATCTGCCGGGGCCAGCGGGTCCAGCCCTTCACATAGCTGGCGCCACTGCAGCGCCCATTCGGCGCGGTCACCCTGTAACAGGCCCGTCATCTGACGCGACCAGCTCAGGTAATCCTGTTCCAGCATCGGCAGGTCTAACAGCCATTCGCCAGGGTAGTCGACGATCTCCAGATAAAGCGTGGAGGTCTCTTTAAAGTGGCGAAGCAGTGATGCCTGCGAACGGTAGCGCAGCGCCAGGCGAATTTCACTGACGCCACGGGTTGGCGTTGGCCAGGCCGCCGGTGTGCCATAGAGTTGAGCCACGCCTTCATCGTAAGTAAAACGCGGGATACCGAGATCGCGCTGTGGGACGCGTTTCACACCCAGCAGACGCTGTTCGCGCACGGCCGAGAACATCGGCAGACGAGCACCGGAATTGACGTTAAGAAGTTGATTCACCAGCGAGGTAATAAAAGCGGTTTTTCCGCTGCGGCTTAATCCGGTGACCGCCAGGCGCAGATGGCGATCCGCGCCGCGATTCACCAGCGACAGCAATTCATGTTGTAGTCGTTTCATCTGTGGCGTTGGCACCTTATTGTTGTGTGTTCCTTATCGTAACATCCTCATGCCATTGCTGCTTTATACCCAAAATAATTCGAGCTGCATGAAAGCGGCCCGATGAGCTTACTCGAGTATGTGATTCGGGTGACTGAGTGAAGCCAACGCACATGCAACTTGAAGTATGACGGGTATATTGACTCAGGATGAGGGCTTCACCCAGCGCGCGGTGGCCCGGCGCATCACGCGTTTTAGTAACGGTTCCAATGCCCAGGCCAGCAGGATCTTCAGCGGCCTGCGAGCCACCGATTTCACCGCCCAGCCGCTTAATCCGGCCGGACCGTAAGTGATGGCGCTGATGAGAATAAATTTTCCGGCCTTTTTCAGGCGCGGATGGGGCTGCCAGTGACGCATAATATGACTCCTGAAAAAGGACCGGAAGATTACAGCTGACTGAAACGGCTGCGTACGCTAAAGGTTTCCGAGGTGACATAACGTTCTACCTCGCGCAACTCACGCTCGCCACCGTTCAGCTCGGCGCTCAGCTCATCCAACAGCTGATGTGCGCTGAGTGGTTTGTCGCGGCCCTGCTCACTCGGCGGCATATCCGGCAGTATCGCGGCCAGCAGCAGATAGCCCACGATGGTGAGTAAAAACAAACCGAAAAACAGCGACATGATAACAATCACACGCACCAGTAACACCGGAACACCCAAATAGTCGGCAATCCCTGCGCAGACACCTTTGAGCTTCCCCTGCTCAGGGATGCAGTACAGTTTCTTCTGACTCATGGCTGCCTCCACTGAGGATGCTCGGCATCGAGGATGGCTTCCAGCGCCTGAATACGCTCACGCATTTTGCGTGCGTCCTGGGTCAGCTGCTGAAGCCGTTGCAGTTCGTTCTGCGACAGTTCCGCCCCACCGTTCTGGCGTTTTGTGTAATGCAGCCAGAGCCAGATCGGCGCGACGAACAGCAGAAACAACGTCAGGGGTAAGGCAATAATGAAGACACTCATTCACGTTCCTTGAAGGTTAAGCTTAACTGTTCTGGCCACTGCCGTGGCCAGTTCCGTTACTCACTGCGATTCATTTTCGCTTTCAACGCCGCCAGCTGCTGGCTGATTTCATCGTCAGCCTGTAACTCAGCAAACTCCTGGTCCAGCGTTTTCTTTTTTCCGAAACTGTGGCTTTCGGCTTCAGCTTCCATATGGTCGATGCGGCGTTCGAACGATTCAAAACGCGCCATCGCTTCATCAATTTTACCACTGTCGAGCTGACGGCGAACATCACGCGAAGAAGATGCTGCCTGATGGCGTAACGTCAGCGCCTGCTGGCGGGCGCGGGTTTCGCTCAGTTTGCTTTCCAGTTCACCAATTTCCCCTTTCATGCGGGTCAGGCTCTCTTCAACCTGGCTGGCCTCCTGCTGCAATGAGGCGGTCAGGTCGGTGAGTTTCTGTTTTTCCATCAGCGCAGCGCGGGCGAGATCGTCTTTGTCTTTACGCAGGGCCAGTTCGGCTTTCTCCTGCCATTCTGCCTGCTGGCTTTCAGCCTGATCAATACGGCGCAGCAGCTGTTTCTTCTCTGCCAGCGCGCGGGCTGAGGTGGAGCGAACTTCAACCAGCGTATCTTCCATCTCCTGAATCATCAGGCGCACCAGCTTCTGCGGATCTTCCGCTTTCTCCAGCAGCGAGTTGATATTGGCATTCACGATGTCGGCAAAGCGGGAAAAAATACCCATAATCAAAATCCTCTTGAGTTAGTGTCTGTTGTTCTTGCTGCATAACACTATTCAAAAGGCGTGCCAGTTTTTATCTTATTGATTTTCAATGAGTGCATCGCTTTACAGGATGACATGCAGCGACTAAAGTGGTTTTTATCACTAACACTTGGTGAAATTAATGATGAGTGAAAATCCTGATACCCTGCTTGGCGAGTCGAATAACTTTATTGATGTGCTGGAGCAGGTTTCCCGTCTGGCACCGCTAAATAAGCCCGTGCTGGTCATCGGCGAACGCGGCACAGGTAAAGAGTTGATTGCCAGCCGTCTGCACTACCTCTCTGACCGCTGGCAGGGGCCGTTTATTTCGCTGAACTGCGCCGCACTGAATGAAAACCTGCTGGACTCAGAACTGTTCGGCCATGAAGCAGGCGCCTTTACCGGCGCGCAAAAGCGCCATCTGGGGCGCTTTGAACGTGCCGATGGCGGCACGTTGTTTCTTGATGAACTGGCAACGGCGCCGATGCTGGTGCAGGAGAAATTACTGCGTGTCATTGAATACGGCCAACTGGAACGCGTTGGCGGTAGTCAGCCGTTGCAGGTCAGCGTGCGGCTGGTGTGCGCCACCAATGACGATCTGCCGCTGCTGGCCCGTGAGGGAAAATTCCGCGCCGATCTTCTCGACAGGCTGGCGTTTGATGTGGTGCAGCTGCCTCCGCTGCGCGAACGCCGTAGCGACATCCTGGTGATGGCACAGCACTTTGCCATCCAGATGTGCCGCGAATTGGGCCTGGCGCTGTTTCCGGGTTTTACCCCGGCAGCGGAGCAACGCCTGCTGGGCTATGGCTGGCCGGGTAACGTACGTGAGCTGAAAAACGTGGTGGAGCGATCGGTCTATCGCCATGCCAGCATCGAGGATCCGCTCGACAACATCATTCTTAACCCCTTCCAGCGTGTGGAACCTGCCGTCACGACAGAACCACAGGGTGATGATGCGCTGCCCGCCCTGCCGCTTGATTTACGTCACTGGCAGTATCAACAGGAAAAAATGCTGGTAGAAAAAGCGCTGACTCAGGCTCGCTTTAATCAACGCCGGGCTGCCGAGCTGCTGGGCGTGACCTATCATCAGCTGCGCGCCATGTTAAAGAAGCATGATATCAGTGTCAGTGAAGATTGAGGCCCGGGAAATCAGGCAAAAAAAAGCCCGCTCAAGGCGGGCTAAAAATACTGGAAGCAATGTGAGCAATGTCGTGCTCTTCCACGGTAGAGCCACCGTTGAAGCGCAGGGGAATAATAATCATTCTCAAGCCGATCTGTAAAGCACTTTGTTGAGAACCTTTCTCATTTCCATAACAAGTTCAGGCTTATTATTAACACCCCTTAACCGCTTGTGGGCATTTTTCTTCCCCTCGCCCTCGCAAACTTTGGGTGCAGCCTCCGAGTGCGGTACACTCTGTTTATTGCCTGAATTTTCAGAAGAGTTATGCGCAAATTATTCTCGATTTTGCTTCTCAGCCTTAGCGCGCTGAGTACCCCTGTATGGTCATCCACGCCTGGTGATATTCGCCAGAGTGGCTTCGTGTATTGCGTCAATGGCGTAATGAATACGTTTAATCCGCAGATGGCCAGTAGTGGGCTGGTGGTGGATACCCTCGCCGCCCAGCTTTACGATCGCCTGCTCGATGTTGATCCTTACACCTATCGGCTGATGCCGGAGCTGGCTGAAAGCTGGGAAGTGCTGGACGACGGCGCGACCTACCGTTTCCATCTGCGCCAAAAAGTGCCCTTCCAGCATACTGCATGGTTCACGCCAACCCGTACCATGAACGCTGATGATGTGGTGTTCAGCTTTGAGCGGGTGTTTAATCGCCAGCATCCGTGGCATAACGTCAACGGCGGCAGCTATCCCTATTTTGACAGCCTCCAGTTCTCTGACGCCGTGCAGAGCGTGAAAAAGATCGATAAAAACACCGTCGAAATCCGTCTTAACAGCCCGGACGCCTCATTCCTCTGGCATCTCGCAACACACTACGCGCCAGTTCTGTCGGCCGAGTACGCAGACCAGCTCACCAAAGTGGACCGTCAGGAGCAGCTGGACCGTGAACCGGTCGGCACCGGACCCTTTATGTTGAACGATTATCACGCCGGGCAGTATGTACGCCTGCAACGTAACGACGCCTACTGGAAGGGCAAACCGCGCATGTCACAGGTGGTGATTGATATGAGTGCGGGCGGTACCGGGCGGTTGTCCAAACTGCTCACCGGCGAATGCGATGTGCTGGCCTACCCTGCCGCCAGCCAGCTTTCTATCCTGCGCGATGATCCACGCCTCCGACTGACGCTGCGGCCGGGAATGAATATTGCCTATCTGGCATTCAATACGCGCAAAGCCCCGCTCGATCGCCCAGAGGTACGCCAGGCACTGGCGCTGGCGATCAATAACGAACGTTTGATGGAGTCGATTTATTACGGTACCGCAGAAACCGCTGCTTCGATTCTGCCGCGTGCTTCCTGGGCTTATGATACCGATGCGCGCGTGACCCCCTACGATCCTCAAAAGTCCCGCGATCAGCTTAAGGCACTGGGCATTGACGATCTCCACCTCAATCTGTGGGTACCCTCGGCATCCCAGTCATGGAATCCCAGCCCGATGAAGACTGCCGAGTTGATTCAGGCAGATCTCGCCCAGGTTGGCGTTCGCGTGACCATCGTGCAGGTTGAAGGCCGTTTCCAGGAAGCCAGACTTATGGAGATGAACCACGACCTGACGCTGACCGGCTGGGCAACGGACAGTAATGACCCGGACAGTTTCTTCCGTCCGTTGCTGAGCTGTGCGGCAATTGCTTCCCAGACTAACTATGCGCACTGGTGCCACTCTGGCTTTGATGAATTGCTGCACAAGGCGCTGCTGTCGCAGCAACTGGCAAACCGCATCGATTATTATGACCGCGCCCAGGCGATGTTGTCTCAGGAGCTGCCGGTTCTGCCGCTGGCCTACTCTCTGCGTTTGCAGGCCTATCGCTACGATATTAAAGGGCTGGTACTCAGTCCGTTTGGCAATGCCTCATTTGCCGGTGTTTACCGCGATGGCGGCGAGGAGAAGTCACCGTGATTATCTATACGCTGCGCCGTCTGGTGCTATTTGCCGTAACGCTGTTTATGTTGACGCTGCTCGGCTTCAGCCTGAGCTACTTTACGCCACACGCGCCGTTGCAGGGTGCGTCTTTACTGGATGCCTGGCTGTTCTGGTTTAAAGGGATTTTGCAGCTCGATTTTGGCGTTTCCAGCATTAACGGCCAGTCGATCAATCTGCAACTGCGCGAGGTTTTCCCTGCCACGCTGGAACTCTGCTTTATGGCATTTAGCGTGGCGCTGATGGTGGGGATACCGCTGGGGATTGCCGCAGGCGTGATGCGTAACAAGTGGCAGGACAAAGCGATCAGCGCCGTGGCGCTGCTCGGATTTTCATTACCTGTATTCTGGCTTGCACTGCTGTTAACGCTGTTTTTCTCACTGAATCTCGGTTGGTTCCCGGTGTCCGGTCGTTTTGATCTGCTCTATCCGGTAAAGCATGTTAGCGGATTCGCCCTGATCGACGCCTGGATTACCGATTCACCGTGGCGCCATGAAATGATTATCAGCGCACTGAAACATATGGTGTTGCCAGTGACGGCGCTGGCCGTTGCCCCCACTACGGAGGTGATCCGTCTGCTGCGTCTCAGCACCCGTGAAGTGATGGAGCAGAATTACGTGAAAGCAGCGGCCACGCGTGGGTTGTCACTGTTTACCATTATTCGCCGCCACGTCCTGCATAACGCCCTGCCACCGGTGATCCCTCGCCTTGGCCTGCAATTTTCAACCATGCTGACGCTGGCGATGATCACCGAAGTGGTATTCAGCTGGCCTGGACTGGGACGCTGGCTGATTAATGCCATTCGCCAACAGGACTATGCCGCTATTTCCGCAGGCGTGATGGTAGTGGGCAGCCTGGTGATTGCCGTTAACGTGCTTTCCGATATTTTAGGCGCCATGACCAATCCGCTGAAGCATAAAGAGTGGTATGCGCTGCGTTAATAACAATAGTGCTTATGCGGTGTTCAACTCATTAACCTGAGCACCGCAATATTAAACTCGTTTGACTGCCGCTATGTAAATATCCCGCTACGTCTTAAAGCTGGCGGGATATACCCCTTTCGAGTTACCCCTTCTTTTTTCCGGCCATTGAAGGCCAACGTGACACACCAGGCAAATTACACCTCACAACCTGTTTAGTACAAAGTGTATTTGCTATGCTTGCCAGGAATGGATCACGGATGAACCAAGGATTAAAGATGTTTGATAAGGATACTAAGGATGGCAGTCTGCGCCTGATAACGCCGGGCGAGATTAAAATGGCGCGAGAGATTTTTCGTGACACGATTAATTACCCTAAAGTGTGGATACATAAAGGCAGTTATCTGCCTTTTGGTTTGCAACTTAAAAGAGCATCAATGTCACCCAATGGAGAGATGTACCTTCGAGAGTATTACAGTTCTGATTATTCAAAGGCTCACTTTTTGTATCAGCACACCTTCATGCATGAACTGTCGCACGTATGGCAGTATCAGCACGGTATGAATGTTAAATTAAGGGGGCTGATAAGCTGGGCCGTGCCTTATACATATTCTTTAGACAGCTGGCCACTGAGTACCTATCGTATGGAACAGCAGGCATCAATCATTGCAGATTACTATCTCCTTACACAATTCAACGGGCATACTAACTGGAGAATGAATAGATTATGTACTAACTGTGATGACTTATCTTTTGAGGAGTTAATGCAGCAGTATAAATATACGTTAAGGGCATTCCCATGAATCCGTTAATGACAATAAAAAAATCACTATTTACCACCCTATTTTTCCCTTTACTTACTGGGTGTGGGTTATTAGGGGAACAGCTACCTCAATATGAGGTCGGCGAGGCACTCAGAGTGAATAATGGGTTATGCTTCCAGATTAAAAATGCTGAGAATTATTATGTCGACTACCTCGCAATCAGAGATAGAGATGCACCCGAGATGTCTGGTTTCAACAGGCAGCTACCCGCCTTAACCATTTCTAAAAATAATTTTTGCATCCCAAGGGATTACTATCAATTCCCAGCATACGGTGAGATAAACGTTGTCATTGTTCTAATGTCACCCACGAAAACAATGATGATACGTCGCTATATTGTGTCTGAATTCAGAATGGTCGATGGTGAGCCGCAGCCTTTCACTCCCCGTGAATACTCAGTGCCTACTGCTGACTATATGCGCGAGAAAGAGTAGAAAACCAGGCCCTGTTTCGGGGCCACTTTCACCTTAAGGATCACGCTCTATATGTTATGAAGATGCAAGAAATGAATTTGCTATATTGACAAGGTAATTACCATGGATGAAACAAGGAACGGTTATGTTTGATAAGGGAACTAAGGATGGCAGTCTGCGCCTGATGACACCGGGTGAGCTTAAGATGGCGCGAGAGATTTTTCGTGACACGATTAATTACGCGAAGGTGTGGATACATAAAGGCAGTTACCTACCTTTTGGCTTGCAGAGTATGGGAACATCGATGTCACCCAATGGAGAGATGTATTTTAGAGATGACTACAGATCCGATTTCTCAAAGGCTCATATGAGGCAACAGCACACCTTTATTCATGAACTGTCGCACTTCTGGCAACACCAACACGGTATGAATGTGAAAGTCAGAGGCCTCGCAAGTTGGCTGGTTGATTATCACTATGCATTAAGTAGTTGGCCACTTAGCACCTATCGTATGGAACAACAGGCGGCGATCATTGCTGATTATTATATTTTAGCGAAATTCGATGACCGTGCTGACTGGGCATCGAACGGTTTCTGCTCGAATTGTAAAGAATTATCTGATGAAGAGTTAGTTCTTCAGTATAAATACACCCTGAGATCCTTTCCGGGGAATCTACGATGAAGATAAAAGTATTTCTGTTTCCCCTATTGATCTCCTCACTACTGACTGGCTGTTGGCTGCTGGGAGATTACACCCCTTTAGATGAAATTGGGCAGGTGTCCAGGACAAATAGCGGATTCTGCTTCCAGATTAAAAGACCTGGCGACTACTACGTTCATTATCTCTCAATCAGAGATCGGAATGCACCGGAGAGGTCTGGATTCAATAGAGAACTGCCTGCCTTGAGCATTGCTAAAAATCAGGTTTGTATTCCACAGGCCTATTATCACTTCCCCAATTCAGGGGAGATAAACGTTGAATTTGCACTACGTTCACCGACAAAGAAGATGAAGCGTCGCTGGATTGCATCTGAATTCAGAATGGTTGATGGTGAGCCGCAGCCTTTCACTCCACGAGAATACTCAGTACCTACTGCTGACTATATGCGCGAGAAAGAGTAGAAAACCGGGCCCTGTTTCGGGGCCATTTTTACCTTAAGGATCACACTCGTTGTGTTATGAAGATGCATGAAATGAATTTGCTATATTGACAAGATAATTACCATGGATGAAACAAGGGGCGGTTATGTTTGATAAGGGAACCAGGGATGGCAGTCTTCGCCTGATGACACCGGGTGAGCTTAAGATGGCGCGAGAGATTTTTCGTGACACGATTGATTATCCTAAGGTATGGATACATAAAGGTAGTTATCTGCCTTTTGGTTTACAGAGTATGGGAACATCGATGTCACCCAATGGAGAGATGTATTTTAGGGAATACTACAGTCCTGATTTTTCAAAGGCCATGCGAATCAATCAACATATTTTCATCCATGAATTGTCTCATGTCTGGCAATATCAGAAGGGTATGAAGGTCAAGTTAAGAGGCCTGATCAGCTGGGCAGTCTCCTATAAATATGCTTTAGACAGTTGGCCACTAACTACTTACCGTATGGAACAACAGGCATCGATCATTGCGGATTATTATCTTCTTACGCAATTCAATGGGCATAACTACTGGCAGAGGAATAATTCATGCGCTAATTGTGAATATTTATCCTACAATGACTTACTAAGTCGGTATGAATATACACTGAGATCCTTTCCATGGAGTTTATAATGAAGACAAGTAAAATGTCGATTATTGCTCTGTTTTCTTCATTTTTGACAGGATGTGGAATGCTGGGTTATTACGTCTCTCCATATGAAATTGCACAGGTTTCCAAAAACAATACCGGGTTATGTTTCCAAATAACAAAACCCGGAGATTATTATGTGCATTACCTTTCAATAAGAGATCGGAATGCACCGGAAATGTCTGGATTTAACAGGCTGTTACCAGCATTAAAAATCACGAGTAATCAGATGTGCATCCCTGAGGCTTACTACAAATTCCCTGAAAATGGTGAGATCAATGTCGACATTGCTTTACATTCCCCAACGAAAGTAATGAAGCGCCGAAATATAGTCTCTGAATTCAGAATGGTAAATGGTGAGCCGCAGCCTTTCACTCCCCGTGAATACTCAGTACCTACTGCTGACTATATGCGCGAGAAAGAGTAGAAAACCTGGCCCTGTTTCGGGGCCATTTTCCCCTTAAGGATCACACTCGTTGTGTTATGAAGATGCAAGAAATGAATTTGCTATATTGACAAGATAATTACCATGGATGAAACAAGGAGCGGTTATGTTTGATAAGGGAACCAGGGGTTTGAGCTGGCTGGTATCCTATAAGTATGCCTTAGACAGCTGGCCACTGAGTACCTATCGTATGGAACAACAGGCATCGATCATTCCTGATTATTATCTTCTGAGGCAACCCGGCGGGCGCAGTGATTGGGAATCGAACAATACATGTAAAAATTGTGATGAATTATCCGATAAAGAGCTATTACGCCAATATCAATATACGCTGAGATCATTCCCATGGAGCATATAATGATGATAATTAAAATGCTACGTCCCATCCTGTTATCTTCGTTGCTTGTTAGTTGCGGATTGTTTGGAGAATACTTCCCTCAGTATGAAATAGTACCCGTTTCTAAAAACTTTGCTGGATACTGTTTCCAAATAAAAAACGCTAGTGACTATTATGCACACTATATTTCAATAAGAGATCGCAATGCTACGGAGAGATCGGGTTTTAACAGAAAGCTTCCTGCATTGAAAATTGAAAACGACCAATTGTGTATCCCTCAGACTTACTATCATTTCCCAAAAAAAGGTGAAGTGAATGTTGATATTGCCTTGCGCTCACCGACAAAGGTGATGCAGCGCCGGTTTATTATGTCGGAGTTTAAAATTGTCAATGGTGTGCCCTCCCCCTTCAATCCTCGTGACTATTCAGTCCCTATCCCTGATGCAGAGGATTATCAATAATGACAATCTGGCCTCGGGTTTGGGGCCATTTTCATCTTAACCATCACAATGGATGTGTTATGAAGATAATCAAAATTTTGATGACTGCTCGATTGTGCAAACTATCGGCACGCGGCGACTAAAACGGCTACCGTTCGACCGAAACAGATACCGATAAGACCCGAGAAGCATTCGTGCCGTGAGGAGGATAAATTGCTGCCGGAGTTCCCTTGCTTGCGACAGTGATATCGAAGGATAATCGCCTATGCTGATCGTTACAGGCTGTGCTTTTCAGCGAGCACAGTGAAAATTGTCACGTCGCCTGAGATAAAAAAACTGACATGACGAGACGATCAAGGGATGATGCAGACTAAGGTTATGATATGAATCAAAAAACCATAGCAGACGACAACACACCCAGAAGAATTGAAGTGAAAACTCATGCCCACCGATAATATTTACGCTGAGAAGCGACCGCCCAGCCCCCTTCGTCATACCTGGGGGCTGTTTTACCGTGACACCACGGCGATGATCGGCTTCTATGCGTTTATCGCCGTGCTGCTGCTGTGCATTTTCGGCGGCCTGATCGCCCCCTACGGGCTTGATCAGCAATTTCTCGGCTATCAGTTGCTGCCGCCGTCCTGGTCGCATTACGGCGATGTCTCCTTCTTCCTCGGCACCGACGACCTGGGCCGCGACCTGTTAAGCCGCCTGCTGAGCGGTGCTGCTCCCACCGTTGGCTCGGCGATTGTCGTCACCCTGGTGGCTTCCGTCTGCGCCATGGTGCTCGGTGTGCTGGCCGGTCTGACCCACGGGTTGCGCTCTGCGGCGCTTAATCATGTGCTCGATACACTCCTGTCGATCCCCTCTCTGCTGCTGGCGATAATCGTCGTCGCGTTTCTCGGGCCGCGGCTGGAACATGCCATGCTGGCGGTGTACCTCGCCATCCTGCCGCGTCTGGTGCGCGCTATTTACAGTGCGGTGCATGACGAACTGGAAAAAGAGTATGTGGTGGCATCGCGCCTTGATGGGGCCAGCAGTCTGGATATTCTGTGGTACGCCATTCTGCCCAATATTCTGGCGTTGCTGGTGACGGAGTTTACCCGCGCCCTGTCGATGGCCATTCTCGATATTGCCGCTCTCGGCTTCCTCGATCTTGGCGCACAGTTGCCGTCTCCAGAATGGGGCGCCATGCTGGGCGATTCGCTGGAACTGATTTATGTTGCGCCCTGGACCGTGATGTTACCCGGTGCAGCCATTATGTTGAGCGTATTGATCGTTAACCTGCTGGGTGACGGTGTACGCCGTGCCATCGATGCGGGAGTTGAATAATGCCGCTACTCGATATTCGTAACCTGACCATTGAATTTATGACGGCCGATGGCCCGGTCAAAGCCGTGGATCGGGTAAGTATTACGCTGACGGAAGGCGAGGTTCGCGGCCTTGTGGGTGAGTCAGGTTCGGGGAAGAGTCTGATTGCCAAAGCGATTTGTGGCGTCACTAACGACAACTGGCGCGTCACCGCCGACCGTATGCGCTTTAATGATATCGATCTGCTGCACCTCTCGCCGCGTGAACGGCGTAAGATCGTCGGCCATAATGTGTCGATGATTTTTCAGGAGCCGCAGTCGTGCCTTGACCCATCTGAGAGTATCGGCACCCAGTTAAAACAGGCGATCCCCGGCTGGACATGGAAAGGCCGCTGGTATCAGCGCTTCGGCTGGCGCCACCGCCGTGCCATTGAGCTGCTGCACCGCGTGGGGATCAAAGATCATAAAGACATCATGAGCAGCTTCCCTTACGAGCTGACAGATGGCGAATGCCAGAAAGTGATGATTGCCATTGCGCTGGCCAATCAGCCGCGCCTGTTGATTGCCGATGAACCGACCAACGCCATGGAACCGACCACGCAGGCGCAGATTTTCCGCCTGCTGTCGCGTCTGAACCAGAATAACAACACCACTATTCTGCTGATCAGTCATGACCTGCAAATGCTCAGCCACTGGGCGGATCGGATTAACGTCATGTACTGCGGACAGACCGTTGAAACCGCCGTCAGCGAAGAGTTGATTACAGCGCCGCACCACCCCTACACTCAGGCCCTGATCCGCGCCATGCCGGATTTTGGTCGTTCTCTGCCGCACAAGAGTCGTTTGAATACGCTGCCAGGCACCATTCCTTCGCTGGAACACCTGCCGATTGGTTGCCGCCTTGGCCCACGCTGTCCTTACGCGCAAAAAGACTGTATGGCAACGCCGCGCCTTTCAGGCAGCAAAAGCCATCTTTTTGCCTGCCACTTCCCGCTGAATATGGAGAGTCAGTAATGGTTGATACACTGCTGGAAGTGCGCAATCTGAGTAAAACCTATCGCTACCGCACCGGTCTGTTCAGACGTCAGCACGTCGAGGCGGTCAAAGAGATCAGCTTTACGTTACAGGAACGTCAGACGCTGGCGATAATTGGTGAGAACGGTTCAGGCAAGTCGACACTGGCAAAAATGCTCAGTGGCATGATCGCACCGACGGCCGGAGAGATCGTGATTGACGACCATGCGCTGGAGTACGGTGATTACGGTTACCGCAGCCAGCGCATTCGTATGATTTTCCAGGACCCGTCAACCTCGCTGAACCCGCGTCAGCGCATCAGCCAGATCCTCGATTTTCCACTGCGTTTGAATACTGAGCTGAATTCCGCCGAGCGGGAGAAACGCATTATCGCCACGCTGCGCCAGGTCGGGTTACTGCGCGATCACGCATCCTACTACCCCCATATGCTGGCCCCCGGTCAGAAGCAGCGTATCGGGCTGGCGCGCGCCCTGATCTTACAGCCTAAAGTGATTGTTGCTGATGAGGCGCTGGCGGCGCTGGATATGTCGATGCGGTCTCAGTTGATTAACCTGATGCTGGAACTGCAGGATAAACACGGGATCGCCTATATTTACGTCACTCAGCATCTGGGAATGATGAAACATATCAGCGACAAGGTGCTGGTCATGCACCAGGGTGAAGTTGTCGAACGCGGCAGCACGGCCGATGTGCTGGCCTGCCCGCTGCATGACCTGACGAAGCGTCTTATCTCCAGCCATTTTGGTGAAGCCCTGACGGCTGATGCCTGGCGCAGAGACCGCTAAGTATTATCAACAATCACTCTGTGACCAGGTTGAACGGATGCAGCCAACGCAGCTACGGCTTGAAGTATGACGGGTAAAAAAGGGTATATGCCATTCAGCTATTTGATAGCACAGATCATTATTTCTATCGTGTTGCGCCTTACGCCAGGATAACCATGACATTCAGGCCCGCTGGTCATGGTGCCTTTTCCTGGCGCCCTCCCGGCGAGCCTTTGAACCCGAAAAGGAATGATCATGGAACAGCGCCGCTTTACCGGCAACAACCACTGGTATCATGAAACCCAGACCAGCCTGCCCGCCCAGCGCGCACCGCTGATGCCTGAAGCTGCCACTATTGAAGACCGGTTTTTGCTGGGTCTGGCGCAGCAGGCAGAAGGAGAACTGAACACCTTATTACAGCAGGTGCAACCCGCACTGCTGGCTTCGCGCGATCTCTATCAACTGTTGTTCCCATCGGAACTCACCACCACCCTGAGCCATACGCTGACACTGTACGATCGCCTCAGCAGTGCGCTGACGGTGGCGCAGGTGACCGGGGTGCAACGTCTTTGCAATCACTATGCTGCACGCCTCAATCCGCTTCCGGGGCCAGACTCATCACGTGAGAGCAATCATCGCCTGACACAAATCACCGAATATGCACGCCAGCTTGCCAGCCAGCCAACACTGATTGATGCCCTCTCCGTGCAGCGGCTTGACGATGTCGGCCTGAGCGCGCCGGATATTATCACTCTCGGTCAGATTATCGGTTTTGTGAGTTATCAGGCACGCGTTGTCGCCGGGGTTCATGCCCTGATGGCGCTGCCCGTACGCTGGATGCCCGGCGTGACCATTCCACCGGATGCCGCCAGCGAAAACTTCCTGAATTCCCTCGTCTGGCGCCCTGCGCTGCCGCCGCTGGAGTTACGCTACGCAGCGCCGGAACAGCTGGAAGCGCTCACCTTCTGCCAGCCACTGGCCGAACTTGAAACAGGCGCATGGCTGTTTGCCCATGATGGCAAAGCACTGTATGGCTGGGGCCGTCTGATCAACCAGCTGGAGGCGGCACGCAGCAGCAACGATTCCTCGCTGGCTGCGGCAGTCACTTCACGTATCAACGGCAGCGTGAGCTGTTTTGAACGTTATGCCGCAGGCAGCGAATGGCGGACGGCATTACAGGAGAGCGTGGAACAGGCTGTGAGCGTAGCGGATACCCTGCAACAGGCGGTAATTTCACTGGCAGCACAGCTGACACGTTCACCGGAAAGAGTGAATGCCGCCCATATTCAGCCGCTGAAAGACGCGGGTCTGAACAGTGCGCAGATATTCGATATTATTTTGAGTGTGGCGGCAGCCAGCTGGGGTAACCGGCTGATGCAGGGATTGGGCATTAACGGCGAATAACGCTAGTCCTTTAACCAGCGCCGGACTTCATCAAAGAAATGCTGGGCCAGCGGCGTAGCACGCCCTGGTTCAGCAATGACCACAGCCCCCTGTCGGGACATAGGCGGCATCGCCACCCGGCGGCGTTGCAACCCGCTGGTCATGCCGTCAATCAGATGCCCGACCGGCGAGACCAGACATCCCAATCCGACCTGAACACCCTGTAGCAGTTGAAAGACGGATGTGGTTTCCAGCACCACACGCAGGGTCAGCTGCGCATCACGAAAATGCCCGTCAATATAGCGGCGGAAATAGCGCGTCTGTTCAGCCAGGCAGAGCGGTAGCGCGGCCACTTCTTTCAGTGTCAGCGGCTCATCGCCCTGTAACTGAGGAAAATGCTGCGGATGATAGAGCAGCTCAATACCGTTATCGTCCAGGGTTTCCGCCTGGAAATGCAGCTCACGCAGCGTAGCCAGCTCAAAAAAGCCAATTCCCACATCCACCGTATGACTGTTCAGTGCATCCAGCAGCTGATCGGCGCTCAGCACCGCCACACGATAGTCGAGCTGCGGGTAACGATCGCCGATCGCTTTCAGCATCACCGGCAGCGAAATACTGCACTGCGGCACCACACCAATACGCAGCGTTCCATTAACGCCGTGTTTGAGTGACTCCACCTCCAGCTTGAGCCCCTGATAAACCGAGACAATTTCCCGCGCCCAGGACAGCACGCGTTCCCCTTCCGGTGTAAAACCATCAAAGTTATTGCTGCGGTTAATCAGCGACAGTCCCAGCTCACGTTCCAGGTTTTTCAGGCGCATCGACAGCGTAGGCTGGCTGACAAAGCTGGCCTCGGCGGCGCGACCAAAGTGGCGCTCGCGCTCTAGATTACACAGATAGATGAGCTGTTTGATATCCATAATATCTACGCTTTAGTAAAACGTCGTGGCCAGCTGCGCATGGCGTTCAACCACCTTGTCGCCCGGCGTGGTTTTGAGGGTGAAGCGACAGGTCACGGGCACGCCCTGCTGATAATCGCAACGAGTAGTGGTTTCCCTGGTGCCTTCAGCAGTTTTGCTGATGGTCACGGCATCGGAGGGTTTATCACCGGCATCCGAGGCATATTTCTGCACCCCTTCCGAGATCGGGCGATCGCCGCTAAACGCATGCTGAGCAACCAGACGCCCCAGAGAGTCATACGTCAGTTCAACGCGATAGTCAGACTGTGTAGAAGAAAGCCCGGAAATAAGCCCGCTATCGTTGTAACGAATATCGATGGTGAAGTTGCCGCTGGTTTTGGACTGCACGTTGCATTTGCTATCCAACGTCAGGACAACGGGTTTTCCATTCTCTTCGCCGACCAGCTGGTTTTTTTCCCGACGCACGCTGATATTACCGACGTCGAGGTTGGTGACATCAAAATCCGTGACGCAGCCGTCCTTATCAAAATTAAATACCCCGTCGTAACGTTTCTCGCCGTTGGCATCAAAAATGGTCTGATGGGTGCTTTTTATCTTTCCGGGAATAGACTCAAACTGATAAAGGAAAGACAGGTTTTTGATTTTTAATGAAATGCCTTCATCTTCTTCTTTTTTACAGCCCGCAAGAAGCAGCACCGGCAACAGCAAGGCTATCGTCGTTTTAATCTTGTCCATGCAACGTGGGTCCTTACCCGTCACAATTCTCATTGCAGATGCGTTGGGCGCGCCCCTTTGGGGCCAGCACAAGTGCTGTTCAAAAACGAGTAACGTTTTTGTCCTGCAATGCGAATTATTTAGGGTATATTGAGTTTTATCGGCAACTTAGCGCCTTTATTCAGGCGCTATCATACCGGGCCATTCAGGCCAGACCCAACGCACTTTTCACTTCATTGGCAATTTTTTCTACCTGCGGCCCATAAATCACCTGAACATCGTGGTCGCTGACGCGGTTGATGCCATTGGCACCGGTGCTCATCAAGGTATGATCGACCACCTCATTCATCTTTTTAACCCTCACCCGCAAGCGGGTAAAGCAGCAATCAACATCCTCTATATTGGCCTCACCGCCCAGCCCGCTGATAATAATGCGGGTGCGTTCATCCCCCGTCACCTTAGCGGCCTGAGGTGCCTCTTCTGACTCTCGCCCCGGTGTTTCCACGCGCATCCGCAGAATGACGAAGCGAAAACCGTAATAGTAGATCGGGATATAGATCAGCCCCAGCGCCACGCTCCACCACCAGGCGGTTTTACTGCCCCCCAGAATGCCGAAGACCACCAGATCGATAGCGCCCCCCTGCACATTGCCAATCATCAGATGCAGCAATGACATCAGCATAAAGGAGAGGCCGCTCAGCAAAGCATGAAATAGGTAAAGCACCGGGGAAACAAAGATGAAGCAAAACTCCAGCGGCTCCGTAATTCCGGTGGTAAAGGAGGTCAGCGCCCCGGCCAGCACCAGCGCTTTCACCCGCTGCTTATGCTCGGGACGCGCACAGTGATACATCGCCAGCGCGGCGGCGGGCAGGCCGAACATCATCACCGGAATTTTTCCCTGCGCAAGAAAACGTGTAGCGTCCTGCACCGTGGTATCCGGTACGGAACCCGGGTGCGTCAGCGAGGTATTAAAGATATTCAGCGCGCCGACAATGGTCTGCCCATCGACCGTGGCAATGCCGCCAATCGGCGTAAATCGCACCGTTTCATTGAGGATATGGTGCAACCCGGTGGGGATCAGCAACCGTTCGCTGGTGCCGTAGAGAAACGCACCGTACTGACCACTCTCACCAATCAGTTCGCCGACCCAGGCAATCCCGGCACCGATCGTCGGCCAGATGAGCGCCAGCAAAACGCCGACCAGCGGCAGCACCAGCACGGTGACAATCGGGACAAAGCGTCGCCCGCCAAAAAAGCTGATCGCCGTCGGTAGCTCGGTGGTGTAAAAGCGGTTATGAATCATTACCGTCACCAGCCCGGCAATCACCCCACCCAGCACACTCATGTTGTAAGTGAAGATGCCCAGCATGGGAATAAATTCCGCGGAGGTCATCATCGCCGTAGTTTGATCCATCCCCTGCTGCTGCAAGGCCGCTGCGGTAGTGGTGGCGGCCGTCAGCCCCCGCGCTGCCAGGGTGGCGCTGATGCCGACGTGCATGGCGATAAAACCAATCACCGAGGCAAAGGCAGCCGTGGGTTTTTCTGCTTTCGCCAGGCCAATGGCGCTGGCTACAGCAAAGAACAGCGGCAGGTTAGCAAACAGCGCCCCCGCCACTTTGCGGATAAACCCAATGATCAGCTGCGGTATTTGCAAGCTGGCAAAGGCATCCCCGGTGATCACCGGGTTCTGCAACGCGGCCGCAACGCCTAAGAAAATACCGGCGGCGGCAATCACCGAAATCGGCATCATCAGAGCTTTACCGAAGGCATGGACTTTACTGGCAAACGCTTTCATCCGTCTCTCCCGCTGTCATTATCACGGGCTAAGTATGCGTTGCATGTCGGAGGATGCTGCCTTAATGGGGATATTCAACGGACAATCTTTGACCAACGTCACATTTCCAGTCTTATCGCGATAAACACGACCTATCGCACCATCTCTGCAATCAATTAGACAATTCTTCGCTCGGATCGCAAAATCGCCAAAAAGAAGCAATAATTTTTTAACAACTATTCAACATAAGCCTGCGACATTATGAAATTTAAAGAAGCGATTAAGCCATACCAGGCCGCTGCGGGCGGCTGGGGTTCACTGGAAGCCACCACCCGTTTCGTCTTCGACAGCAAACAAGTGTTAAAAAACATGCGCAATTTGATGCGTATGAATAAGGCAAAGGGCTTCGACTGCCCGGGTTGTGCCTGGGGCGACGACAACAAAAGTACCTTCAGCTTCTGCGAGAACGGCGCCAAAGCCGTGACCTGGGAAGCCACCCGTCGCCATATCGGTGCTGACTTCTTTGCCCAGTACAGTGTTGCCGCCCTTTATCAGCAGAGCGATTACTTCCTCGAATACCAGGGACGTCTGACCGAGCCGCTGCGCTATAACCGCGCCACTGACCACTATGAACCGATTAGCTGGGACGCGGCTTTTGCCCTGATCGCACGCCATATTAAGGCGATGGATCATCCCGACCGTATGGAGCTTTACACCTCCGGCCGCGCCAGTAATGAAGCCTCCTGGTTGTATCAACTGTTCGGCCGCATGAACGGCAGTAACAACTTCCCTGACTGCTCGAACATGTGCCATGAAGCCAGTGGTGTCGGGCTGAAGCGCAGTATTGGCGTGGGGAAAGGCACCATCCGTCTGGACGACTTTGACCATGCAGACGCCATCTTTGTCTTCGGGCAGAACCCGGGTACCAACCATCCGCGCATGCTGCACAGCCTGCGTCACGCGGCCGATCACGGCGCTAAAATCGTCACCTTCAACACGCTGCGCGAACGCGGGCTGGAACGTTTTGCCGATCCGCAAAAACCGCTGGAAGTGGTCACCAGCATGGCAGGTAAAATCAGCTCAACCTATTACCAGCCGAACCTCGGCGGGGATATGGCCGCCGTGCGCGGCATGGTCAAAGTGCTGGCTGAGAACCATCGTGCATTGATCGCGGCGGGTGAGAAAGGCCTGTTCGATGAGATGTTTATCAATGCCAAAACGGAAGGTCTGGAGGCTTATCTTGCCGCCGTGGATGCCACGGAGTGGTCACAGATTGTCAGTCAGTCCGGTCTCAGCGAACAGCAGATCCGTGAAGCGGCAGCGATTTACCAAAGCGCCGAACGTGTGATTTGTACGTGGGCGATGGGCATCACCCAGCACAAACATTCTGTCGATACCGTGCGCGAAATCGTCAACCTGCAACTGTTGTTCGGGCAGTTAGGCAAAAAAGGCGCAGGTCTTTGCCCGGTACGTGGCCACAGTAATGTGCAGGGTAACCGCACGATGGGCATCGATGAAAAGCCGTCTCAGGCGTTTCTCGATAGTCTGGGGCAGCATTTTGACTTCGAGCCACCGCGCAACGTCGGGCACAACACGGTACAGGCGCTGGAAGCGATGCTGCGTGATGAAATCAAGGTGTTGATTGCCCTCGGGGGCAACCTGGCTGCGGCCGCTCCGGACAGCCCGCGTACCGAAGAGGCCCTGAAACGCTGCGGTCTGACGGTGCAGATCAGCACCAAGCTCAACCGCAGCCATCTGTGCCCTGGCGCGATTGATGCACTGATCCTGCCGACGATTGGCCGTACCGAGCAGGATATTCAGGCCAGTGGCCCGCAGTTTATTACCGTCGAAGACTCCTTCAGCATGGTGCATGCGTCAGAAGGTGTGGGTAAACCGATAGCCGATACCCAGCGTTCTGAAACCTGGATCGTGGCTAACATTGCTCATGCAGTACTGGGCAGCGAGAAAGTGGACTGGCTCGCAATGGCGGACGATTACAATATCATTCGTGATCATATTGCGGCAACGCTGCCCGGTTTCAGCGATTTCAATGCCAAATGCGATCTGAAAGGCGGATTCTATTTAGGCAACGCGGCGGCTGAACTGCGTTTTAATACGCTGCATGAAAAAGCTCAGTTCAGCGCGGCCTCCCTGCCGACCTCGCTGTTCCCGGCGCTCGATGTTGAAGTGCCGTTCACGCTGCAAACGCTGCGTTCTCATGACCAGTACAACACCACCATTTACGGGCTGGATGACCGTTATCGTGGCGTTTACGGCCAGCGTGAAGTGCTGTTTATCAACCCGGAAGACATGGACAACATGGGCTACGCCGCCGGAGATAACGTCGATATCGAAACGCTGTGGAATGATGGTATTACCCGTAAAGTCAGCGGGTTTAAGCTGGTGCCCTATGCCATTCCGCGTGGGAATCTGGCCGCCTATTATCCCGAAACCAATCCGCTGGTGCCGCTTTCCAGTTTTGGTGACGGCAGCGGAACGCCCACCTCGAAGTCGGTGCCGGTGAAGATCAGTCTGTCACCTGTTGTGGCCGGAAGACGTATCGCCTGACAGACCCGGGCGGCCGCAAAAATGGCCGCCCACCACCACGTCAGAAAAGGCTTTTTACTTGCCGTGGAGCGGTTAATCGCGTAAAACTGTCTGCCGCTCTTAGGCCACGAAAACGTTGAAATTATGTTCCAGGATAACCCGCTGCTCGCGCAGCTAAAAGAGAAACTCCACTCCCAAACGCCGCGTGTTGAGGGTGTGGTAAAAGGCACGGAAAAAGGTTTCGGCTTCCTGGAAGTCGATGCACAGAAAAGCTACTTTATTCCGCCACCGTTTATGAAAAAAGTCATGCACGGTGACCGCGTTAGCGCAGTGATTCAGACCGATAAAGATCGTGAAGTTGCGGACCCTGAAACGCTGATTGAACCCTTCCTGACCCGTTTTGTTGGCCGTGTTCAGAAGAAAGACGATCGCCTGTCGATTGTGCCTGATCATCCGCTGCTGAGAGACGCCATTCAGTGCCGTCCTGACCGTAATGTGAAGCATGACTTCCAGGCCGGTGACTGGGCAGTGGCTGAGATGCGCCGTCATCCGCTCAAAGGCGATCGCAGTTTCTATGCCGAACTGACCGAATTTATTACCACTGCGGATGACCATCTGGCGCCGTGGTGGGTGACGCTGTCTCGCCATAATCTGGAGCGTGAAGCACCGGATGTGGCAACGCCGGAAGAGATGCTGGACGAGCAACTGGAGCGTGAAGACCTCACTGCCCTGACCTTCGTGACCATCGACAGCGCCAGCACCGAAGATATGGACGATGCGCTGTATGTGGAAGAGGCCGCCGATGGCGCGCTGAAACTGACCATCGCGATCGCCGACCCAACGGCCTATGTGCCCGCGGGGAGCAAACTCGATGCGGTTGCCGCTGAGCGCTCGTTCACTAACTACCTGCCTGGTTTTAACATTCCGATGCTGCCGCGCGAGCTGTCTGATGACATCTGTTCGCTGCGTCCGAATGAGCGACGTCCTGTGCTGGCATGCCGCGTGACTATCGCCGCTGACGGCACACCGGGAGATGACATTCAGTTCTTCGCGGCCTGGATTGAATCTAAATCCAAGCTGGCTTACGACAATGTCTCTGACTGGCTGGAAACTAACGGTACCAGTGAATGGCAGCCGGAAAGCGACGCCATCGCACAACAGATTCGTCTGCTGCACCGTCTGTGCCAGGCACGCAGCGAATGGCGTCAGACACATGCGCTGGTGTTCAAAGACCGCCCTGACTTCCGCTTCCTGTTAGGCGAGAAAGGCGAAGTGCTGGATATCATTGCCGAGCATCGTCGCATTGCTAACCGCATCGTTGAAGAATCGATGATCCTGGCCAACATCTGCGCGGCTGCCGTGCTGCGCGATAAGCTGGGCTTCGGTATCTACAACGTGCACCTTGGTTTCGACGACGTGAATGCCGAGCAGGCTGCCGCCGTTCTGGCGAACCACGGTGTGACGGCAGATCCCGCAGCCATTGCCACGCTGGAAGGTTTCCGCACGCTGCGCCGCGAGCTGGATACACTGCCGACTCAGTTCCTCGACAGCCGTATTCGTCGCTTCCAGTCATTTGCTGAAGTCAGCACCACACCAGGCCCACACTTCGGCCTTGGTCTGGATGCCTACGCAACCTGGACCTCTCCGATCCGTAAGTATGGCGATATGGTGAACCACCGCCTGCTGAAAGCGATCATCAAAGGGGAAGCGGCCAGCCGCCCTGCGGATGACGTCACGGTGAAGATGGGCGAACGCCGCCGTCAGAACCGTATGGCAGAGCGCGATGTCGGAGACTGGTTGTACTCGCGTTTCCTGCAGAAATCGGTCGGTACTGACCAGCGTTTCAGCGCGGAAGTGATCGATGTTTCCCGTGGCGGTATGCGTGTACGTCTTCAGGAAAATGGTGCGGTTGCCTTTATCCCTGCCCCGTTCATCCACGCGGTGCGTGATGAGCTGGTGTGCAGCAACGAGAATGGCACCGTGCAGATCAAAGGCGATGTGGCTTACCGCGTCACCGACCTGATTGACGTGACCATCGCCGAAGTGCGTATGGAAACCCGCAGCGTCGTTGCCCGTCCGGTTGTCTGATTGTCTTCAACGGGATAGCCTGTTGGCTATCCCGTATTTTCCTCTGTTATTGCCCTTCCCCTTCTAAAACGAAAAAATCGCCTGCGCCTCACACTTCTTTACTTACCGCCTGTCATTAACACTTTTTTACATTACGGTTAACTTGTCCCTCTTCTTAATGGATCTGACAAGGAGTTACGTGATGAAGAACGTCAAAGCCGGATTGATCTGGTTACTGGTGGCGTTAGCAGGTGCTGTGGCTTTCGCCATGCTGGCGCTTAACCGGGGCGAACCCGTGAACGCGCTATGGCTGGTGGTGGCCGCCGTCGCCTGTTACAGCATTGCTTATCGCTTTTACAGCCTGTTTATTGCCCGTCGTATTTTCGAACTGGATGACCGTCGCCTGACGCCCGCTGAGCGTCACAATGACGGTCTGGATTATGTTCCCACCAACAAATGGGTGCTGTTCGGCCACCACTTCGCTGCCATTGCCGGGGCTGGCCCACTCGTCGGCCCGGTGCTGGCGGCACAAATGGGCTTTCTGCCCGGCACGCTGTGGATCCTGATTGGGGTGATGCTGGCGGGTGCCGTGCAGGACTTCCTGATCCTGTTTATTTCCACCCGCCGTGATGGCCGTTCACTGGGTGAAATGGCGAAACAGGAACTGGGCGCCTTCGCCGGGGTGATCACCATGCTGGGCGCACTGGGGGTGATGATTATTATTCTCTCGGCGCTGGCGCTGGTGGTGGTCAAGGCGTTGACCAATAGCCCCTGGGGTCTGTTTACGCTGGCGGCCACCTTGCCTATCGCGCTGTTTATGGGCGTGTATATGCGCTTCCTGCGGCCAGGAAAAATCGCTGAAGTGTCGCTGATTGGCTTTGTGCTGATGATGGCCGCGATTATCTACGGCGGGGATATCGCTCTGCATCCATACTGGGGGCCTTTCTTTACGCTAAAAGGCACCACGCTGACTCTGGTACTGGTGATTTACGGGTTTGTTGCCTCTGTGCTTCCCGTCTGGCTGCTGCTGGCACCGCGTGACTATCTGTCCACCTTCCTGAAAATCGGCGTGATTGTCGGTCTGGCCGTTGGCATCGTTTTTGCCATGCCGGAGATGAAAATGCCGGCAGTGACCAAATTCATCGATGGTAGCGGCCCGGTGTTCTCAGGGGGACTGTTCCCGTTCCTGTTTATCACTATCGCCTGTGGGGCAATCTCTGGGTTCCATGCGCTGGTCTCCAGCGGCACCACGCCGAAGCTGGTGGAGCGAGAAAGCCACATCCGCATGATCGGCTACGGCGCCATGCTGATGGAGTCTTTCGTCGCCATCATGGCGTTGATCTGTGCCTCGGTGATCGACCCCGGTGTCTACTTTGCGATGAACGCCCCGGCGGCGCTGATTGGTACCACCGTCGAAAGTGCCAGTCAGGCGATCAACAGCTGGGGGTTTGTTGTTACACCGGAGGTGTTAACCGCCATCGCCCGTGATGTCGGAGAGATGTCAGTGCTGTCGCGCGCAGGTGGCGCACCCACCTTTGCGGTGGGCATGGCGCATATCATTACCGAGGTCTTTAACAGTCGGGCGATGATGGCCTTCTGGTATCACTTTGCCATTCTGTTTGAAGCGCTGTTTATCCTGACCGCCGTCGATGCCGGTACGCGCGCCTGTCGTTTTATGGTGCAGGACCTGGCAGGTACGGTGGTGCCTTCGCTGGCGAATAATCGTTCCTGGGTAGGCAATATTATCGGCACCGCGGTGGCCGTTGCAGGCTGGGGGTTCTTCGTCTATCAGGGCGTCATCGATCCGCTTGGCGGCATTAATACGCTCTGGCCGCTGTTTGGTATCGGTAACCAGATGCTGGCGTCCATGGCGCTGATCCTCGGCACCGTGGTGCTGTTTAAAATGAAGAAGCAACGTTACGCCTGGGTCACGATTGTGCCCACCATCTGGTTATTTATTACCTCAATGACGGCAGGATGGCAGAAGATTTTCCATGAAAAACCCGCCATTGGGTTCCTGGCCCAGGCGAAAAAGTTCAGCAAGGGTATCGACCAGGGGATCGTTATTGCCCCGGCGAAAACCGTGGCGGATATGCAGACTATCGTGATCAGTAACCAGATCAATGCCGGGCTGTGTGCCTTCTTTATGCTGGTGGCCATCACTATGCTGGTGGCGGCATGCTTTGCCATCCGACGCGCATTGCACAGCGATCTACCTACCGTTCGTGAAAGTCCGGTCGTACTGCGCGATGAAAAAGTCAATATCTGATGAGTAAGCGGCTGACAGTAAAGGGTTTTAAACGCAATTATCTTGAAGGATATTTTCCCGACAAAGGGGTCACCTTAGTCAAATTATCCTGCTAATATGCTCCCCCGACCGCCATGTCGGGGGATTTTATGCTGCATATCAATTCTCACCAAAAAAATATATTGTCTTCGTAGCTTGTGATTCTGCTGCTTGCCGAATACTGTTGCTAAAATAAGAAGATACCACCTGCAAAGTAGCACCAAGGGAGATAAAAATGACCGATGAACAAGGGCAGACGCTACTGTATGCATATTTTGGCACCAGCAGCCCTCATTGGCGTTTATCCTCCGACAGCGATGCGCTGCATTTTGCCGAAGACGAAGGGGGCGAAACCAACATTGCCGTCCCGCTCACTCCCCCGCAAGCCAGCCTGTTGCGCAGCATGACGGTGATCACCACCAGCGTGAATCTCACCATCACGTTGTACGGTAATGCACTTTCCATGCATCTGGTCGGCAGGAAAGTCTCCCAGATTGCCTGGGCGGGGACCGCGTCAGCATGGGGAGATACTTCCTCGGTCGCGCGCGATCTGGTGCTGGGTCTGTCATTTGCAGAACAGGTGGTATCTGAAGCCAATTCCGTCATTGTCATCGTCGATCAGCAAGGTCATATCCAGCGCTTTAACCGCCTGAGTGAAGAGTACACCGGCCTCAAAGAACAGGAAGTGATCGGCCGTAATGTGTTTCAGCTGTTTATGTCACGCCAGGAAGCGGCGGCCTCACGGCGTAATATCAGCATGTTTTTCCGTGAAGGCAGCTCCTATGAAGTCGAGCGTTGGATCAAGACGAAGAAAGGTCAGCGTTTGTTCCTGTTCCGCAATAAATTCGTACATAGCGGCAGCGGAAAAAATGAGATCTACCTGATTTGCTCTGGCACGGATATTACCGAAGAGCGCCGAGCCCAGGAGCGTCTGCGCGTGCTGGCCAATACCGATACCATTACCGGGCTGCCGAATCGCAATGCCATCAATCACGAAATCACTGAAGCACTGGAAAAACGTGCTAACCAGCAGATTGGCGTGGTCTACCTTGATCTCGACAATTTCAAAAAAGTGAATGATGCCTACGGGCACATGTTCGGCGACCAGCTGTTACAGGCGGTTTCTCTGGCGATTTTGAGCTGCCTTGATAAAGATCAGACGCTGGCGCGCCTGGGTGGCGATGAGTTTATTGTGCTGGCCGAAGACACCAGCCAGGCCGCATTAGAAGCGATGTCGTCGCGTATTCTTGAGCGCCTGAAGCAGCCGTTCCGTATCGGGCTGATTGAGGTTTACTCCGGATGCTCCGTGGGCATTGCCCTTGCTCCGCAGCATGGCGAAGATCGTGAAAGCCTGATCCGCAATGCTGATACGGCGATGTACACAGCGAAAGAGAACGGACGCGGTAAATTCTGCATTTTCTCAGCGGAAATGAATCAGCGGGTGTTTGAATATCTCTGGCTCGACACCAACCTGCGCAAGGCGCTGGAACATCATCAGCTGGTGCTCCACTATCAGCCGAAAGTGAATGCCGATGGCACGGTCACCAGTGTGGAAGCGCTGGTGCGGTGGATGTCCCCAGAGCGTGGGCTGGTGCCGCCGGACAGTTTTATTGCCTATGCCGAAGAGTCAGGATTGATTATCCCACTCGGTCGCTGGGTGATGCTGAGCGTGCTGGAGCAAATCCTGCGCTGGCGCAAACAGGGCATTGACCTGCGGGTGGCGGTAAATGTGTCGCCGCGTCAGCTGATTGACCAAAGTATCTATACCGACCTGAAACTCGCCCTGGATCAAGCCGGACTGGAGGTCTGCCCGATTGATATTGAGCTGACCGAAAGCTGCCTGATTGAGAATGAGGAGCAGGCGCTGGCATTAATGAAACAGTTTCAGAAACTGGGTGCCGCCGTGCATCTGGATGATTTCGGTACGGGTTACTCGTCGTTGTCACAGCTGGCACGCGTGCCGATTGATGCGATTAAGCTCGACCAGAGCTTTATCCGTGGCGTAAACCAGCAGGTAGTCTCTCAGTCACTGGTCAGGGCGATTGTTGCCGTTGCTAAGGCGCTGAACTTGCAGGTGATCGCGGAAGGGATTGAGACGGAAGAAGAAGCGGAGTTTGTGATGGCAAACGGTGTGGATACCCGTCAGGGGTTCCTGTATGCGAAGCCAATGCCCGCTGAAGAACTCGAGCACTGGCTTACGCGGCATCATGCCATTACGGCTTCCTGAGAACGATAAATTAGCCCGCTTTCAGCAATGACTGCGCACTGTGGCGGTTTTGCAACTGGACTAAACGCTCCATATAGGCGATATCTTTCGGCTCCATAGTAAAGGCAAAATCAACCCAGTCTTCCGTAATATCCATCAGTTCTGCACGCGTCAGCTGAAGCACCCGCTGACGGGCTTTCAGCATCGCTCTGACACCGTTCAGCTTCGGTTGCAGCGTATCAATAAACGTACGCGTGCAGCGATAGCCCTCTCCCGGCTGGAACAGGCGATCCACCAGGCCGCGCGTTTCAAACCATTCTGCAGTATGCGACTCCCCTTCACAGATCAACTCTTCGGCCAGTTTCATGCCGGAACGGCGTGCCACCAGTGAGTAACCGCCCATGCCAGGGAACAGGTTAAAGGCAATTTCCGGGAACCCCATACGGGCGGTATTTTGTGCCAGGATGAAGTGATGCGCCAGCGCGGCTTCAAATCCACCGCCCAGCGCGCTCCCTTCCACCATCGCGATGGTAACAGCACCCGTGTCGAAGCCACGCGCCGCCGCATGAATGCAGTCCACGCAGGCACGGGCATAGGCACGCAGGGCTTCGCGGCGGCCATTTTTAATCGTTTCGACAAAGAAACGCAGATCGCCGCCGGCATTAAACATGGTCGGTACCAGCGAACCCGTGACCCAAAAATCAATCTTCAAACCGGAACGCTGAGCAGCGTAGCTGAGGTTCATGATCTCCTCGATCAGCTGATGATTAAAACTTGGGCGAGGTTGGGCGCGCAGCATCATCCACATGGTGCGACGTTCTTCTTCATAGTAGGCAGAGAGCTGCGTCATTTGTCCAGCTTCGTTGAACAAGCGGCAAGTAGTCTGATTTATAACGGTCATAGCATTATCCTCTGTTTCATTATGCGTTCTTCGCAGCTCCAGCCTAATCCAGAGTGTCATCATGCTAAATGGGTGTTTGATTTTTAAGATAAAATAAAGAAATTCCTCACGCCATATGTGCACGACGAAATGCAATCAGAACCGCTGAATTGACGGGATAACAGGAGAGACTTGCGGCAGGATAAGGATAAAATACTCAAGCGTGGTCGAACAATAGGTAAGGATAATCTTAATTTGGCGCCGTTATAACCCGACGCCAGCTGATGATGTTAGCGGCTATTTCTGCCCGTAATAGGCATTTTTGCCATGTTTTCGCAGATAGTGTTTATCCAGTAATACCTGCTGCACTGCCGGCAGCTGCGGCGTCAATTGCTGACTGAAAATACCCATGTAAGCCACCTCTTCCAGTACAACGGCACTGTGGACCGCATCCTCCGCGCTGCGGCCCCACGCAAACGGCCCGTGCGAGTTCACCAGCACGGCTGGGATCGCCAGTGGGTCAATATTGCGCTGTTGCAGCGTTTCAATGATTACCTGCCCGGTTTGCCACTCGTAGCGTTCAAGGATCTCCTCATCGCGCATCTGGCGCGTGCAGGGAATGGCACCATAGAAATCATCCGCGTGCGTTGTGCCCCAGGCGGGAATATCTTTTCCTGCCTGCGCCCAGATGGTGGCATGGCGCGAGTGAGTATGGACGATGCCGCCAATATCAGGCCAGGCAAGATAGAGTGCACGGTGAGTGTCCGTATCCGATGACGGACGTTTGTCCCCTTCTATCACTTCCCCGGACGCCAGCGCCACGACGACCATGTCGTCCCGCTTCATGTCGTCATAACTGACACCTGAAGGCTTTATCACCATCAGCCCCTGCTGGCGATCGATAGCACTGACGTTTCCCCAGGTGAACGTCACCAGTCCGTAGCGCGGTAACGCCAGATTTGCTTCCAGTACTTGCTGCTTCAGTTGTTCCAGCATGTTGTTGTCCCCGTTATGGCTGCTGATTTATTGTCAGCGCCACTTGATGATCGGGGTATGGAGGCATCTGCTGTATCAACGGCAGAATCCGACTGTTCCCGTGGTTTTGAGTGATCACACTCGCTTAAGACACAAGGTAAATTAAGAGTTTTTACCTGTTAAGATATCCGGTAATAATTCAAAATAGTTCACAGAAATTAACCTGGGTGATAGTAAGATGTCTAACCATCCAGATGTACCGTTGCCGACCCCGGATTCAGCCCTAAATCCTGAAGGCGATTTTTTATACTGCTTTTTGCCTGTTCAGTGACAGAAGTCACTTGAAAAAACGATGGAATCGGGTCGGGATTACAGAGCGTCCTCTATACTGTAGAGGTATCTCGTCGCTGTTCTTTAAGGAGAGTCATTATGTCTATCACTGCAAAACGCATCACCGCCGCCGTGCTGGCCGCAACCTTAGTTCTTTCTCTGAGCGCTTGCTCAAACTGGTCTAAACGCGATCGAAACACGGCCATCGGCGCAGGTGCTGGCGCAATTGGCGGTTCTATTCTGACAAATGGAAGTGGTTTAGGCACCGTGGGTGGCGCCGCAGTTGGCGGGATCATCGGACATCAGATCGACAAATAAAAAGCAGCTTGTTGGGGGCCTGACGTTGTTCAGGCCCCTGTTATTGCTCAGCCTCCGGCCAGTTTGACCTTAAAGCCTTTCGCTTCGAGCAGGGTTTTTAACAGGTCGCGTTTATCGCCCTGAATCTCAATCACCCCGTCTTTTAACGCCCCGCCGCAGCCACATTTTTTCTTCAGTTCGGCCGTCAGCTTGTTCAGTCCGGCATCATCCAGATCGATACCGCTAATCAGACAAACCCCTTTGCCTTTACGCCCGCTGGTCTGCCGCTGAATGCGAACAATGCCATCACCTTTCGGACGTTGCACAGTCGTTTTGGGTTCATCAATGCGCCCGGTTTCAGTGGAATAGACCAGGCGGCTGTTGTCATCGGCCATGATTATGCCTCTTGCAGGGAATGAAGGATGTCACGCAGCGTTGCCGCCGGATCGGCTGATTGGGTAATCGGACGCCCGATCACCATATAATCCACCCCGGCTTGCTTCGCTTCCTGTGGCGTCATGATGCGGCGCTGATCGCCAACATCGCTGCCTGCCGGGCGAATCCCCGGTGTCACCAGACGGAAGTCCTGGCCTATCGCCTGCTTGAAATGACGGGCTTCCTGCGCGGAACAGACCACTCCGTCCAGACCACACTGATGTGTCAGACGCGCCAGACGCTCGGCCTGCTCTGCCGGGGAGAGTTCAATCCCCAGGCCGCGTAAATCATCGGCATCCATGCTGGTCAGCACCGTGACCGCAATCAGCAGAGGCGCATCGTTACCAAATGGCAGCAACGCTTCACGCGCAGCGCTCATCATCCGCGCACCGCCGCTGGCATGGACATTCACCATCCATACGCCGAGGTCAGCCGCCGCCGCCACCGCATGGGCAGTTGTATTAGGGATATCATGGAATTTCAGGTCGAGGAAAACGTCAAATCCGCGCTGTTGCAGATCGCGCACCCACTGTGGGCCAAACAGGGTAAACATCTCTTTGCCGACTTTAAGGCGACAACTGCCCGGTTCAATCTGATCGATAAACGCCAGAGCGCGATTGCGGTCCGCATAATCTAACGCCACCACAATCGGTGAGCCGGTAACCTGAGGTGAAAGCATGGATTTACCCTCTTTGAGTGGAGCACCGCATGGCGCAAACGATAAACGGCATGCATTCTACCTGCGACGCGGGCAAATGCACAGTTAAGCTATGAGGAATTATTGTGATCGGCAGAGGGGGCGTTACGGCAAGATGGGGCCAGGAGGCGGTGCAAGGTCAGAAGTTACAGGGGTAAAAAAACAACATCGTCAGTTTCAGGCCGCTAAACCCTGACTCTCGGGTTCATCAACTGCATGCATGTAAACTGACGAGGGTAGTGGAAACACACGGCTGACTTAGCGTGCACAGCTTCCATTCATCAACGCACTTTCACCACAGCGACGGCCATTGGCCATCTGGCACATACCTACTGAGCTGCCGTCCAGCTGACGCGATAACGCCAGCGTGCCTCCCGCGTTGGAACAGGCGCTTTCAGCCATGTCGGCCATCACTACCCGGGCCGGGACATGGGCTGCCGTGGCCTGTTGCGGTGGCTCATTATCACTGTCGCTACTACAGGCTGACAGGAATAACGTGGCTGCCGCCAGCAAAAATGTCGCTGCTTTCATGAGGTCAGGCTCCGGGATGTAGGCTGGAATGCGTTTGCCAGCATAAGCTACGTTGCGCATCAGGTCGATAGCTGTCACGGATTCTTACAAAATCATTCCACTGGAAATATCAATAGCACAACGTCTTAATTTATTGTCGAGTCGGGCGAAATGCAATGAAGCCTGAAAAGATCATGTCAAATGGGTGTAATCATGCCAGGCTTACAGGCTGTTAAATTCTGGCGGCGGGATGGCATTCCGTTATCAACGCCGTCGTTTGACGTTTCTAAAGGAGAGACAGATGTCTGATACACCGATTTTGATCGTTGCTACTTTTGCTGCTGCGACAGGGAAAGGCAATGCGCTGTATGAAGTGCTGAACCGCTGTGTGGCGCCGAGCCGTCTTGAGGAAGGAAACGTACATTACGATCTGTATCGCAGCGTCGAGAACAGCGATCTGTTCCTGTTCCACGAAACCTGGAAAAGCGCGGCGGCTATCGAACTGCATGAAACACAGCCCCACTTTAAAGCGCTGCTGGCGGGCGTTGAAGGTCTGCTGGCAGAACCCCCGGTGATTACGAAGATCTAAAGGGTGTTTTAGCGGGCTGACCGAAACAGAAGGCCAGCCCCTACATCAGAGATAAAAATCGTTATTTCACTAAACGTGCCCGGCACGACTTCCCTTTGATCTTCACGTCTTTCAGTTGCCCCATCACCTGACGCGCCTGCGTCTGGCGGATAGCAACGTACGCCTGCGTTGGACCAATATCAATTTTCCCGACCTGATCGCCGCTCAGTCCACCGTCACCCGTCAATGCCCCGAGAATATCGCCCGGGCGGATCTTTGCTTTACGCCCGCCGTCCAGGCTCACGGTTACCATCTCTGCCGGTAATGGCTTCGCGGCAACAGATTTCAGCTCGGACACATTGCGCCAGGCCAGTTTCTGTTGCAGATAATCTTCCAGCGCATGCGCACGGATCATCTCATCCTGCGCCACGAAGCTGACAGCACAGCCCTCCTCTCCGGCTCGGGCCGTACGGCCGATGCGGTGAACATGGACTTCAGGATCAAACGACAGCTGATAGTTAACCACCATCGCCAGCGATTTGATATCCAGACCACGGGCGGCAACATCGGTCGCCACCAGCACACGGCAGCTGCCGTTCGCGAAACGAATCAGCACCTGGTCACGGTCACGCTGCTCAAGATCACCATGCAATGCCAGCGCACTGATGTTACCGGCTGTCAGCGCATAGGCAATGTCATCGCATTCACGTTTGGTGTTGCAGAACACCACGCAGGATGACGGCTGGCGCTCGCTGAGCAGGCCAATCAGCGCCGTCAGTTTCTCACGTGGACCAGCTTCGTAGAATGTCTGTTCAATCTTCGGCAGATCGGACACATCGCCCGTTTCCACCGTCAGCGGGTCACGCTGAATACTTTGGCTGATCTGAGCGATGCCCTGCGGCCAGGTGGCCGAGAACAGCAGCGTCTGACGCGTTGGTGGACAGTGGCGAATAATACTGTCGATGTCTTCGCGGAAACCCATCTCCAGCATACGGTCTGCTTCATCCAGCACCAGCGTATTGATCCCGTCCAGCTTCAGGGTTTCGCGTTTCAGATGATCAAGAATACGGCCCGGCGTGCCCACCACGATTTGCGGCGCATGCACCAGTGAATCACGCTGTGCGCTCAGCGGTTGCCCGCCACACAGGGTGAGAATTTTAATGTTGGCGGTGAAACGCGCCAGACGGCGCAGTTCTTTGGCAACCTGGTCTGCCAGCTCGCGCGTTGGGCACAGCACCAGCGCCTGGGTAACGTACTGGCTGGCATCCACGCGATGCATCACACCCAGACCAAAAGCAGCTGTTTTGCCACTGCCCGTTTTTGCCTGAGCGCGAACATCCCGCCCTTCAAGAATAGCAGGCAGCGATTCCGCCTGAACCGGCGTCATGTCAAGGTAGCCGAGTTCATTCAGGTTTTCGATCTGGCTGGCAGGGAGTTGTGTCAGGGTAGAAAAAGCAGTCACGGAAGAGTTCTCTGGTAAAACGGACAGGATTATTGGCGCAGAGTGTAGCAGAAAACCACCCGGGGCGGGGAGAAAAGCGCTGGCGATAGTGCCACGCAGCGCTGTGTGTTGTGTCATCTGACTAAGATAAAACCAACGCGATTAACAGCCAGAAAATCAGGCAGGCCGCCACCATCGCAATCCAGGTATTTCTCCGGGTCCATTTCATAGATAGTCCTTCTCCTTACTTTCGATCTTAACGCCACCACGCATGTAAAAGGTGGGATTAATCCGAAATTCTCGGTGGTCATTATAGTCAAGCCAGGCCCCGGGTGTCGCCTGTTTATTATGAGGATACCCGCGCCAGGAACCGGCCCTGAGCAAAACAGGGGGGAAAATGAGCAATAAAAATTTGATGTAAGTACTGAAGGAATTAACGGCGGGAAAAGCGAAAACTTAAGGGGCTTTAGGAAATCCAGAATATTCTTAGTGATGTGAGGCTATCTGCCGCCCCTGATAACGGGGCGACAGTCGAACCAGGCTATTGATCTTGATAAGGATCTTTTTTGTCATCATCACTGTCGTCGCGTGTACGTGGGATCTCACCATGCTCGTTAGGATTATCTTTGGCCGGATGTTGATCGGGTTTTGGTTTTTCTTTCGACATTACGCCCTCCTCTCGCTTGTTTACACTAAGCGTAGTTGATGACGCCCCATCTTTCACTCTTCCTAAGTCATGTCAGGGGCATCGGCGCAGGCAGGTGTTGCCTGTGTCAGAATCAGAGATTGGCAACGTCAATATAGAGCGATTTATCAATGTTGGTTGACGAAACGGTGGCCTCGGTAAAGGCATATTCCGCTCTGTCACCGCTACGATCCAGAGGTAACGCCTCAAAATCGAACAGGTTCTTGTCCGCTAACTGGCTTGGACTGATATTCTGGATGGACTTGAAAACGCTGTCGACACGGCCCGGCGTCTTTTTATCCCACTCCATCAGCATCGCCTTGATGGCCTGACGCTGGAGATTTTCCTGCGAACCGCACAGATTACAGGGGATGATCGGGAATGCTTTATATTCTGCCCAGGCGATCAGATCTTTTTCCCGGCAGTACGTCAACGGCCTGATAACCACGTTACGCCCGTCATCAGAACGCAGCTTAGGGGGCATCGCCTTCATTTTTGCACCATGGAACATATTAAGGAACAACGTCTCAACGATGTCATCCATATGGTGGCCCAGCGCGATTTTCGTTGCGCCAATCTTCTCGGCAAAGGAATAAAGCGTGCCGCGACGCAGGCGCGAACATAAGCCACAGGTCGTTTTTCCTTCCGGGACTTTCTCTTTAACCACTGAATAAGTGTCTTTATCCACAATGTAATAAGGGATATTTAAGCTATCGAGATAGGCGGGCAGAATGTGTTCAGGAAACCCTGGCTGCTTCTGGTCCAGATTGACGGCAATAATCTCAAATTTGATCGGTGCCACCTTTTGCAGGCCGAGAAGAATATCCAGCATGGCGAATGAATCTTTGCCCCCGCTCATGCAGACCATTACCACATCGTTGTCTTCAATCATGTTGTAATCGGTAATGGCAGTGCCAACATTTCTTCTGAGGCGTTTCTGGAGTTTATTAATCTCCAGGGTTTCTTTTCTTACATCCACTTGATTCATAAATACTTCTCTGGGCCCTGGGAGCTTTATAGCGATGTATATCAGCTGACTCTTTAAAGGGATATTATACGGAAGTTTCCCAGGGCCCTGCCATCAATTTTTCCTGACCAGAGATTTTATTGAAGATGCACATGCGGTGGCGGATCAATAATCGGGTCGGGGTCAATCGGCGGTGGATCGGGTAACGGCTGTGGTGTGGGAATGGGACCAGGAACGGGCGCCGGGTCGCTGAGTGGTTCAGATGAGCGAATCGCCATAATACGGTCAACAGGCATACCTTCCTCCTCAAACATTGCATGAACCTTAAGCGTAGGACATCTGACCGCGCTGGCAAACGCGCAAAAAAAAAGCCGGCGGATAGCCGGCGTCGTACGAATCAAATGTGCTATGCATTAATTCAAAAAAGGAAGTAAGACAATATGGAGCGCAACGCCCATCGCTTGACGTTGCATTCACCTGCGGGAAAGAGTTTGCCCTGAACCACGGGGGGATTTATTGATGTCGATCAGCTTTCGGGCCGTTTGTTGCGTCTCTTCCGCAATAATTATCATTTATCACAACCATTTACGTTTCCGTAACCACCAGGCAACCCCGATAACCAGAAGCGTCAACAGCAGGCAGAAGGTCGCAAAACCATAATGCCATTCCCCCCCCGGTATCCCACCCAGATTGACGCCAAACAACCCCGTCAGGAAGGTCGTCGGCAGGAAAACCATTGCCAGCAGCGACATGGTATAAGTGCGGCGGTTCATCGCTTCTGCCATCACCGTGCTGATCTCATCCGCCAGCACGCCAGTACGTGCCACGCTGGCATCAAGGTCGTCCAGCCCCCGCCCTAAGCGGTCAGAAATATCCTGCATACGACGACGATCGTCATCACTCATCCAGGGAAGACGTTCACTGGCAATACGTGAAAAGACATCGCGCTGCGGTGCCATGTAGCGCCGCATGATAATCAGTTGCTTACGAATCAATGCCAGCTCACCGCGTGGCGGCACCTGTTGATCAACCACCGCATCTTCCAGGTCGATGATCTTATCGTGCAACTCTTCAATAAACTCGCTGGTGTGATCGGTAAGCGCATCGCAGACATCCACCAGCCAGCTGCCACCGTCCACCGGGCCATTGCCATTTTTCAGGTCGGTCAGTACTTCATCGATGGCAAACACTTTGCGCTGCCGGGTTGAAACAATCAGCTTCTCGTTGATAAAAACGCGGATCACTACCAGTTGTTCCGGGCGTGATTCGCTGTTGAGATTGATGCTACGCAGGGTGATCATGGTGCCATCACCCAGCCGGTTAACGCGTGGACGCATACTGTCGCCGCCCAGCGCATCACGAACCGCGTCAGGCAGCAGCGGGGTCGACACCAGCCAGTCTGCGCTCTCACGGTGGGTATAATTCAGGTGCAGCCAGCACGGCTTGTCACACGTCAGCACATCGCTGTCGTCGATCGGGATTAACCCGCCCTTTCCATCTAACTGACAGGAAATAATCGCGTCAGACACCTGCAATGATTTACCAGCAATAACATCCACGTTTGCGTCGCCCTCAACAGAATCAATGCGATACAGTCTAGCCTGTGCTGAAGCGGTTGCCTAATCTGACCCACTTCCTGAACGTTAAAAATCGTGACAATCTGCAAACAAAGCGCGGGATAAAAGTCGATCCCGGTCACGAAAACCACTTATTCTACCCCCTGCCTATTGCTAACCCGCAGCGAGTAAGGAAATATCGCTGCAACAAAAACAGGATTGCTACTGATTTTCAGGCAAAACCTAAACTGCTTTTCACGCCCGTTCGGCGATGTTGAAGCAGTTTAGGTTTTTTTTTGGCCTGAATTCAGCAACGGCCCGAAAACATAGACCCAACATAATTCAAGGTGCAGGAAGGCAGCCAACACACCTGCACCGTGAAATATGAAGGTTACAGATGTCGAAACCAGGAGCATAAGATGAAGTACCAGGTTTTATCAGAAGAGATCCTGCAAGGTGTAGGCGGCAAAGAGAACATCAATTCGGTGATGCATTGCGCTACGCGTCTGCGTTTCAAACTTAAAGACAGCCGTAAAGCCGACACCGCAACGCTGAAGGCCAACGCTGGCGTGATTATGGTGGTGGAAAGCGGGGGGCAGTATCAGGTGGTGATTGGTAACCACGTCAGCGAGGTCTATCAGGACCTGCTCACCACAGCGGGATTGGCAGACGACAGCAGCAATAACGCGGACGAGGATAAAGGTTCGTTGTTTGCCCGCTTTATTGACATTGTTTCCGGTATTTTCACCCCGTTTGTCGGCATCATGGCCGCCTCCGGTATTCTTAAAGGATTGCTCTCTCTGGCGCTGGCCTGCGGCCTGACCACGGAAACCACCGGCACCTACATTACGCTCTCTGCGGCCGGTGATGCCGTCTTCTACTTCCTGCCGATTTTGCTGGGCTTCAGCGCGGGCAAAAAATTTGGCGGTAACGCCTTTACGACAATGATTATCGGTGCGGCGCTGGTCCACCCGATGATGATGGCGGCCTTTACGGCTTCACAGGCGGGTAGCCCGCCGCTGCACTTCTTCGGCATTCCGATGATCCTGATTAACTACAGCTCATCCGTGATCCCGATTATCTTCGCGGCCTGGTTCTCATGCCTGATTGAGCGCGTGGTGCATAACCGCCTGCCGGGCGCGGTTCGTAACTTCACCACCCCGCTGATCTGTCTGGCCATTGTAGTTCCGGTCACCTTTATGCTAATTGGCCCGGTCGCCACCTGGGTCAGTGAACTGCTGGCAGCGGGCTACCTTCATGCCTATAGCTTCAGCCCGACCTTTGCAGGTGCCTTTATGGGCGCATTCTGGCAGGTCTGCGTGATCTTCGGTCTGCACTGGGGCCTTGTCCCTATCATGCTGAACAACCTCGCGGTACATGGCGCGGACACCCTGCTCCCGCTGCTGATGCCTGCCGTTCTCGGCCAGGCCGGGGCAACGCTGGGCGTGCTGCTGCGTACCCGTGACGTAAAACTCAAAGGGATTGCTGCGTCGGCCTTCAGTGCCAGCCTGTTTGGTATCACTGAGCCTGCGGTCTACGGCGTCACGCTGCCGAACCGACGTCCGTTTATCTTCGGTTGTATTGGCGGTGCACTGGGTGCTGCGGTGCTCGGTTTCTATCACACCACCAGTTACTCCTTCGGTTTACCGTCAGTGTTTACCTTCAGCCAGGTGGTACCAAAAACTGGCTTTGATGCCAGCGTGGTTGCCGCGATTGCCGGGGCGTTGATTGCCTTTATTTTTGCCGCCATAACCACTTCGCTGTTCGGTCTGCCTGCGGTGAAAGCAGCAGCAAAAGAAGAAGCGGCACCCGCTGCCCCGATGGCGGTCGTCAATCCTGACCTGCTGCATAAAGAGACGCTGGTCAGCCCAATGAGCGGTGCGGTCGTTGCGCTGGACCAGGTGCCTGATGAGACCTTTGCCAGCGGTCTGCTGGGCAAAGGCATCGGTATTCAGCCCAGTGTTGGCCGGGTAGTCTCGCCGGTTAACGGCACCGTTGCCTCGCTGTTCCGCACCCGCCACGCTATTGGCCTGGAAGCAGAAGACGGTTCAGAAGTGCTGATCCACGTGGGCATTGATACCGTAAAACTTGATGGACTGCATTTTACTGCTCATGTCAGCCAGGACGACAAAGTACGTGTCGGTGACCTGCTGCTGGAATTCGATATCCCGGCGATTCGTGCGGCGGGATATGACCTCACCACTCCGGTGCTAATCAGTAACAGCGATGACTATATCGACGTGCTGGCTGCCAGCCAGCAACGCGAGGTGGCCGCAGGTGAGCCACTGCTGACGCTGATTAAATAATCTTTCATAAGGAGATCAACATGACACAACGTTTCCCACAACATTTCCTCTGGGGCGGTGCCGTTGCCGCAAACCAGGTCGAAGGCGCATGGCAGACCGAGGGTAAAGGCATTTCCACCTCGGATTTACAGCCACACGGCATTTTTGGTGAGCGCGTGGAACGTCAGGAAGGTGATTTTGGTATCAAGGATGTGGCCATTGATTTCTATCACCGCTACCCGGAAGACATTAAGCTGTTTGCCGAAATGGGCTTTACGGTTCTGCGTACCTCAATTGCCTGGACGCGCATCTTCCCGGAAGGGGATGAAACACAGCCGAACGAAGCAGGCCTGGCGTTCTACGATCGTCTGTTCGACGAGATGGCGAAATACAATATCGCCCCGCTGGTCACCCTTTCCCATTATGAAATGCCTTACGGTTTAATTAAAAAGTATGGCGGCTGGGGCAACCGTAAAACCATCGACTGCTTCGTGAACTATGCCGAAACGGTGTTCGCTCGCTATAAAGATAAGGTCAAGCACTGGCTGACTTTCAACGAAATTAATATGTCGTTGCATGCGCCTTTCACTGGCGTAGGCCTGCCGGAAGAGAGTGATAAGCAGGCCGTGTATCAGGCCATCCACCATCAACTGGTCGGCAGTGCTCGTGCGGTGAAAGCCTGCCACCAGATCATCCCGGATGCCAAAATCGGCAATATGCTGCTGGGTGCCATGCTGTACCCCCTCAGCCCGCTGCCTGCTGACCTGCTTGAAACCCAGAAGCAGAACCGCGACTGGCTGTTCTTTGGTGATGTGCAGACGCGTGGATACTACCCGGCCTACATGACGCGCTACTTTAAAGAGAATGGCATCACACTTGAGATCACCGAACAGGACAAGCAGGATCTGCGCGAACCTATCGATTTTATCTCGTTCAGCTATTACATGACCGGGTGCGTGACCACCAACGAAGAGCAAAACAACAAAGCCCGCGCCAATATTCTCAATATGGTGCCTAACCCGCATCTGGCAAGCTCTGAGTGGGGCTGGCAGATCGACCCTGAAGGGCTGCGTTATCTGATGAACGAGCTGTACGATCGTTATCAGAAGCCGCTGTTTATTGTGGAAAACGGTCTGGGTGCACGCGATACCGTGGAAGCCGACGGATCCATTAATGATGACTATCGTATCGCCTACCTGAACGACCACCTTGTGCAGGTGCGTGAAGCGATTGACGATGGCGTTGAAGTGCTCGGTTACACCTGCTGGGGCCCGATTGACCTGGTGAGTGCGTCAAAAGCGGAGTTCTCTAAGCGTTACGGCTTCATCTACGTTGATCGTGACGATCAGGGCAACGGCACCCTCGCCCGCAGCCGTAAGAAGAGTTTCTTCTGGTATCAGAACGTGATTAAAACGCACGGCGAATCACTGAAGTAACGCCTCCCTGGCAGTCTGACTGCTCTTTACTCCACGCCCTGCGACGATGCGCACTATCGCGCAGGGCGTTGTTTTATGTGACATCCTCTGGAGAGATCATGTTCAAACCGTTATTGATGGTGCTGGCATTGTCGTTTTCTGCCCCGCTGCTGGCCACCACGCCCGGGCATCCACTGCCTTTCAAACCCGATGTGGCGAAACAGGTGCGGGTGATTATCAGCAGCGACGCCAAAAATGAAGCGGATGATGACTTTGCCGTGGCACACGCCCTGCTGACACCGACCTTTGATGTGCGCGGGCTGATTGCTGCCCACTACCAGCGCACGGCAAAAATGATGAAGAAATTTGACCCGACCGAACCGAAAAGCTATCAGGAGTTGCAGCATCTGACCTCGCTGATGCAAGCCTCCACCCCGGTCTGGCACGGTGCACAGCATGAAATCAATCAACAGACCCAGCCGCTAAGTGAAGGTGCTGAGGGCATTATTCGGGAAGCGTTGAGCAACGACACACGCCCGCTGTTTGTGCTGGTGCTCGGCCCGGCCACCGATGTGGCGCTGGCCTTGCAGGCGCGGCCTGAGATTGCCAGTCGCTTAACCCTGGTATGGATTGGCGGCAATCCGTATCCAAAAGGCGGCTGGGAATACAACCTGTATAACGACCCGCAGGCCGGACGCATTCTGTTCGCATCAAAAGCCCCGCTGTGGCAGGTACCGCACAACGTTTATATGTCGATGCGTGTGTCACTGGCCGAGCTGGCCGTGAAAGTCAAACCGCAGGGGAAAACCGGGGAGTATCTCTGGCAGCAGATGCTGGAATTTAACGACTGGGCATCGGCTAATCTGAAAGGCATTCCCTGGCCAAAAAGTGAGGTCTGGGTGCTGGGCGACAACCCGGCGATTGCCCTGCTGCTGGACGATCACGAGTATCACTATACGATGGTGAAAGCACCGAAGCTGAATGATGATCTGACATACAGTATCGATGAAAGCCATCGCGAAATTCGTGTCTATAACGCAATTGATGCGCGCTTTGTGCTGGAAGATTTTTACGCCAAATTACAGCTGGCCTACGGTCAGTAAGCGTCAGGGGCAGGCCTTTACCGGCCTGCCCGTTTTAGATAACGTTATTTCAACCCACGGTGATGCAGCATCGGTTCAATGGCCGGTTCCTGTCCCCGCCAGTCATGATAGAGCTGCTTGAGGTCTTCACTGTTACCGCGCGACAGCACATTATCGCGAAAACGCTGACCATTTTCCCGCGTCAGCCCGCCGTGCTCTTCAAACCAGGCAAATCCATCATCGGCCAGCATTTCGGTCCACAGATAGGCGTAATAGCCGGCGGCATAACCATTGCCCCAGATATGCTGGAAATAACTGGAACGGTAGCGCGGCGGTACGGCAGCCAGATGGATATGTTCTTTCTCCAGCGCCGCCTGTTCAAAGCGATCGGCCTGTTGCAAGGGCTGCCCGTTACTCAGGCTGTGCCAGTGCAGGTCCAGCAGCGCGGCAGCCAGCAGTTCACTCATGTCATAACCTTTATTAAAGGTGCTGGCGCGCAGCATCTTTTCACGCAATGCCGCAGGCATCGGCTCCCCGCTCTGGTAATGACGGGCAAAGTGGTTAAAAACCTGAGTGTTGCTGGCCCAGTGCTCGTTAAACTGCGACGGGAACTCGACAAAATCTCGTGGCGTTTCGGTACCGGATAGGCTCGGGTAGCGCTGTTCAGCAAACATGCCGTGCAGCGCATGGCCGAACTCGTGGAACATGGTGATCACATCATCCCATGACAACAGCGCAGGCTGCCCGACTACGGGCTTGCTGTAGTTAGCCACGTTGTAAATCACCGGTTTTGTCCCTAACAGCGTCGACTGCTCAACAAAATTGCCCATCCATGCGCCACCGCCCTTGTTGTCGCGTTTGAACCAGTCGGCGTAGAACAGCGCCAGCGAACTGCCGTCTTTATCCAGCACTTCATAGACTTTCACATCCGGGTGATAAACCGGGATATCCGGGCGCGGTTTAAAGGTGATGCCGTACAGCTGGGTGGCCGCATAAAATACGCCATTTTCCAGCACGTTGTTCAGTTCAAAATACGGTTTAATCTGCGTTTCATCGAGGTCGTATTTCGCACGACGGACCTGCTCGGCATAGAACTGCCAGTCCCAGGGGGCCAGAGTAAAGCCGCCTTTCTGCTGGTCAATGACTGCCTGAATATCGTCCGCTTCACGCTGCGCCCGCGCAGTGGCGGCCGGCACAATTTGACGCATAAAGTCAAAAGCCGCCTGCGGGGTTTTCGCCATCTGATCCTGTAATTTCCAGGCAGCGTAGCTGTCAAAACCCAGCAGTTTTGCCTGCTGTGCGCGCACCTGCGCCAGACGCACGATCACCTCGCGGGTATCATTGGCATCGCCTTTTTCGGCGCGCGTCCAGCTGGCGGTGAAAAGCGTCTCACGGGTAGCGCGATCCGTCAGGGTTTGCAGATCGGGCTGCTGTGTGGTGTTGTGCAGAGCCAGCAGCCACTGATGGTTTAATCCGCGCGCCCCTGCTGCTTCCGCCGCCGCCGCCTTTTCTGCATCACTCAGCCCTGCCAGTGCCTGCGCATCGTCAAATACCACGCCTCCCGCTTTGGTGGCGGCCAGCAGACGGTTGGTAAAGCGCGTACTGAGTGTGGCTGACTCCTGATTCAGAGCTTTCAGCGCCGTTTTGTCGCTCTCCGTCAGGCGTGCGCCCGCCAGCACATACGCCTGCCAGATGACCTCGACCAGGCGCAGTGACTCCGGGTCCAGCGCCAGTTGCTGCCGCTGCTGGTAAACCGCATCCAGCCGGGCAAACAGCTTACCGTTCAGCTTGATATCATCATCCAGTGCGGCCAGCGTCGGTGACATCTCCTCATCCAGCGCCTGAAGTTCATCGCTGGTGTTTCCCGAGGTCATGGCGCTGAACACATTGTTGACGCGTCGCAGGCGTTGCCCACTCTGTTCCAGTGCCTGGAAGGTATTTTCAAACGTCGGCGTGGCGGGATTATCTGCAATGCGTGCAATCTCATCGCGCTTTTCCGCTACCGCCGCTATCAGCGCCGGACGGTAGTCATCGATAGTGATACGGTCAAAAGGCGGTGCCTGGAAAGGCAGTGAACTGGCCTGACTGAAGGGGTTGTTGTGCTGCGACGACATGTGACGACTCTCCTTTTGCGGCTCTGCCGCCAGTGCGCTCTGTGCGCTGGCGGTCAGTGCCAGACTAATGGCCCAGACTAACGGTGCGATCCTCATTTCCTTGCTCCCATTCCCTTTGGCTGAACCTCCAGCATAATCGCCCGCGCGCCGTGGCGCAAAATCATTCCCGTCGTTGATAGCAGGCAATAATCTCCGCCGCCACGGCCACCGCGATTTCCGCAGGGAGTTTACCTTTCACATCCGGCAAGCCAATCGGGCAGCGCAGACGATTGAGCTGGTCACGGCTGAAGCCTTTGCCCTCCAGCCGATAGTCAAAGCGCTGGCGTTTGGTGTCTGAGCCGATCATGCCGAAATAAGCGACATCATCACGGCGGAGGATCGCTTCACAGAGTTCAAGATCGCGTGGATGATGATGGGTCATCACCACGTAGTAGCTGCCCGCAGGCATACGTTTTACCTGCTCTGTCGGGTCTTCAAGGCAGCAAACGGTGACGCCGGGTGGCACCTGGGTAAACTGTTCCGCCCGTTCATCCACCCAGTGAACGTGACAGGGTAACGTTGCCAGTAACGTCACCAGTGCCTGACCAACATGCCCGGCACCGAAGACCGCTATCTGCGGCTGCGCCTGGATCAGCGGTTCGAACAGCACGCTGCTGATGCCGCCACAGCACTGCCCAAGACGCGCCCCGAGGTTAAACTGCTCGTAGCGCGCCTGCGTCTGCCCGGCAAGCAGCATCTCGCGTGCAATGGCAACCGACTGAAACTCAAGATGGCCGCCGCCGATGGTCAGCCAGGTTTTATCGGCGGTCACCACCATTTTACTACCGCGATCGCGTGGGACAGACCCTTTATCATCCAGTACCGTCAGCAGCACACAGGGCTCTGCACGATCGCGCAGGTTTGCCAGAACAGTAATCCAGTCATCGCTACGCATCTTCACCTCCTGAACGCTGTTTCTCCGCGCCCCAGAACACGCGCTCTGGCGTGGCGGGTGCATCCAGCAGCGGATGCTGGCGGTAGCCGCCCACGCTGGATACCGCATCCTGCAAGGCGCACCAGACGGCGATCCCCAGCATAAACGGCGGTTCTCCCACCGCTTTAGAATGGAACACGGTGTCCTGCGGATTTTTGCGATTTTCGACCAGCGTCACCCGCAGATCGTGCGGCACGTCGCCAATCGCAGGAATTTTGTAGCTGGCCGGGCCATCGGTCAGCAGACGACCTTTGTCGTTCCACACCAGCTCTTCGCTGGTCAGCCAGCCCATACCCTGTACGAAACCGCCCTCTACCTGACCGATATCAATGGCCGGGTTCAGCGAAGCCCCCACGTCATGCAGAATATCGGCACGCAGCAGGCGGTATTCCCCGGTCAGGCTGTCGATCAGCACTTCGGCACAGGCAGCGCCATAGGCAAAGTAATAAAAAGGCTGCCCCCGCCCGGCCAGGCGGTTGTAGTGGATGCCCGGCACACGGTAGTAGCCGGTGGCAGAAAGCGGAACCTGATTCAGCCATGCCAGTTGGGCAACATCGGCAAAGGTAAAGTATTTATCGCCGACGTGAACAATGCCGTTGCTGAACGTTACCTGTTCTGCGCGACAGTCATGCAGCTTACACAGCATGCTGACCAGTCTTTCACGCAGGATTTCAGCCGCATTCTGCGCCGCCTTACCGTTAAGGTCTGTGCCGCTGGAGGCCGCCGTGGGCGAGGTGTTAGGCACTTTCCCGGTATCGGTAGCGGTGATCTGAATGCAGTTAATATCGATTTGCAGCACCTCAGCGACAATCTGCGCCACTTTGGTGTTCAGCCCCTGGCCCATTTCGGTGCCACCATGATTCAACTGCACCGTACCATCGGTGTAAATCAGGATCAGTGCTCCCGCCTGGTTGAGAAAGCTGGAAGTAAAGGAGATGCCAAACTTCACGGGTGTCAGGGCCAGGCCGCGTTTCATCACCGGGCTGGCAGCATTAAAGGCGGTGATCTGCGCACGGCGTGCGGCATAGTCCGCGCTCTGTTCCAGCTGTGCGGTGATCTCATCCAGCAGATTATCCTCGACCGTCTGATAATAGTGGGTGACGTTGCGCGTCTGTTTGCCGTAGTAGTTACGTTTGCGCACCTCCAGCGGGTCAAGGCCCAGCTCACGGGCGATATGATCCATGATCTGCTCAATCGCCACCATGCCCTGCGGGCCGCCAAAACCGCGATAGGCGGTATTGGACGCGGTGTTCGTGCGGCAGCGGTAGCCGGTGATCAGCACATCACCGAGATAGTAGGCGTTGTCGGCGTGGAACATGGCGCGATCGACGATCGAACCGGACAGATCCAGCGAGTAGCCGCAGTTCCCCGCCAGATCGATCTTCACCCCGCTGAAACGCCCGTCAGCCTCCACACCCGCGTCATAGCGCACGAAAAACGGATGCCGTTTTCCGGTCGTCAGCATATCGTCACGCCGCGACAGACGCATTTTAGCAGGCCTTCCGGTCAGACGTGCCGCCAGTGCACAGAGGCAGGCGACGCCTGCCGCCTGCGTTTCTTTACCGCCGAAACCGCCTCCCATGCGGCGCATATCGATGGTCACTTTATTCATCGTCAGCCCCATCACCGATGCCACCAGCTTCTGCACTTCGGTGGGGTTCTGGGTAGAGGAGTAAACCTGCAACGCGCGATCTTCGCCCGGCACCACCAGCGCCACTTGGGTTTCCAGATAGAAATGCTCCTGACCGCCAATATGAAACTCGCCCTTCAGGCGATGGGGTGCCTTCTCCAGCGCTGCATCAGCATCCCCGCGCTGGTGAACATGCGGCTGCTGGACAAAACTGCCCTGCTCCAGCGCCTGCTTCACGTCCAGCAACGGGGTCAGCGGCTGATATTCAATCACCGCCAGCGCGGCCGCCTGACGCGCCGCCTGCTCACTTTCTGCGGCCACCACCAACACCATCTGCCCGACGTATTCCACGATCGCTTTCGCCATCAGCGGATCGCCCGGCTCCAGCGGACCAATATCCAGCTCACCGGGAACGTTTTCCCAGGTCAGCACCTGCACCACGCCGGGTACGCGGTAGCACGGTTCAACGTCGATGCTGAGAATACGCGCATGGGCATGTTCGCTAAGGCGCGGAGAGAGATGCAACATGCCCGGCAGTTCCAGACGGTCGTCAATGTAGAGGGCTTCTCCGGCGACATGCATCGCTGCGCTGTCATGTCGCGTGCTTTTACCCACGCCCCCCGCATTGTGCTGTTGAAACTGGCGGGCCAGCGCGTCCGGGCTTAACGCCGGGGGTTTATAAGACATAGTCTGATACCTCCGTCACGGTCAGTTCGCCACTCAGCGTGGCGTGGTAACGCCGCAGCAGGTTTTTCGCCAGTTGCAGGCGATACGCAGCGCTGGCGCGGAAATCGCTCAGCGGCTGAAAATCCTGTTCCAGTGCACGACAGGCGCTTTCTACCGCGGTCGTCGTCAGCATTTGTCCCAGTAATTGTTGCTCACAGTGATGGGCACGGCGTGGTGTTTCGGCCATCCCGCCAAACGCGATGCGCACGCTGCTGATGCGGCCCGCGTCATCCGTCGCCAGCGTGAAGGCGGCAAACACAGCGGAAATATCATCCTCCCGCCGTTTAGACACTTTCCAGGCGCGGAAATGCTGCGCGATCATGGCCCGTGGTATCACCACAGCGCGGATAAATTCGCCCTCACGCAGCGCCGTTTTACGGTAACTGAGGAAGAAGTCGTCTAACGGCAGACGGCGCTGGCTGTCGCCCTGTTGTAAAATCAGCGATGCATCCAGCGCCAGCAGCATAGGCGGCATATCGCCAATCGGCGAGGCGTTGCCAATATTCCCCCCCAGCGTGCCGAGGTTGCGGATCTGCTGCGAGGCAAAACGCGCCAGAATCTGCGTCAGCGCGGGGATACCCTCCTCCAGCCATTGCCAGCAGTCGCTCAGGGACGTCCCGGCGCCCAGCACCATCTCATCGTCACTGAGCGTGCAGTGCTTCAGCTCATCGATCTGATCAAGGGCGACCAACAGCGGTAACGCTTCGCCGCGCTGGGTCACCTGCAGCGCCAGGTCAGTTCCCCCGGCCAGCAGTTTCGCCTGCGGATGGGCAAGCAGCGCATCGGACAGCTGCTTCACTGTTTTCGGCAGCAGGCAGCGGTTGCCCCGGTGGTTAATTTCCTGCATCTCCGGGGTTTGCAACGTCAGCAACTGCGCCACAGTCGCCGCTTCCTGCCGATCAAAGCTGTCCTGCTGTGCCAGCGCGCAGGCCTGGCGGGCGGCATCGACAATCGGACGGTAGCCGGTGCAGCGGCAAAGATTGCCGGCCAGCGCCTGTTCGATCTGCTGGTAATGACCGCCGCCATTTTTTTGCAGGGTGAAAATCGACATCACAAAGCCCGGCGTGCAGAAACCACACTGTGAAGCATGGCAGTCCACCATCGCCTGCTGTACGCCATGCAAGCCCTCCGGCTGGCGCAGATCTTCCACGCTGATCAGCTGTTTTCCCTGTAAATGGCTGACAAACGTCAGACAGCTGTTCACCGTCTGATAGCGCATTTTCCCTTGATCCACATGGCCCAGCGTGACGGTGCAGGCACCGCAATCCCCGGAGGCACACCCCTCTTTGGTGCCGCAACGCCGGTGGTTCTGGCGCAGGTAGTTCAGGATCGTGGTATTGGGGTCAAGGTCCTGCTCACTGACCAGGCGCTGGTTAAGTAAAAACTGGATCATGCGGCCTGCTCCTTCTCTTCACGCTGCCAGACGCAGCGACCATTGACCCAGGTGGCGGCGATATTGCGATCGTCACCCAGCGTCATCAGTACAAACAGTTTCTCCCAGATATCACGGCTGTTGGCGTGGCGCATCTGTTGCAGCGGGGAGACTGCCGGATCGAGGATCACAAAATCGGCCTCTTTACCCGGCATAAAGTTGCCAATGCGGTCATCGAGATCCAGCGCTTTCGCCCCGCCCAGCGTGGCATGGTAGAAGGCTTCACAGGCTGAAAGTGTATAGCGCTGGAGCTGCCCCACTTTGTAAGCTTCTCCCATTGTTTGCAGCATGTTAAAGGTCGTGCCCGCGCCGACATCCGTACCAATGCCCATCTTCACCCCTTTGTGCCAGCAGGTTTTCAGGTCAAACAGGCCGCTGCCCAGGAACAGATTGGAGGTCGGGCAGAATGCGACGGCAGAATCGGTGTGGTGGAGGCAGTCCCATTCGTGTCGGTCCAGATGCAGGCAGTGCGCAAACAGACTGCGCTTCCCGGTCAACTGATACTGGTGATACACATCCAGGTAGCCGTTATGCTGCGGGAAAAGTGTTTTCACCCAGGCGATCTCCTGCGGGTTTTCGCTGAGGTGCGTGTGTACCCAGGTATCCGGGAACTCATGACGCAGCTGCTGCACTTTCGCCAGCAGTTCGGGCGATGAGGTCGGGGCAAAGCGCGGTGTCAGGGCATAGCTCAGGCGCCCTTTATTATGCCAGCGCTCAATCAGTTCACGGGTCTGTTGGTAGCTCTGCTCCGGCGTCTCCATCAGCGCATCCGGACCATTACGGTCCATCATCACTTTGCCCGCAATCAGCCGCATTTCGAGGGCCGATGCCGCGGTAAACAGCGCATCCACCGACTGCGGATGGACGGTGCCAAACACCAGAGCAGTGGTGGTACCGTTACTCAGCAGCTGTTGCAGGAAAAATGCCGACATGCGTGCCGCATGCTGCGGACAGTGATACTGGCTTTCAACCGGGAACGTGTACTGATTTAGCCACTCCAGCAGCTGTTCACCAAATGCGCCGATCATTTCGGTTTGCGGGTAGTGGATATGCGTATCGATAAAACCCGGAACAATTAACCGACCACGGCAGTCCAGCAGATCCACCTCCGGCGTCAGCCGGTGCTGCCCCTCTTCCCAGTCTGACAACCCGACGATAACGCCCTGATTGAGCAACAGCAGCCCGTCGGCAATATAGCGAGCGGCCTCCGGCAACAGCTGCGGATCGTCCACCGTTTGGGTGATATCAAAAAAACTGGCGCGGATAGCCTGGGTTGCATTCTGAGACATAACAATTCCTTTCATTAAGCGGCCTGCTCATGGTGCGTCATGGCGGGCTGGCAGATGAAAGCAATAATGCAAGAGTTATGCCATGAAAGAACTCCTGTTAATTAACATTAAAAAACAATTAGTTATATATTTTAATTGCGCGTTATCTTCTCTTTTTCGGAAAATGCCCACGCAATCGGTTGCCTGAAAAGCAACCGATTGCTTACCCAGCTTTTATCCGGTTTTACCTCATCATCCTGATGGCGTTGCACCGCGCTAACGCAGAATCTCCCGCCGTTGCGCGCTGACGGTGCAATATGCCTTGTGACAATTTTTATAGAAACACAGAGATATACCGGCCTGGACAAATAACAACAAAAGATAAACAAAAACATCTATATAATTTCATGGGCAGAAGAATTATTATATCAACCTGATATTAAAAACTAATTTTAAAAAAATAATAATAAAAAACACTTTCATTTATAAATTACTGGCTTTATTTAAGAAATATCCTTTGTGCTTTTAATATGTAATTCAATGTTTATGTCCACTTCCCATAATTCCCTTTTTAAGGTAATGTCCACATAATATATAACTAAGGGAGAACGATATGAGTACGGACATTTTCTTAAAAATTGATGGTGTCACAGGGGAGTCAAGAGATGCCCGCCATCAGGGATGGATACAGATAGAATCATTCAGCTGGGGTGCTACGCAACCATCTGGCATGGAAACAGGAAGCGGCGGAGGCTCCGGGAAAGTCATATATCGTGATTTAACGGTGAATGCGTTTATCGATAAAGCAACATCTGGTCTTGTGCGCTATGTATCGAATGGGAAACATATTAATTCGGTACAGCTTTCTTCATGTAAGGCTGGTGGCGAACAACTAGAATTTTTTAGGATAACACTAAAGCAGGTCATGGTAACGGATGTAATATTTAATGGTGCATCGGAACAGGATTTATTTGGCGTCACCTATTGCTTCAGAGCAGCAGAGGTCAGTAATCATTATTTTGAGCAAACACAGGAAGGTTCCCGTGGCGCTGAATTCTCGTCAGGATGGAATATCAAAGAAAACAGAGAGATATAACCCTGATTGTCAGATTTAACCAATGCCATCCCTGCTAAGCGTAAGCCTGGAGCCCAGACTTGCTATGCCGTAATAATTAAATTGTATTTTTTAACAGAAAGGGAATTTTGAGGAATGAGTACACGGAATGAAATCATTGATGGCTCACAAGCGGCAAGTGCCAGAGGTGGCCTGATCTACACGGAAGTGCTGGGCTGGATTGATCTTGGTCATGCGAGAGGAGATGACATCAGAATATTGATGAGCAAATTCGACGCTGGTGAAGCAATGAGTGCAAGTCGCTACGATGCCACCTATGCCCAGTCTATGGTATCTCCGTACCGGATAATTCGGGTAGGAAAGTTTATCCAATGGCGTATACGAAAGGGACGTCCTTATCAAGAACGCAAAAGCATCGCACTCGCTATGATGATGACAATGGCGCGAAAGTTTGAAGCATTTCAGGGTTCATTTCCTAACAATATGGTGACTGACAGTGGATTTAGTGGAGAAGACCTGGTGTCAGACTTGCTGGGCTTTTACCGTGTTGTTTCCGTTCAGAATCCTTTCGCAATGCTGCGTCCAGTCAGCAAAGCAGAGGCACTGAAAAGATGGGATTATTACGGAAAAATCGGTTCCTGGAAAAATGAAACCTTCCGACCATTATTATTCCCGAACCCAGAGCGATTCCCAAACGCTAAACCACGCTTAGGCCAGTTGCCTAATTTCATGCAGGCCATAAAACCCTACAATGACTGGAAATCAGGAAACGTTGCTATTGCAACCATGGATGGCTCTTTCATACAAGATGGCAAGAGGAAGGATTTAATTGTATGAAAAGTTCACTTAAAGCAACACTGTTCATTATCGTTGTGATAGCAGGCGTGTTTTTTTACTGCTGGCCAACGATAAAAATAGAGCTGGCGGGTAGCGCACACTACACTGAACAAGATAAGCGGGAATATGAATTTTACACCCCGGACATCCTGAAAAAAATACCAAGAATATCTGACCGCTATGAGTTTGATTTTTATAACGTGGCGGGTCCCGGATCACTTGTCTATTCGGTTACGTTTTACAATACAATTGATGCCAGTAGGGTTAACGCTTATCTGGCATCTCTTGGCTACACTAAGCAAAATTTCTGTTCAGTGGAGGGATATTGCTGGAAAGGCAGTGATCCTGCTGAAACTGTCACTGTTAGTTCAGTTTCAAAAATTAATGTGGTGATGGTGCAAGTCGATAACTCACCACAGTTCTGATCATGCATAGAAGCAGCCAGGGGGTGCGTGAAATTTGTGCAGTTTTTATTGCCAGGGGGTGTTATCCATTCTTTCTCATTCATCATAACAATTCGCTTCTTATCACCTCGGCCATCAGATGGTAAGGTGATAAAAATCCAAAATGTGTTGAGGAACAGTGAGATGATCGTATTTGTTACCGGTGCCACCGCCGGTTTTGGTCAGAGCATTACCCGTCGCTTTATCGCCCAGGGCCATAAAGTCATTGCGACCGGTCGCCGTCAGGAGCGTCTCGAGGCCTTACAACAGGAGTTTGGTGAGAGTATTTATACGCTGGTACTGGATGTGCGGGACCGCGCGGGCATTGATGCCGCCGTGGCCAGCCTGCCTGCTGAGTGGCGCAACATTGATGTGCTGGTCAATAACGCCGGTCTGGCGCTGGGTATTGAGCCTGCGCAGCGCGCCAGCCTGGAAGACTGGGAAGATATGATCGACACCAACAATAAAGGCCTGGTGTACATGACGCGCGCCCTGCTGCCCGCGATGGTCGAACGAAATGTTGGCCACATTATTAACATCGGTTCAATTGCCGGAAGCTGGCCTTATCCCGGTGGGAATGTTTACGGTGCCACCAAAGCCTTTGTACGCCAGTTCAGCTTCAACCTGCGTACCGACCTGCACGGTACGGCGCTACGTGTGACCGATATCGAACCGGGTCTGGTCGGCGGCACCGAGTTTTCTAACGTGCGTTTTAAAGGTGATGACTCCCGTGCGGGCAGCGTGTATGACGGTACGGAACCGCTGACGCCGGAAGATGTGACCGAAGCCGTATGGTGGGTTGCCACCCTGCCGAAGCATGTCAATATCAGCGCACTGGAGATGATGCCTGTGGGTCAGAGCCAGGCGGGCCTGCGCGTCCACAAGGCGTAATCAACCTTGTTCGGGCCTGTCTTCAGGCCCGTCCCCATCCTGCCACGATAATCAACATTCCGCAGAACGCCACGGCGGCCCCCACCCAGTCATAGGTGCTCAGTTTTACCCCATCGACAATACGCAACCACAACAGCGCCGTGACCACATAAACCCCGCCGTAAGCCGCGTAAACGCGCCCACTGGCTGCCGGATGCAGCGTGAGCAACCAGACAAACACCATCAGGCTGACGCCCGCGGGCAGTAACAGCCAGGCAGACGCATTTTTCTTCAGCCACAACCAGGGGAGAAAACAACCGATAATTTCGGCTAATGCCGTGGCAAAAAACAGCAGTGTCGTGGTCAGCACGTTTTCTTTTCTCTCTCGATGGTAAACGGCAGTATCGGGCAGACTGGTGAGGGCCTGAAAGCTGGTGATATACTACACCACATGACCTGTTCAGTCGCCGTTGCCGTGGCTGCCTATATAAAGGAACCGATGATGAATACCCTGAAAAGCCGGCTGACAAAAGCCACTGTCCCGTTGCTGCTACTGACCGCGCTGTTTTCTGTTCAGCACAGCGCTCAGGCGCGTACTGACCGTCTGATTATTTCAGACGGCGATAATGCCCTCACCACCGAGCAGGCACGCGAACAGAAAGAGCAGTGGGATGCGACCCGCAGTCTGCGTAACAAAGTGAACACCCGCGTGGAGAAAGAGTTTGATAAAACTGACCGCGCATTTGATACCCGAGACGGCTGCGAACATAGCCTGAATGTGAATGCCTATTGGGAACCCAATACGCTGCGTTGCCTCGACCGTCGCACCGGCCGTCCGGTTGCGCCATAAGTGGATTTAACTGCTATAGTTAGCGGGATTTTCACACAAATAAGGATGAAATGATGAAAGGGTTTAAGTGGATGTTAACCGGGCTGATTGTCGCGATGCCGCTGGCCGTTCAGGCGTCGTGCGAAACGGTCAAAGCCGATATTAATCAGAAAATCATTAACAATGGCGTGCCGGCTTCCGGTTTTACGCTCGATATTGTCCCTAACGACCAGGCCGATCAGGCTGGCGGACAGGTTGTCGGGCATTGCGAAAATGACACGCAGAAAATCGTCTACAAACGTACGGGTAACGACGGTGACAACAGCGTTCCCGCCAGTGCAGGCACCTCTCAGGATGCCCCTGCGCAGTAGTCTTCTTTAGGGCGACCCTTCAGGGCCGCCCTGCCTTACCGCTAGTGTGGCTTCTCTGCCGGAACAAAGCGTGCAATCACCAGGCTCATCACCGCAATCACCGTCGATACCGCAAACACCCAGTGCAGCGAATGCGCAATTTCACTCAACATCACCTCCAGACTGGGGGCATCAATCTGCTGTCGCTGAGCGTGTGACATCACCTGCTGTACCGGATCATTATCGCCAGGCAAACGCAGCAGTAAATTGTAATTCAGTACCGCGCCCATTAACGCTGTTCCCAGTGCCGATCCCAGCATACGGCTGAACATAATCGAGGCAGTGCAAATGCCCCGGATGGCAAAGTCGGCCGTGTTCTGTACCGCGATCAGGAAAGTGGTGCTGGTCATGCCCATGCCGGTGCCGATGACAAAAGCAAATAGCCCGGCGTGCCATACCGGGCTTTCCCGGTGCAGCGTCAGTAACAATGCGGTGCCGGCGATCAGCAAGGCGGAACCCAGCAGCGCGGTAAACCGGTAAGAGGTACGCTGCATCAGACGCCCGCTGAGCGTACTGGCCAGCGGCCAGCCGATCGACATCATCGCCAGTGCGCTGCCCGCCTGAAGTGGCGTTCCGCCATTGACGCCCTGGATCCAGGTGGGCAGAAACGCACTGATCCCCATCATCGCCGCACCAATCAGCAGATTTCCCGCGTTACCCGCCAGCAGTGTGCGACTGCGCCAGATCGCCAGTGGAAACAGCGGTTCGCTGGCCCGACGTTCATGCCGCAGAAGCGCGGTACCCGCCAGCACGGCCAGGACCAGTAGTGCAACAACAAACAGGGTGCCAAGTGCTTCTGCCTGCAGCAGGGCCACCAGCAATGCACTGACGGTCAGCATCAGCCAGGCGCTGCCTGCCAGATTGAGCCGATGCGGGCTACGTTCCTTCGACTCAGGGAAAAACCGCGCCAGCAACAGCATCGACACAATGCCAATGGGGACATTGACCCAGAAGATCAACGCCCAGTTAAAGTGCTGCACCAGCCAGGCCCCGGTCAGCGGCCCGACAATCGCCGCGATACCCCACACGCTCGACAGCCAGCCCTGCACGCCCGCGCGCTCTTTCGGCGGATAGACATCGGCAATAATCGTGGAGGTCAGCGGCATAATCGCCCCGGCCCCCAGCCCCTGGAAGGCGCGGAACAGGATCAACCAGCCCATATTGGTGGCGAACCCACATAACACCGACCCGATGAGGAACAGCCCGGTGCCGATAAAAAACATCCGCTTTCTGCCCCAGAGATCTGCCAGACGACCGTAGATCGGCACGCTGACCGCCTGAGTGAGCAGGTAGATTGAAAACACCCAGCCAAACTGAGAGAAGCCCCCCAGCTCGGCAATAATCGTTGGCATGGCGGTGGCCACAATCGTGACTTCAATGGCGGCCATAAACATCGCCAGCATCGAAGCGATCAAGACCCAGTGACGGTGTGTCACTTGTGTCGCAGTCTGTTCCGTCATATATCCCCTTTCTGTTGTACGTCCTGAAAGTGTGCATGATATTCCACACAACAGTTTTCGGATTGTGCTCTATGCCATCTGTGACGGTGTCACTTAACATCGATGAATTTTTTTCATCGACGATTTTCCCAGCGCTATCAACGGCTGACGCCTTTTTTGCCGAAAAAGTATCCTGCTGATTTTCGGCCAGAAATTTGGCAAATCTGCCGTTACGCTGCTATAGCTTTGAAAGCAAGTTTACCGGGTAAAGTGATAATCGCCCACGAGATAAACACTTTTAATGCTTATTTGCCCCCCAGGGAGAACACTGATATGCCACATTCCACGCTGTTACGGCGTGCCTTACTGGCGACGCTGTTTGTCGCTGCGATCATCGCCCTGCTGGTCTGGGGGCTGGGGATTGAGACCATTAAGGCGAAACGCGTCGATCTGATCTACCTCGGGCAACAACACATGACGCTGGTGTTCTGGTCTATGCTGTTTGCCCTGTTAATCGGTATTCCCAGCGGTATCATTCTCAGCCGTCCCGGCGCCCGTCGCTGGGCCGAGTACGTGATGCAGATTTTTAACGTCGGTAATACGTTACCCCCGCTGGCGGTGCTGGCGCTGGCAATGGTGGTGATCGGCATTGGCGATCGCCCGGCGATCATCGCACTGTTCCTGGCCTCACTTCTGCCCATCGTGCGCAACACCTATTCCGGCTTGTGTTCAGTGCCGGACTCCCTGCTTGAGGCTGCCAATGGCATCGGCATGACCAAAGGTCAGCGCCTGCGTCAGGTGGAAATTCCGAACGCGATGCCGGTCATGCTCTCCGGTATCCGCGTGGCAATGGCCATCAACGTTGGCACCGCCCCACTGGCGTTTCTGATTGGGGCCAGCAGCTACGGCGAGCTGATTTTTCCCGGTATTTACCTCAATGACTTCCCGACGTTGATCCTGGGTGCTGCGGCAACTGCGCTGTTTGCCCTGATCCTCGATCTGTTGCTGGCCGGCCTTGGCCGTCTCCTCAGCCCACACACTGCCTGAAGAATAAGGAACGGATGATGGCTGATGCTACTGTACTGACCCGCTGGCTACGTACCGCCACCCTCGCCCTTGCCGCCTCGTTGACACTGAGCAGTATGGCAACGGCAGCCCCGATTGTGATGACCACCAAAAGCTTTACCGAGCAGCATATTTTGTCTGCGCTGACCACACAGTATCTGCGCAAACAGGGCTTCGAGATCGAACCCAAAACCAATATTGCCACGGTAATTGGTCGTAATGCGATGATCAATAAGCAGGTTGATATGACCTGGGAGTACACCGGGACCTCACTGATTATCTTCAACCATATCACGCAGCGGATGTCACCCGATGAGACCTGGCAGACGGTGAAAAAACTGGATGCGAAGCTGGGTCTGGTATGGCTTAACCCGGCACCGATGAACAATACCTATGCTTTTGCCATGTCGGCCAAACGGGCCGAAGCCGAGCATATTGAGACGATTTCACAGATGGTGGCGAAGCTGGAGCACGTGCGTCAAACCGACCCGGATAACAACTGGATGCTGGGACTGGATCTGGAATTCGCCGGGCGCTCAGATGGCCTGAAACCGCTGCAAAAAGCCTACAACATGCCGCTGGATCGTCCGCAGATCCGCCAGATGGATCCGGGGCTGCTGTATAACGCCATTCGCGACGGTTTTGTCGATGCCGGGCTGGTCTACACCACCGATGGCCGCGTAAAAGGCTTCGACCTGAAAGTGCTGAAAGATGATAAAGGATTTTTCCCCAGCTACGCCGTAACGCCCGTGGTCACGGCAAAAGCGCTGAAGGACCATCCGGGTCTGGATGCCGCACTGAACAAGCTGTCACCGTTAATCACCGATGAGGCGATTACTGAAATGAACAAACGAGTGGATATCGATCATCAGTCACCGCAACAGGTGGCACGTGATTTCCTGACATCCCATAACATGCTTTAAGGAGGCCAGGTGGAAACGATTCATTACATCATGGACAACAGCGGTTACCTGGCGAGCCTCACCTTCCAGCATCTGTGGCTGGTGGCGCTGGCGGTGGGTTTCGCTATCGTGATTGGCGTCCCCGTCGGTATTCTGATTGTGCGTTTTAAGTGGCTGGCCACCCCGGTACTCGGCCTGGCTACCATTGTACTGACCATTCCCTCTATCGCCTTGTTTGGTCTGATGATCCCGCTATTTTCGCTGATCGGTCAGGGTATTGGCGTGCTGCCCGCCGTCACGGCAGTGTTTCTCTACTCCCTGCTGCCGATTGTGCGCAACACCCACACCGCGCTGGAGAATCTGCCCGGCGGGCTGCGCGAAGCAGGACGGGGGATTGGCATGACCTTCTGGCAACGTCTGCGCTGGGTAGAAATTCCGATGGCGTTACCGGTGATTTTTGGCGGTATTCGCACCGCCGTTGTGATGAATGTTGGCGTGATGGCTATCGCGGCAGTGATTGGTGCTGGCGGTCTGGGCCTGCTGCTGCTGGATGGTATTAGCGGAAGTGACGTCCGCATGCTGGTCGCTGGCGCACTGATGATTTGTTTACTGGCCGTCGTTCTTGACTGGCTGCTGCACCGTTTGCAGGTCGCACTGACACCTAAGGGGATCCGATAATGATAAAACTGGAAAATCTCACCAAAACCTTCAAACAGAAAAATGGGTCCAGCGTCAATGCGGTGGACAATGTCAGCCTGAACGTCCCGGAGGGTGAAATGTGCGTGCTGCTCGGCCCTTCCGGCTGCGGCAAAACCACCACGCTGAAAATGATTAACCGTTTGATCCCTGCCAGCAGCGGTAAGATCCTGATCAACGGAGAAGACACCAGCGGGCTGGATACCGTGACGTTGCGCCGTAATATTGGCTATGTCATTCAGCAGATTGGTCTGTTCCCGAATATGACCATTGAAGAGAATATTACCGTGGTGCCGCGGATGCTGGGCTGGGACAAGCAGCGTTGTAAAGAACGCGCCAGCGATTTGATGAGCATGATGGCGCTGGATGCGAAAAAATTCCTGCATCGTTATCCGCGTGAAATGTCCGGCGGACAGCAGCAGCGTATTGGCGTTATCCGTGCGCTGGCAGCGGATCCACCGGTGTTGCTGATGGATGAACCCTTCGGCGCGGTCGACCCGATCAACCGTGAAGTGATCCAGAATGAGTTTCTGGATATGCAGCGTCAGTTGAAAAAAACCGTGATGCTGGTCAGTCATGATATTGATGAGGCGCTGAAGCTGGGTGACCGTATTGCCGTGTTTGGCCAGGGTAAAATCGTGCAGTGTGCCAGCCCGGACGAGCTGCTGGCGAAACCCGCCAATGAGTTTGTCGGCTCCTTTGTCGGCCAGGACCGCACGTTAAAACGTCTGCTTCTGGTGCAGGCCGGTGATGTGACCGACCAGCAACCGACCCTCACCGTGCGTAAATCCACGCCGCTGTCTGATGCATTCGGCATCATGGATGATAACGATCTGCGCTCGATTACCGTGGTGGACGAAGACGGTAAACCACTGGGCTTTGTGAAGCGCCGGGAAGCGCGTGGTGCCAGCGGTCAGTGTGCTGACCTGTTACACCACTTTACGGTGACGGGCCGGGCCGAAGAGAACCTGCGCGTGGTGCTGTCGAAACTGTACGAACACAATATGGTATGGATGCCGATTGTCGATGAAGAGGGTCGTTACAGCGGGGAGATTTCGCAGGATTATATTGCAGATTACCTCAGTTCAGGGCGTACGCGACGGGTGCTGAATCCGGGCTAATAGCGCTGCGCTAACATCAGGCCCTGGACGGATACCGGGGCCCGAATATCTTCAGCGGGTTTCTGTCATATTTTCAGGAAGGCGCATCGCAATTTCCTCTGCAATACCAAACTGTTCAATTAACAGCTTACGCTGTTGATCGTGAGAGACTCTGGTTTTAGATCCAATGCCTGCGGCATCTCTCATCACGTTCTCCCCCTTTGATGATCCCGTTAATCCCCTCCGGTTGAGCCAGACGGATCAGTAATGCACCATCAAACCGGCTGTTGTATCGGCTCATTTCATGACGCCCTGCGTACTCAGCAGCCGAGGCATCCCTGTATAGGATCTGGGAATCCAGCCGTGGGCGCCCTAGCGGTTTCCAGTTGAAGTACCAGTTACCGTCGCACTGATGGGTGTGTGTTCCCCAGACGGGATGGGATAAGTGCCCTTCTCTTAAGGGGGGCGGCTGACCGTGCAGCATGGTAGCATCAATGATAAACGTGTCTTGCTCAACCTCAACGAAGAGTGTGCCGTGACCTGGTGACCCCGCTGGTACAGGCTGCTGAGAGAGCATGGTACACAATCCAAAGTAGACAGGAAAACCAAGGAAATTCAGCATTGCATACAGCGCAACGTGACCTGCCCAGCAGGTGCCGCCGGTACCATACTTTAGCTAGTGAACAAAGAAGTCGTCGGGTGTAGCACCAGTAAGGACTGAGGTTGCGCAGAGATAGAATCGATACGTTTGCGTATATTATCGAAAGGAACCGACTGGCACTACGCCTGATATAAATTCGCCAAGCTGGCCGCAGTTATCGCCGGAAAATAATTTATGTTGAGCTTTTCCAGAATCTACTCGGCCAGCGCCGGCGCTAACGTCATGGTATGCTCAAGTACGGGATTATATCTCATCGGTTAATTATAATTTTGCGTGATGATTATTCCATAAAAATGCGATTAATCATGACAATAAAGTTTAGACTGGTTTTCGATTGAAGGATCCAATGCATATTTAACAAAATTTCTCAGATAAAATCTTAGAATAGTTTTTCCTAACCCTTCAATTTTTTCATTACATGCACTTCTGAGTTCATTGAGCCACTGAAATTCATCCTTTAGGTTTGCAGGATAATAATTATTATCGTAACGATATTTTACCCTGGTGATTATTTCACGTTTTGTTTTTGCATCAGTATCAATAAAAGCCTCAACAAAATCATCACATCTTATATAATTTAGGAAAGATTTTTCATATAACATATACTTATTATTATTTGTAGAAGATAACTCAACAATCAGATCCATTTTAGAGGATTTTATATCTTCAATGAGTTTTCTCGCCATTTCTGGCAAGGTTTCACTACTGTATTCAACCTTTCTTTTTTTTACATATTCAACGATTTCTTTAAAGTTATGATTATCCCTTGCAAGGTACCCCATTCCCTGCCAGGCAGTGAGTGAATAACCACCAAAAAACTCACCAGCTTTATGTAACTCCGCAATCTCATTTCTCCTCAAAAAACCATCAACTCTCCCCTTGATATTTTCTTTAACATCGTTATAAGTATCACCACTCAGCTCACTCTCGACTAATTCAATAAGAATACTGGCGGACATTAAAATCTCCCCTAAACATTCAACCTCATCACTTTCGAGTCTCTCCTTGAGTTTACTGTGGTTATACTCTAAATCGTCGTCGGTTAAGTCATGGTAATTCCATAAGCGTTCCCATGGCGCTGAGCATTCACTCCTGAAATAGGATGATATGTTTACAGCATGATGAATAACTTTTTTTTCAATAATCCCATGACAGATTATATTGCCCCACAAGCTGCCATGAAAAATGGTATTCGATAGCAATCCAACCGTATACTTCCTGCTTATACGTAAGAAAGCACTACTATGTTCCTCAGAGGTATTTATAATGAGGTCTTTCATTTGTGTGTCTATCGTTTCAAAACAGGGTTGTGTAAAACCCCCACTTTTATGCTCAAAAGCATATATGAGGAACTGGCATAATAAATCTCTGATAAAACTTTTATGGTTCCTGTGTGCCTGATCGAGACTGTTGTAAAGGCGCTCAAAATCAAAAAAAGCCTGTCGCAAGATCCTGACATTGTTAAAGCCAGATTGAGAATGGACTGTCACAAGCAAATCTATATTACATTTAAATATATTCATTAACGTGGTGTTATCAATCAGAGTGATAAACTTGTGAACGGAACTTTCAACATCAGGTTCTATTAATAACGTCTTTCCGATGAGTTTCTCCTTTGCTTTGCTATAGTCGGGATCCATCGCATTGATATGCATCTCATCCGCCACCAGAATTGCCTTCACGCCCCCTAGTTCAACAAAATGATTAATATACCCCAGAAGCACAGGTAATGTTAACGTTGTTCTTTCAACATCATCAAAAACAAGGGCGAATTTATTACTATCAGCTATGAAGTCTTTCAAATCTATCGTCGGCATTTCAACATTAAGACTCGCATCATCCTTACCATCTCCATCAAGATCGATTTTTATAGTGCCCTTCAGAAATGACTTAATTATTCTGGAACCCGCGACAAACTTTTTGCTCGAGAGTATAGGGTGCATTTGTTTAAAAAATTCATTCTCAATTTGCTCCAGAGAGTTGACCCCATACAGGCTTACCTTAAGCATTTTAAAATCTGGATGGTTTTTTTTATAGTCCTCCAGGAAACTATCAACAAACCAGGTCTTGCCTGCCCCCCATTCACCATTAATAAGAACAGCATAACGAGGCTCAGCTTTGAGTGAAAGGTAATATTCCAAAAATTCTTGAGCGTGAGTATTTTTCACCGAAAACCTCTTTGAAATTACATGTTTCATATCGATGCATTTTAAGAGAAGTGTGGATTGTTTTCAATGCAATCTTCTTGACTATTTTAATTTTTTGAGCACATGAAAAAAGCGAACACTTTATTCTGAAATCGACTATGGCCGAATTTTTATCTTTTCAAAAAAATAATAAACTCAGGTGTTGAGGCAGAGATAAGAAGAGTGATGTAAACGTTGAGATCACGCGTCCCGCAGGGATGCGACTTTTGCCGGGCCTAAGGTGATTAGGCGGACAGAAAAAAAAGGTCCGCCTCTACAAAATCCCGCCCTGCTATAAATTCAGCGCAGTCAAATCCAAATAATGCGCCAGATCGCGGCTTTCCGCACGTGGCAGATACGGCAGTTCGCCAAGCAGCGGTGCCGGAATTTTGTCGCGCAGCACATCAATAATCTCCGCGTAATGGGCCAATCCCGGATTGATGCGATTCGCCACCCAGCCTAACAGCGGCAGTCCATCGTTAATCACCGCCTGCGCTGTCAGCAATGCGTGGCTGATGCACCCCAGTTTGATGCCAACCACCAGTACGACCGGAAGTTGCTCCTGCACGGCCCAGTCAGACAACGGGCGCAGATCATTCATCAGGCTTCGCCAGCCGCCCGTCCCTTCCACCACGATATAGTCTGCATGTTGATCCAGCGCTTGCAGGCCGCGACTGAGCGCGGCATAGCTGATGGGTGTGCAACTGGTGCTAATTTCATCTTCCAGTAAGGTGACCGGATTAATGGCGTGGTAAGGCAACGGCACTGAGGAGGATTCCTGTAGAACCAGAGCATCTTTATTGCGTGGCCCTTCTTCCGTTTGCTGGCTACTTTTCGCGACGGGTTTATATCCTACGGCCTGTTTACTGCCCGTTGCCAGCTTTTGTAATAACGCGCGCGACACCACGGTTTTACCGACTTCCGTATCTGTGCCGGTGACAAATAAACGTTTTAACATGGGATGACTCCGACAGGCACTGCCTGGCCTCATTGATAATTTTCGTACTTGATGAATGAACGAAAATTGTAGGGTAGTGCCGGATGTCGGGGATTGCGTTAGCGCAATGTTTAGTGAATTTATCAGCCTTGTAGCAGTTTGATTAATAAGGAGCCGTTGTAGAGAGCATCTTTTACCAGTGCGGCACCCGGCATAGTGCCCAGATTCGCAAACTCAGTGGATTCTACCTTAAGGTCAGCACTGTAGCGGGGTAATGCCTGCTGGCGAATACAGTTAACGATGGCAGGGAACAGAATATGTTGCGCCTGATTAAGCGGAGAACCAATCAGAATTTTTTGTGGATGGAAAAGATTGACCATGATGGCGAGAATACGCCCTACGCTGTTGCCAACGCCGGCAATGACATCGCAGGCGATATGATCTCCCGCCAGTGCAGCCTCACACAGGGCATTGATGGTCAGCGCCTGATTATGCAATGCCGAACTCATCGACGCCTGCATCCGCTGCGCCGCCAGTTCAAGCATATTGTCGATGCTGGCCACGGTTTCCAGACAGCCATGATTCCCGCAATAGCAGCGTTTTCCCCACGGATCGACCTGAGTATGACCGATCTCAACCAGCGAACTGCTACCACCGTGCAGCAAGCGCCCACCGGTAATCACCCCGGCGCCCACATGGTGATCAATCACCACCTGAAGCACATCGCTGGCATCGCGTGAAGCACCAAACAGCGATTCTGCCATCGTCCAGGCGCAGATATCATGCTGAATATACACTGGCAATCCGGTGCGCTCGGCAAGAACCGGGCCCAGCGGCATATCATCAACCTCGTAAAACGGCATGCGGTGAACAATACCTGACTGGCTGTTCATGATGCCCGGCAGTGTGATGGCAATGGCCGTCAGACGCTCGAGTTTGTGCTGGTGGTGAATAAAGAACTGGTCGACTTGCTGGACGATACGCGTCAACAACGGCAAATCGGCCTCTGCGGGAAGGGGGAATTGCTCTTCAACGACCATTTTGCTGCTGAGATCGCGCAGCGCGAGGGTGATTTCGCCATTACCGATACGGGCAGACAGGAAGTGCCAGGCCTGGGTGTCCAGCACCAGTCCGACAGCCGGACGACCACGACTGCCTGGGTCCTGAAATTCCGTTTCCTGCACCAGATGCGCTTCCAACATTTCACGCACAATTTTCGTGATGCTGGCCGGGGCCAGTTGCGCTTTTTTGGACAGCTCTATACGCGAGATGGGACCAAACCGATCAATCAGTCGGTACACCGCTCCGGCATTAGTCTGTTTAATCTGGTCAATATGACCAGGCTGACTATCCGCAATCACACCCCACTCCCACTTATCACCTGTCTTAAAAGGCGCTGCTGTCTGTTATTTTCACGCTTCAAAATAAAGCATTTCGCTCATGGTGAAACACTTATCAGATGGCGTCAAATATTTGATTCGATATGTGATTTGCCGCACATAAACCGTTGCTGAACGCTCATGTTTTCCGCGATTGCCAGATCATTTCGGCAATAACAACGTCATCATCGCGGCAACCACGGCAGGAATCTCACGTTGCTTCGACCACACCAGCCACACTTCCGAACGCGCGTCCTGCTCCACCAGCGGGATCCACACCACATCGCTCAGGCGCACGCGTCGGAAAGATGCCGGAAGAATAGAGACGCCCAGTCCGGTAGACACCAGGCCGATAATCGTCATTGCTTCCCCCACTTCCTGAGCAATATTAGGTTGAATATCGTAACGGCCAAGTAACCCCAGAATTTCACCGTACAGCGCTGTTCCCACCTGCGGGTCAAAGAAGACAAAGGGCTCCTGCGCCAAATCGCTCAGTGCAATTTGCGGCCTGCCTGCCAGGCGATGGGCACGATGCACCAGCGCATACATGGGTTCACGAAGCAGCAGCTGATGATCGAGGGTTTCCGGCAGAAGGGTATTGCGCATCACGCCTAAATCAAGCCGCCCGTCACCCAGCGGCGCCAGTTGCTGGCGGGTATTGATCTCCTGCATCTGGATATGGACCGCCGGGAAGCGCTGACGAAAGGTGAACAATGCGTCTGATACGACGGTGATAAACGGGGCGGATGACGTAAAACCAATACGTATTTCGCCTTCGTCACCGCGATGCAGGCGCGCAGCTTTGTCGGCAGCCTGATCGACCTGTTGCAGTACCAGACGAGCATCCTGCAGGAACTGCTGCCCGGCCGCCGTCAGTTGGACGCTGCGGTTGGTACGGGCGAAAAGGCGTGCGCCTATTTCATGCTCGAGGATCTGAATTTGCTGGCTGAGCGGCGGCTGGGAAATATTCAGGCGCAGTGCCGCACGGCCAAAATGTAGCTCTTCTGCCACGGCGATAAAGTAACGCAGGTGACGCAACTCGATATTCATATGTTAAAAGTATCATTCGAGATTATTAATATATTAGACATCATAATCTGACTTTCTTACCCTTTACAACGTGAACTCCCTGAATATCTCTAAGGATCTGTTGTGAACCGCTCATCCCATGCCGTCAGACCGCCGTATTCTGCTGACCGTGCATCTCTTGCCATCACCGACTCACCTGCTGTCGATAAAAATCTCTATATCAAACGTGGTACTCCTCAATTTATGCGCGTCACGCTGGCGCTATTTTCAGCCGGGCTGGCGACGTTTGCCCTGCTCTATTGCGTACAGCCGATCCTTCCGGTTCTGTCGCAGGAGTTTGGCGTTTCCCCGGCGACCAGCAGTATTTCCCTGTCGATTTCCACCGGGATGCTGGCGCTTGGGCTGCTGGTAACCGGTCCGTTATCTGATGCCATCGGGCGTAAATCGGTGATGGTGACCGCGCTGATGCTGGCCGCAATTTGTACCCTGCTGTCCGCGACCATGACCAGCTGGCACGGGATTTTACTGATGCGTGCGCTGACCGGCCTGTCGCTGAGCGGTGTTGCGGCCGTGGGGATGACTTACCTGAGTGAAGAAATTCATCCCAGTATGGTGGCGTTTTCAATGGGGTTGTATATCAGCGGGAACTCGATTGGCGGTATGAGCGGCCGTTTACTCAGCGGGGTGATCACCGATTTCAGCAGCTGGCGCATTGCCGTGATGGCCATCGGCTGCTGTGCACTGGCCGCTGCGCTGATGTTCTGGAAAATTCTGCCTGCCTCGCGCCATTTCCGCCCTGCTTCGCTTAAATCGCGTAGTCTGATGATTAACTTCCGGCTGCACTGGCGCGATAACGGTTTGCCGCTGTTGTTTGCCGAAGGTTTTCTGTTGATGGGGGCCTTTGTCACCCTGTTTAACTACATCGGCTACCGTCTGCTTTCGCCGCCTTATTCAATGAATCAGGCGATTGTCGGCCTGCTGTCGGTGGTCTATCTCACGGGGTCATGGAGTTCGCCTAAAGCGGGTGCGATGACGGCAAAATATGGACGCGCACCGGTGCTGCTGTTCTCCACCGCACTGATGCTGAGCGGTCTTCTGATCACTCTCGCCAGCAATATCTGGTTTATTCTGCCAGGTATGATGTTGTTTACAGCCGGATTTTTTGCTGCACATGCTGTTGCCAGCGGCTGGATTGGCCATCGTGCGCGCCGCGCTAAAGGCCAGGCATCATCGCTATACCTGTTCAGTTATTATCTGGGGTCAAGCGTTGCCGGTACGCTCGGCGGTGTGTTCTGGCATCATTTTGGCTGGTACGGAATTACAGCGTTTATTGCTGCCATGCTGGTGCTGGCGTTACTGGTAGGAAGCCGTCTACACGGACGAAAACTCTAACTTCCGGGCACAATGTGTTGTCACAGGCGGACCGAAAAAGAAGGTCCGCCCCTACAAAAAATGAATCCCTCTGATCAATGGCACAATTTTCCCCTGCCCGACGCAAAAAACACCGTTGTTGATGTTCATCTCTGTTTTCCACTGCTATAGTCATCAGTATGTTGTAACTAATGGAGGTGTCATGCGTCATTACGATACTGTTGAGGAGCTTCACCGCTGTGTGGCCGATCTCGAGCAGGAACTGGAGGTATTACAGCAGCAGATCCTGAGTATGCGTCTGCTGACCGCCAGGGTGTTTGAACTGCCTGAGGTGGAAAAAGGTAAGGAACACGATCCGCTGACGCAGGTTAAGGTCGAGCAGCTAACCGGCCAGGCAGCCCTGCAGCGCTCCCTGACGCATTTTGCGCGTCTGTTTATGCAGCACCAGTCAGAAAAACTGAGCACTAAGGCGGCAGTACGTCTTCCTGGTGCGGTGTGCTTAGAAGCCGATAATACGCAGTCTGCCCTGCTCCACCAGCAGGTCGCCTCAATCAATCAACTGAAACAACGGCTGGAGCAGATTATTACCGTGGAATCGGGCCTGCCGAGCGAGGAGCGGTTCGAGTTTGTCCACCGCCATCTGCGCGGGTTGATTACCCTGAACGCTTACCGTTCGCTGACGTTGCTTGAAGCGCCCGATTCCGTGCGCTTTGGCTGGGCGAATAAGCATATTATTAAAAATATCAGTCGCGATGAGATGCTGGCAACGCTGGAAAAAAGCCTGAAGGCCGGGCGTGCCGTGGCCCCCTGGACACGTGAGCAATGGGCCGAACGCGTCCAGAGCGAAATTGAAGCGGTAAAGTCACTGCCTGCAGGCGCGGCATTGAAAATTAAACGCCCGGTGAAAGTACAACCGATTGCCCGCGTCTGGAGCAGCAGCGATCGGAAACAAACCCAGCTGGCCTGCCCTTCTCCGTTGCTGGTACTGTGCCAGGACGCCAATAGCGTGCCAAAACTGGGAGAGCTGCTGAATTATGATGCCGCTAACGTGACCCATCGTTACAAACCTGATGCTCAGCCGCTCTATTTACTGATCCCGCGCTTACATCTTTATACCGATCGTCTGGTGCCGGCATAAAAAAAGCCAGGTCTAAGACCTGGCTTTTGGCAGCAGCTTATACCTTCATACTGCCGACCATCTCTTCCGGACGCACCCAGGCATCAAACTCTTCTTCCGTCAGATAACCCAGCTTTAGCGCAGACCCTTTCAAGGTCAGCCCTTCTTTATGCGCTTTCTTGGCAATTTCAGCCGCTTTATCGTAGCCAATATGCGTATTCAGCGCGGTAACCAGCATCAGAGATTCATTCAGCAATTGAGTAATACGATCGCGGTTTGGCTCAATACCGATAGCGCAGTGGTGATTAAAGCTGTCCATTCCATCCGCCAGCAGACGAACAGATTGCAGGAAGTTATGGATCACCATCGGACGGTAAACGTTCAGCTCGAAGTTACCGGATGCGCCACCGATGTTTACCGCCACATCATTGCCCATCACCTGACAACACAGCATGGTCATGGCTTCACACTGCGTCGGGTTCACTTTACCCGGCATGATGGAGCTACCCGGCTCGTTTTCCGGGATAGCGATTTCACCGATGCCACAGCGCGGGCCGGATGATAACCAGCGCACGTCGTTGGCGATTTTCATCAGTGATGCCGCCAGGCCTTTTAGCGCACCGTGGGCATGAACCAGCGAATCACAGGTGGCTAAGGCTTCGAACTTGTTCGGCGCGGTGACAAAAGGCTGTTTAGTCAGCTCAGCAAGCTCCTGGGCAACGCGCACAGCATATTCAGGGTGAGTATTCAGCCCGGTACCGACCGCTGTACCACCCAGTGCCAGCTCGGCAACATGTGGAATGCTCTGTTCAATATGCTTCAGGCTGTGGCTTAACATCGCCACCCACCCGGAGATCTCCTGGCCCAGCGTCAGCGGTGTGGCATCCTGCAAGTGAGTACGGCCAATTTTGACAATGTCTTTATAAGCTTCAGCTTTTTCATGCAGCGTCTGTTGCAGCACTTTCAGCTCAGGGATCAGGTGTTCCTGCACGGCCACCACCGCCGCCACATGCATCGCGGTTGGGAAGACATCGTTGGAACTCTGGCTCTTGTTCACATCATCATTGGGATGCACAAGGCGTGACATGCCGCGTTCGCCACCGAGGATCTCGCTGGCGCGGTTCGCCAGCACCTCGTTCATATTCATATTGGTCTGTGTACCCGAACCGGTCTGCCAGATAGCCAGCGGGAACTCACCCTGATGCTTGTCGGCCAGCACTTCATCAGCCGCCTTGATGATCGCGCCCGCGCGGTCATCCGGTAACAGACCAAGGTCATTGTTCACTTTTGCCGCCGCACGCTTAGTCAGCGCCAGCGCATACACCAGTTCAGCAGGCATTTTCTCCGTGGAGATACGGAAATGTTCCAGAGAACGCTGCGTTTGCGCCCCCCAGAGTTTGTCGGCAGGTACATCAATCGGTCCCATTGAGTCTTTTTCAACGCGGTTCGCAGCCATTTCTGTCTCCTTGAGCACAAACATATGAATATTATTGACGCTGATTAGCCGTTTTGCGGTTAAAAAGCGCGGCGGTAGTCTGACATACACCAGGTTACGATTATGCGACTCATTCGCGTTTATTGCATCCCGATTGTCTTTCAGCGGTGCTTTTCTGCTTTAATACATCCAGTAACCAGTGAATGACCAGGGAGATATGATGCAAAAATTAATCAATTCGCTGCAAAATTACGCATGGGGCAGTAAAACCGCGCTCACTGAACTGTATGGGATCGCTAATCCGTCGCAGCAGCCGATGGCCGAATTATGGATGGGGGCCCACCCGAAAAGCCCATCGCACATCGTCGTCGATGGCAAATCTCGCTCGCTACGCGATGTGATCGATGCTGACCCGCCTGCGCAGTTAGGTGCCGGTGTGGCGCAGCGTTTTGGCGAGTTGCCGTTTTTATTTAAAGTGCTGTGCGCTGCACAGCCGCTGTCGATTCAGGTGCATCCGAGTAAAGCGGCGGCCGAAGTTGGCTATGCACGCGAAAACGCCAGCGGCGTTCCGCTGGATGCGGCCACGCGAAACTATAAAGATGCCAATCATAAACCGGAGCTGGTGTACGCGCTGACGCCGTTTAAAGCAATTAACGGCTTCCGTCCGCTGTCTGAAATCGTCTCGCTGCTACAGCCGGTCGCAGGCGCTCATCCGGCCATTGCCCATTTTCTAAATACGCCAGATACCACGTCTCTCGCTTCGCTGTTTGCCAGCCTGCTCTCTATGCAGGATGAAGAGAAATCCCTCGCGCTGGATATCCTGCGCACCACCGTTGCCAGTCAGTCTGTTGAACCCTGGCAGACCATCGCTGAGATCGCTGACGTTTATCCTGATGACAGCGGCCTGTTTGCCCCGCTATTGCTGAACGTCATCACCTTACAGCCGTCTGATGCGATGTTTCTGTTCGCCGAAACACCGCATGCCTACCTGCACGGTGTGGCGCTGGAGGTGATGGCAAATTCAGATAATGTGCTGCGTGCCGGGTTGACGCCGAAATACATCGATGTCCCGGAGTTGCTGGCCAATCTGCGCTTTGATTCCCGTCCCGCAGAGAGTCTGCTGACCACACCCGTGGAGCAGGGAAAAACGCTCAACTTCCCGATTCCGGTGGACGATTTCGCCTTTGCGATCCACTCGCTGACCACCGATCCGGTAACCGTTAGCCAGCAAAGCGCGGCGATCCTCTTTTGTATTGAAGGTGACGCGCTGCTGAAATGGGATGAACAGATGTTGTCGTTAACAGCAGGCGAGTCAGCATGGATTACCGCCAGCGAGTCTCCTCTGACGCTTAGCGGTACCGGCCGCGTGGCGCGAGTCTATAACGATCTGCCGAATTGCGGCTGACGTCAGCGGCCAGAATTGCTAAGATTATCCAGGAATTATCAAAAACGCCGTTATGGCGTTTTTTATCGCCAAAGGGTTACCTGCAGGACCTGAACGGGTACGCCCGTCTTCGTGAACAGAAAAGGACGATATTACAGATGAAAAAAACAAAGATTGCCGTGGGTGTAGTGATTGCTCTTGGCGTGGCCTGGACTGCGGGAGCCTGGTTTACTGGCAAGCAGTTGGAAAAAAACATGGACCAGATGGTTCAGCAGGCTAACGCGCAAATCCAGAACACGGCACCGGAAAGCCGGCTGAAGTTGAGCTACCAGGATTTCCAGCGTGGCGTATTCAGCAGCCATGCGCGCTTTGTCTTACAGTCGAGTTCACAAACCGAAGATAACTCTATTCTGAAGCCAGGCCAGAGCATCATTTTCAGTGAAAATATCGATCATGGCCCTTTCCCGCTGGCCCAGCTGAAAAAATTCAACCTGATGCCGAGCATGGCCTCCGTTCATAGTGAACTGGAGAATACCGATGTGGTGAAAAAGCTGTTTGAAATCACCAAAGGTCAGTCCATCGTGCAGGCAGAAACCCGTATCGGCTACGGCGGCAGCACCGATTCAGACATTCGCCTGTTGCCGGCCGATTACAGCAATGCGCAAACCGGTGAGCGCTTTGCCTTCAATGGCGGCACCCTGAAGGTGAGCGCCGATGACAAAGGCGATAAGGTCGACTTTAGCGGTGATATCGACAGCCTGGTGATGACCACCAAAAATGAGCTGGATATGCCGGTGCTGTTTACCGTCAACGGCCTGAAAATTGATGCCAATACCCATCTCAGCCCGGAAGGACTGCGCATTGGCGATCAGACCATCAATCTGAAAAAACTGAGCGCGGCGGTGGAAGGTAAAGAAGCGATGGTGGCTGAAGGACTGAACGGTAAGTCCAGTTTTGACTCCACCAACAACCGCGTTTCCGGCCTGATTGACTACAGTTTAGACAGCCTGAAATTGCAGGGTCAGCCTTTTGGCCAGGGCAAGCTGACGATTAAACTGGATGGCTTCGATGGCAAAGCCGTCAAGACCTTCTCTGAAAACTATAATCGCCAGGTGCAGGCGCTGACCAACGATCCAGCGATGCAGGAAAACCCTGAGCTTTATCAGCAGCGCGCCAGTGAACTGCTGACGGCTAACCTGTCGTTGCTGTTGAAGGGCGATCCGTCCATCAGCATTGCGCCATTTAGCTGGAAAAATGACAAAGGGGAAAGCACCTATACCCTGAATGCACAGTTCAAAGATCCGTCTACTGCCACTGCCCCTGTGCAGAATCTGGGTCAGCAAGTGGACAGTGTGTTGAAAACGCTGGATACCAAACTGGCTGTTTCGATGCCAATGGCGACCGAAATGATGACTCACGTCGCCATGGGTGAAGGCTACAAGCAGGAAGATGCGGTGAAACTGGCTGACCAGCAGGTGAAAGGCCTGGCGGCGATGGGCCAGATGTTCAAACTGACCACGCAGCAGGATAATAACATCACCATCAGCCTGCAATATGGCGCCGGTCAGATCACCATGAACGGTGAGAAGATGCCGCTGGAACAGTTCCTCTCCCGCTATATGCTGGGTGGCGGAGCGGTACCGGAAGGTATGCCGCAGTAAGATGTGTTAACCAACGGGCCGCAACAGCGGCCCGTTTAATTTATAGACTGTAAGGATCTGAATTTAACAGCACCTCTTCCCCGAAATCTGGCAGTGTATGCTGGCGCAGATAATCCAGTAAGACGTTTACTTATTCGCTATCCCATCCATTCTTTAAGTTAAGGAAATATTTTTGCTTTACGGTTTTATTCGCCTTGTCCTTAAAATCCACCACCCCATAACCGGTATCGTAAATCCCCCACTCCCCAAAGGATTCATCTTTAAAGGTTACTTTCCCAGTCGCAATGCAGGGAGAGTAGTATTCGTGTAGCCAACCCTCGCTAGAATCCGCTTCTTTAGCATTGACAAAGTAGTCCATCAATTGTTCTTTGGTGGGATTCCAGCCTTTACATTCCGCAGTGTAGTTGTAGGGATCTTCCTTAGAAGCCCCCCCATAATGACCGCTTTGTAATATTTCAAGTTGCACTACTTCCCTACCGGCCTGTGCATACAAAGATAATAAGAGCATAGCGCTTAGTAAGAGATTTTTTATTCCCATATCGCTGTACTGGCCTCAGTTTCGTTTTTTCTACCTACATCAGGATGCCTGTAAATCTCAGTCATAGGGACATTGAATTTAGATGTAAGCTCGGCGATCAGCCATTTAAGAGACTCATTCTGTTTATCTGTAACGGTCTCATAAACTGCTTTATCTTTGGGACCAAGAGCTTTACCCACTATTTCAATGCCGATACTGTCAGTGTTGTTCGGAAAGCGATCGGGGAAACATTTCTCCTTTTCTAAATCTGATATCTTTTTAGGTTTTGTAGAGTTCCAGTGGCCATTATGCAACGTTATTAATGTGGTTTCAGTAGGGTTACATGCTTTCTTTAAAATACATCGGGATTGCATCAATCCAACATGCCATGTCATTTTTAATAGAGAGGCTGTTTGATAGACCGCTCCATCTTTATCAATTAAAAAATGCGCCCCATTCGCGGACGTATTATGATAGCTATTAAATGTACTCTGAGCCGACGTGCTGTCAGTTTGATGGACTACAATGCCATTAACGTTATCCAGGTTACCCCGTTCTATCCCTTTAAATATTTTCCTTTCAATTCGGACGTCAAAAATATAACCGTCTTCATCTACGTACATAGTGTATTCCTTTACATGATGTTAAATTGCAGCAGTCCTTTTCATATTATAAACCATCACTCTCCTATTTTATTACGTGTCCGATTAGGGTTCGGTAATAAAGGTTGATACTGTACCAGTCGTATGAGACTGCGTCAGTAGTGATTTTCCTGGAATACAATAAATCCGTCTTTACTGTCCGCTGGACGATCCACTTACGGACGGACTCAGCGTGAGTCCAGCGGGCACGGTATATCAGAAAGTCCGAAAACTGTTGCCCCGACTCGGCGTTTCGCAACAAAATATGCTGGGTAGTTATGCCATACCGGAAGGTATGCCACAGTAAGATGTGTTAACCAACGGGCCGCGACAGCGGCCCGTTGGCTTTATAGACTGGAAGGATCTGAATTTAACAGCACCTCTTCCCCGAAATCTGGCAGTGTATGCTGGCGCAGATAATCCGCAAAGGATGCCCGTGGATTCTCCGCTTTCCAGGCTGACTGCAACTTTCCGAGCAGGTCGGTTGACGTTGATTTCTGCTCAGGGGTTGTCACATCAGACATCAGCTCCCCTTTCACATACTTTTGCACTCGCGTTGAGGTACTCGCCGACTGGTCAAACGTCGCCGACACCAGCGCCCCTTTGCGATACTGCACTTCTGTGGTGCTTTCCGCCTTATCATCAATCTGCGTGTAGAAATAATTCTGCGCGTTTCTGTCCGCGGTCAGCGCGAGTTGCAGCCCGGAGGTCAGCGCTTTATGGTAGCTGGCGGTCAGATGCGACTGCTGCTTCTGGGTGATATGACGATTCTGGTCGCTGGTGCCGGAAAGCGTGCTGGTTTGCGATACCTGATACGAGAAGGTATCACCCTCACTTAGACGTATCGGATTTGGCGACTGCGGGGTTTGCGTGACAGAAGCCGTAAAATCGGCCAGTCCGGTCAGCATGTTTTTGTCCGTCCGCGTCAGGGAGAGATAAAGGGTTTGCGGACGACTTTGGGCGGGCGTACTGCTGTCGTAGTGACTGTTTAGCGCCGTAAAGGCATCCTTGAACATGGTCATCAGCGTACTGTTACCCTCACCCCGGCTTTGCGCCCGGTCGAACTGCTTCAGATACTGGCTCAGCGCCCGCTGCTGCTGACTCTCATTACCCAGGATCGCCCGCTTACTCATATCCACGCTGATATCTACGGTGCCGAGGGTGCCGGTGGATTTTACCGAACGCGTGTTAGTGTCAGCATGAAAAGCCAGCGTCAGCTTATTTTCGCCTGTCACTTTCGCCTGCAGATCGACTGACGTCAGTACTGCACTGTTAAATCTGGTCAAGCCGCTCAGGTCAAGACGCGGTGGCTGACCTGTCAGCCCTTCCATCGCCTTCTTAAAACCGTCCGACAGCTTCTCAAGCGCGCTGCGTTCAGCTTCACTCAAGGTTCCCTTGTTCACTTTGATCTGAACACCCGACCCGTCACTGGCCTGGGTCAGTTCAACCTCTGCGCCACTGGCGGTTTTTACGCTCAGAGTCCCCTGATTGTCGGTTTGCGTCGCAGCTGTTGAAACACGTGGCAGAGAATAAACGGGGGGCGCGCCCGCAGACTGGCCGAGAGACACCGTGGTTGAGGAGAGGGGCGGCGTTTGTAACGTGTCTACCGCCGCAGCGGTAGTGGCCAGTTTCGTTGCGCCCGGCAACGTGTTCACTGACAGGTTTCCAACAGAAGAAATAACAGTCATTGCGTTCAGTCCCTTGGTCTTACGCCGTAGCGTCACAGTAAATGTGGTACTTCTGATGCTATTTTCGGCAAAAAAACTAAAACCTTTAACCTGATGCGCAATTAACTGGCGCTGTTGCGCAATAAGTTTTTATAATGCTCCGCACTTTATTAAAAAAACAGAGAGTGCCGATATGATCGATTCCCAGCTTCCCCTCACCGACATTCACCGCCACCTTGACGGCAATATTCGCGCACAAACCATCCTCGATTTAGGCCGTGAGTTTAATCTGACGCTGCCTGCCAGCACGCTGGAAACCCTGCGCCCGCATGTGCAGGTGATTGAAACCGAGCCTGACCTGGTGAGTTTCCTCAATAAGCTGGACTGGGGCGTAAAAGTGCTGGGCTCTCTGGATGCCTGCCGCCGTGTGGCGCTGGAAAACGTGCAGGATGCGGCACGTGCCGGTATTCATTATGCTGAACTGCGTTTCTCCCCGGGCTATATGGCAATGACCCACAACCTGCCGATTGCGGGTGTGGTTGAAGCCGTTATCGACGGGATTAAAGCGGGTTGCAGCGCAAATAATATTGATGTGCGTCTGATTGGCATTATGAGCCGTACCTTTGGTGAAGAAGCCTGTCTGGATGAGCTGAACGGCCTGCTGGCTCATCGTGACAGCATTACCGCACTGGATCTTGCCGGAGATGAGCTTGGCTTCCCTGGCAGCCAGTTCCTCAGCCATTTTACGCGCGCCCGTGATGCCGGACTGCGCATTACCGTCCACGCCGGAGAAGCCGCAGGGCCGGAAAGCATCTGGCAAGCGATTCGTGAGTTGGGGGCAGAACGTATTGGTCACGGCGTGAAAGCGGTGGAAGACCCGGCACTGATGGACTTTATGGTGAAACACAGCATTGGTGTGGAATCCTGCCTGACCTCCAATATTCAGACCAGCACCGTAGCTTCACTGGACCGTCATCCGCTGAAAGCGTTCCTGGAGCACGGTATCCTGGCCACGATCAACACGGATGACCCGGCAGTCCAGGGGATTGAGATTGGTCACGAGTACCATGTGGCAGCCCCGGCAGCCGGTTTGAGCCAGGCACAAATGCGTACGGCGCAGGAGAACGGATTGAAGATTGCATTCCTCAGCGATGCTGAGAAAGCAGCGGTTCGCGCTCGCGTTGCGGCGTAACGCTAACAAGGGCGGGTCATGACCCGCCCCTACCGGGGCATCAGCCCGTCTGCTATTTGAGTGACATCGTCTGGCGTTTCTCAGCCGATTGCAGGCCAAGCTCGATCAGTTCCATCACCTGAATCGCCTCTTCCGCTTTCACCGGATTTTCGCCTGTGCCGTTCACCGCATCACGGATCGCGGCATAGTACGCCGGATAGTTACCGGGAATGGTCAGCAGCGCTTTCTCTATCATCACATCCCCATCCGCCAGAGTCAGTACGCCGTCACGCATATCGTAGCCCCAGTCTTCCTGCGGCGGACGTGCACCGGACTTCAGGCTGTCTTCCTGCGGATCGAGGCCAAATTTGACATAGCTGCCTTTGGTGCCATGCACCAGATAACGCGCAGATTCGGCGGCCACCAGTAAACTACCGTGTAGCACCACCCGGCGCTGTGGGTAAATCAGCGTGGCGTGGAAATAGTCGGTCGTCACTGAACCCGCACGCAACTCGGCGGTATCAACATTAATCGCCACCGGAGAACCGAACAGCTGTAATGCCTGGTCGATAAGATGTGGACCCAAATCGTACCAGATGCCGCTGCCCGGCACCTGCTGCTCGCGCCAGCGCTGCTGCACCTGAGGACGGAAACGGTCAAAGTGTGATTCGAAATAACGTACATCCCCCAGCGTCCCTTCAGCCAGCAGCGCTTTAACCGTCAGGAAATCACTGTCCCAGCGGCGGTTATGGAACACCGACAGCAACAGGCCTTTAGCCTTCGCCAGCGCATCCAGCTCCCGCGCCTGTGACAACGTCACGGTAAACGGCTTATCCACCACCACATGCTTACCCGCGGTGAGCGCGGCTTTGGCTAACGGAAAGTGGGTTTCATTGGGGGTAGGAATAACGATCAGGTCTAGGGTGGGATCGTCAAACAGCGTCTGGGGATCGGACACAACCTGCACCGACGGCCAGTCAGTATGGACTTTGGTCGCATCGCTGCTGGAAATGGCGGCCAGTTCCATTTCTGATGTGCCGGCAATCAGCGGTGCATGGAAGGTTTTACTGGCAAAGCCGTAGCCGACCAGGCCAACTCGAATCTTGTCACTCATATTAATCCCTCTCGTGGTTACCCGTTGATTTAAGACGATCAACTCACTAACCACAAGAAGGATTTGGCTGAATTACGCCTCCTGGGCACGTCGGGGTAAATGCCAGGTTTCCTGAGCAACCAGCGCATCATGGGCATCCAGGCTGCGGCGACGGAAGTCGCTGGGGCTGACGCCCGCCCGCTTGCGGAACACGCGCGAGAAGTAGAGCTGATCGTCATAGCCCACTTCACGGCCAATGCTGGCTATCGGCTCCTGAGTGGTCTGCAACAGCAGTTTGGCCCGGATCACCCGCTGGTCTTCACGCCAGCGCAGCAGATTCACGCCCATTTGCTCACGGAACAGATGCGCCAGCCGTGACGGTGACAGACAGACATGTTTGGCCACCTCTTCGATTTTCACCTCTGCGGCCAGGTTGTTGGTCACATACTGGCAGGCTTCTACCACACGCGCATCGCGCACCTGCTGCTGGCTGCGCGGATCTTCCTGTACCGCCCGCAACAGCAAACGCTCCAGCAGGTTCATTGCCAGCTCTTCTGCAAACGGACGCCCGGAGTTATGGGTATGTTCGATATTGGCAAACAGACGGTCAAACTCACCGCGTAATGACTCCGGCAGCCGCAGTCGCCCCACGCCCTGCGCCTCATCCTGCCACTCCAGCCAGTCGCTCCAGTAGGCGCGCGGACGAAAATAAACCCAGCGGTGATACCAGCAATCGCTGTCCGGCAGACGCCCGTAATAATGCGGTGTTTTAGGCTGAAACAGCAGCAGGTCACCGGGTTCACAATCGAAGGCCGCTTCACCGTCAAACACCCGCCCGCGCCCTTTGATCGTCAGGTTGAGAATGTAGCCTTTCATGCCGTGGGGACGGTCGATAAAGAAATCGAGCGGCCCCATCGCATTAATGGGCGTCAGCCCCGCCACCAGCCAGGCGCTAAACGGATAGCCGGGCAGTAACGGGTTGGATTGCGCCACGGGCGCCAGACGATGATACATAACGCCTCCTGTCAGACCGCTTTCGCTTTTTGTTTGTAACGGTCGAAAATAACCGCTGCTAACAATATCAGACCACGTACCACGTACTGTGAGAAAGGCGATATATTGAGTAAATTCATCGCATTTTCCACCGTTCCGAGGATCAAAACCCCGGCCACCACATAAGAAATTTTCCCAATACCGCCCTTCAGGGAGACGCCGCCGAGCACACAGGCTGAGATAACAATCAGTTCATAACCCAGCGAGGTCATCGGCTGGCCGCTGGTCATACGCGATGCCAGAATAATTCCCGCCGCTGCCGACACCAGGCCGGAAAGAATAAAGATGATGATACGGGTGCGTACCACCGGCACACCGGCCAGACGGGCGGCTTCTTCATTGCCACCAATCGCCAGCGTGTTGCGCCCAAAGGTGGTTTTGTTCAGCAGGAAAGCAAACAATACCAGGGTAATAATGGTCAACCATACCGGGGCCGGCACGCCCAGCCAGCTGGCATAACCCAGGGCGAAGAAGCGCTCGTCTTCGATACCCACGGCTTTACCGTCGGAGAAGATATACGCCAGCCCGCGCACGATCTGCATCGTGGCAAGCGTGGTGATCAAGGCGTTGATTTTCAGTTTGGCAATCACGAAACCGTTCACAAAGCCGCAGGCCACGCCGAGTAACAGCCCGGCAATCACGCCGATCCACAGGCTTTCGGTCATGTTGATGACCACCGCGCAGACGACACCGGCACAGGCAATCACCGAGGCCACCGACAGGTCAAAGTCGCCGGACGCCAGGCAGAACAGCATACCGCAGGCCACCATGCCGGACATCGACATCGCCAGCCCTAAGCCTTTCATATTGATAAGGGAACCAAAATTCGGCACAAACACCATGCAGGCAATAAACAGCGCGGCAAACACCACCAGCATGCCGAAGTTGTCCCACACACGGCTCAGACTGAAGCGCGATGGGGCAGCGGGTGTAACAGATGAGGTCGTTGACATAGGTTTCTCCTGCATATTCAGGCCACGTGTGTGGCAGGTTTGGCGGTTTTTGGCATCGCCAGACTCAGCGTCAGGGCTTCAGTGGCGTCGTTATGGTCCAGCTCTCCGGCGATTTCGCCTTCGCGCATCACCAGAATACGGTCAGCCAGCCCCATCACTTCGGGCAGGTCACTGGAGGCAAACAGCACCGCAATACCCTGGTCGGCCAGGGCGTAAATCAGCTGATAAATTTCGTTTTTCGCGCCGACGTCAATGCCGCGCGTGGGTTCATCCAGCAGGATGACTTTCATCTCTTCGGACAGCCAGCGACCGAGGATCGCCTTCTGTTGATTGCCCCCGGACAGATTCATAATCAGCTGGTCTGCCGACGGGGTTTTGATATTGAGCGAGCGGATATGCACTCCGGCATTACTGGCTTCCCAGCTGTTGTTGATCAGACAACCTGCCTTGAGGTTATTACGCCTGGCGCTGATATTGATGTTGTCGCGCACGGAATGTACCGGGATGATGCCATCGGCCTTGCGGTCCTCCGGGCAGAGCATAATACCGGCGCGAATGGCTTCAATCGGCTCATTAATCTGGAGTTTTTTACCATCCAGCCACAGTTCACCGCTGGTCAGACGCGTGGCACCAAACAGCCCTTTCATCAACTCACTGCGCCCGGCCCCCACCAGGCCAAACAGCCCGACAATTTCCCCTGCACGCACGCTGAACGATACCGGACTGCGCACGCCTTTGGCATGCACATTGTCCAGCTTCAGTCTCACATCGCCCTGCGCGCGTGGTCGGTAACCGTAGATATCACCAATTTCACGCCCCACCATCGCCTGCACCAGTTCGTCGTTTCCGGTGGTGGCCATATCGGTAAAGGTACGTACGTAGCGGCCATCTTTAAACACCGTGATGGCATCGCTGAGGGCAAAAATCTCCTCCATGCGATGGGAGACATACAGCACCACGCGGCCGTCGGCACGCAGCTGGCGGATCACGCGGAACAGCTGATCAATTTCACGCGCCGAGAGCGAGCTGGTCGGCTCATCAAAGGCGATAACCTGCGCATTACGCGTTAACGCTTTGGCAATTTCCACCATCTGCCACTGCCCGAGAGAGAGGTATTTCAGCGGCATATCCGGGTCAATATCCATACCGAGGATTTTGAGTTGACGCGCGGCTTCTGAGCGCAGGCGGGAGCGATTGACCAGCCCGGCACGTTGTGGCAACTGGCCTAAAAAGATATTTTCTGCCACCGACATTTCCGGCACCAGATGGAGTTCCTGATAAATAATCGCCACCCCGGCATTGAGCGCATCGGTGGTGTTTTGAAAATTAACTGGCTGGCCCTGCAGGCGAATCTCACCGCCGCTGGCCTGATAGCTTCCGCTGAGAATTTTGAGCAGCGTTGATTTCCCGGCGCCGTTTTCCCCCATCAGGGCATGCACTTGTCCTGCATAACAGTCAAAACTGATGTCCTGTAGCGCCTTCACGCCCGGGAAGGTTTTGCTGATGCCGTGAAAGCTGAGGTACGGTGGTTGCGAAGTCATGGTGTCTCCTGCATTTTTGGGTGGAGGCATCCGGGCGAGGCATCCCTCACCCCTGCGGTCGTGTGTTATGCAGGGGCGGGCATCCCTCACCCCTGCGGTCGTGTGTTATGCAGGGGCGGGCATCCCTCACCCCTGCGGTCATGTGTTTTGCAGGGGCGGGCATCCCTTACCCCAGCGGTCATGTGTTATGTAGGGGTCGGGCATGCCCGACCCGCTGCCACGGATTACATCAGGCCTTTTTTCGCCAGTTCTGCTTTGAAGTTGTCGCGGGTGATCAGCACCACATCGGTCACTTCGGTAAATTTGGCAGGCTCGATATCTTTCGTCACCCAGTCATGCAGCATCTGGATACTGCGATAACCGTGGACATCCGGGCTTGGCAGCAGCGAACCATAGAATCCGGTCGCCTGGCCTTTCGACAGTTCACTCACTGCATCCACACCGTTAATGCCAATCCCAATCACATTCGGCGCTTTAAAGCCCTGACCTTCGGTCGCACGGACGCCACCCAGTACGGTGTTATCGTTCATGCCAACAATCAGCCAGTTCTTCACTTCAGGATGCTGAACCAGCAGGGAGTTACCGGCATCAAAGGCGCCGGGAATATCGTTAGATTTGGTGGGGATCTGGTAAATCTGTTTTTCCGGGAATCCGGCTGTTTTCAGGGCATCAATAGAGCCACCGGTACGGCGGCGGGCGGTGTCCAGCTCATTGGCGGTGATCGCCATCACCGCGGTGTCTTTCACATCCCAGCCGCGTTTCTGCATCTCTTTGTACAGTTCCTGACCCTGACGTTCGCCAATTTTGGTGGCAGCCATCATCACCAGCGGTACGGTGTCCATCGGTTTGCCTTTCGCGGTCACAAACTGGTCATCCACCGCGATCACTTTCAGGCCATAACTGCGTGCTTTGGCCACAATGGCAGAGCCGAGTTTAGGATCCGGTGTACAGATAACAAACCCTTTCGCGCCGCTGGCCGCCAGACTGTCGATAGCATTCAGGGTTTTTTCACCATCCGGCACAGCGATTTTGATCACCTCGAAGCCGAGATCTTTACCGGCCTTATCGGCAAATTTCCATTCAGTCTGGAACCAGGGTTCTTCCGGTTGTTTCACCAGGAAACCCAGCTTCATGGTTTCCGCCATAGCGGATTGTGACATAACGGCTGCGAGGCCAATCGCGGCCAGCGCTTTAGTGAATTTGTGCATGAGGCTCTCCGGCTCAGTGCCCGCTCAGGGCGGGATTGTGTAAACGGTAACAATCGGTTATTGAAAAAATTTAAAGCATTTAAACAAGACCTTACCTGAGCACTGACAACTTAACAGTGGCGGTAGTGCGCTAGTTTTACCCGCAAGTAAAGGGAAATATGTAGAGCGCTATCACACCCTGAAATTACAGTCGTTTTGTCCATCTATTCAGCCAATTTAACCGACAGGCAACATTTGAAGCCCATCACATTCCCACCCTGCATGACAGAAAAGTGCATATTTGCAGCCAGCCGCACCTAACCACTCCGCCGCGATGTTTCCAGGATAGAGGAACAGTAAAAGAGCCTCTTCTGAACATAACGGAGAACAACTATGCATAAGGGTGCGATTACCCTCGGTCTGGATTTCGGCAGCGACTCGGTCAGGGCGCTGGCGGTCGATTGCGCCAGTGGTCGTGAGCTGCACAAGCACGTGGTTGCCTATCCTCGCTGGAAGGCCGGGCGATTCTGCAACCCGGCGAACAATCAGTTCCGTCACCATCCGCAGGACTATATTGATGCCCTGGAACAGGCCATTCGTGACGTTGTCACTAAATTAACCCCTGAGCAGCGCCTTAACGTGGTGGGTATTGGTGTGGATTCCACCGGCTCCACCCCCGCCCCTGTCGATCGTGAAGGCCGTGTGCTGGCAATGCGCCCGGAGTTTGCCGACAACCCCAATGCAATGTTCGTGCTATGGAAAGATCACACCGCGATTGAAGAAGCTGAAGCCATTACCCGACTCTGCCACAGCGGTGACTATCAGGATTACTCGCGCTTTATCGGCGGTATCTATTCGTCCGAATGGTTCTGGGCCAAGATCCTGCACATCAGCCGCAACGATGCGGCGGTTCGTGAGGCAGCCGTTTCCTGGGTGGAACTGTGCGACTGGGTGCCCGCCCTGCTCAGCGGCACTACCGCCCCTGCCGACCTGAAGCGTGGCCGCTGTGCTGCCGGTCATAAATCCCTCTGGCACCCTTTATGGCAGGGACTGCCGGAAGCGAAATTCCTTAATGCTCTCGATCCGTTGCTCACGGCCGATCTCGATCACCCGATGTTCACCGAGACCTGGACCGCCGATGTGCCTGTCGGCAAGCTGAGCGCCGAATGGGCCGAACGTCTTGGTCTGCCAGACCATGTCGTGCTGTCCGGCGGGGCATTTGACTGCCATATGGGCGCGGTGGGCGCAGGCGCACAGCCTTATACCCTGGTGAAAGTCATTGGCACTTCCACCTGCGACATTCTGATTGCCGATGCGGATCGCGTGGCTGACCGGGCGATTAAAGGCATCTGCGGCCAGGTGGACGGCAGCGTGGTACCGGGCATGATTGGCCTGGAGGCCGGACAGTCAGCCTTTGGCGATATGTATGCCTGGTTTGGCCGCCTGCTGAGCTGGCCGTTAGTGCAGGCGGCCACGCTGCACCCCGACCTGCAGCCGCAGCTGGAAGCGATCCAGCACAGCCTGCTGGAACAGCTGACCGCCGCCTGGGCGGCTGACCCACAGCTCGACCATCTTCCGGTGGTACTCGACTGGTTTAACGGCCGTCGTACCCCTTTTGCCAACCAGCGCCTGAAAGGCGTGATCACCGATCTGAATCTGGGCACCGATGCCCCGACGCTGTTTGGCGGGTTTATTGCGGCGACCGCATTTGGCGCGCGCGCCATTATGGAGTGTTTCGAACAGCAGGATATTCCGGTACAGCAAATCCTCGCGCTGGGTGGGATTGCCCGCAAATCACCAACCATCATGCAGGTGTGTTGCGATGTGATGAACCGTCCACTGGATATTGTCGCCTCCGATGAGTGCTGTGCCCTTGGTGCAGCGATTTTTGCTGCGGTGGCCGCTGGCGTGTATGCGGATATCCCCGCAGCACAGGCGCAGATGGCCAGCCCGCTGGAACAAACCCTGCAACCGGACCCGATGCGCGTTGCCCGCTTCCAGCAGCTTTACCAACGTTATCTTGAATGGTGTGAACTGGCGGAACCGCAGTTTGCCCCACAACCTTCATCAGTCAGTTAAGGAATCGTTTTATGACACAGTTAAACGCCCGTAGCGTATGGTTTGTGATTGGTACACAGCATCTGTACGGTGCGGAAACCCTGCGCCAGGTGGAGCAGCACGGACAGCAGGTAGTGGATGGCTTAAACCGGGCGGGTAAACTGCCCTTCCCGCTGGTCCTTAAACCGCTGGTGAAAACCCCTGATGAAGCGCTGTCGCTGTGCCGCGAGGCTAATCACGATCAAAGCTGCCTGGGCATTATCACCTGGCTGCATACTTTCTCTCCGGCAAAAATGTGGATTGGCGGCCTGTCGATCCTGAATAAACCGTTGTTGCAGTTCCATACCCAATTCAATGCGGAAATCCCGTGGGACACGATGGATATGGACTTTATGAACCTGAACCAGACCGCACACGGCGGGCGTGAGTTCGGCTTTATTGGCGCGCGTATGCGCCTGCCGCATCAGGTGGTGACCGGACACTGGCAGGACGAGCGTTCCCAGCAGCGTATCGGCCAATGGATGCGCGGTGCCGCCGCCCTGCTCGCCAGCCAGCAGCTCAAAGTGGCGCGCTTTGGCGACAATATGCGTGAAGTCGCGGTGACCGAAGGCGATAAAGTCGCGGCACAGATCCAGTTCGGCTATGCGGTCAATGGCTGGGGCGTGGGCGATCTGGTGGACGTGATCAACCAGGTCAGCGACGGCGATGTGAACACACTAATCGACGAGTATGAAAGCAGCTATGAGTTCAGCGCGGCGGCAGCGGTAAACGGTAATAAGCGCCAGAATGTGCTGGATGCTGCCCGTATTGAGCTGGGGATCAAGCGCTTCCTGGACGATGAAGGCTGCCGTGCGTTTACCACGAATTTCCAGACCCTGCATGGCATGACGCAGTTGCCAGGTCTGGCGGTTCAGCGCCTGATGCAGCAAGGCTATGGTTTTGCCGGTGAAGGTGACTGGAAAACCGCTGCACTGCTGCATGTGTTCAAGGTGATGGCAGGGGATTTACCGGGCGGCACCTCGTTTATGGAGGATTACACCTATCACTTCGCACCGGGTAACGATCTGGTGCTGGGTTCCCATATGCTTGAAGTCTGCCCGACCATTGCACGCGAAGCCAAACCGTTGCTGGATGTGCAGCCGCTGGGTATTGGTGGCAAAGCCGATCCGGCCCGCTTGATCTTCTCTGCCCCTGCCGGGCGCGCGGTGAACGCCAGTGTGATAGATATGGGCGACCGTTTCCGCCTGCTGGTGAATGTGGTGGATGCGATTGAACAGCCGCAGGCCCTGCCTAAGCTTCCGGTGGCCCGTGCACTGTGGCGTGCGCAGCCTTCGCTGGCGACAGCGTCTGAAGCCTGGATCCTCGGCGGCGGTGCACACCATACGGTGTTCAGCCAGGCGCTGACGGTGGAAGATATGCGCCTGTACGCGGAACTGCACGGGATTGAGGTGCTGGTGATCGATGAAGAGACAACGCTGCACGGGTTCCGCGATGCCCTGCGCTGGAATGAAGCGTACTACCGTTTGAATCAGCGTTAATCCCACGGGTTCAGTGAGATATCAGGCGGACCGCAAGAGGTCCGCCCCTCCCGTCCCACCGTCGTGCCTTCCTGTTTCCACCGCCTTTCACTTTATTTCAATCTCTGCTGGTCAGCACGGCTGCATTCCGCTTACTATGAAACCTGGAAGCCGGAAACTCCATGATTTCATTGAGTTTTAATCATATCGTCATTCGCGCCTCGGTCAGGGGAATTATTCTGATAATTATTCAAATGGAAGTGGTTCATGTCGCAAATGCTCGCTCTTTTACTGATTATTTCTATTCTATATCTCGGTGATCTGGTTTCAGTCAGAACGAAAGCGTGGGTGCCTTCCGTCTTTGTCTGCGCGGTACTGTTTTTAATCGGTTACTGGACTTTTTTCCCCAAAGATATTGTCAGCGTTGCCGGGATCACGCCGGTGGTAGCGGTGATGCTGATGTATCTGCTGATCACCAATATGGGCACGCTGCTGTCCGTGCCGGAGTTGATCCGTCAGTGGAAGACGATTGTTATTTCTCTGGCCGGTATCGCCGGTATTTTTGTCACAGTCTTTGGCGTCTGCCTGCTACTGTTCGATTTTAATACGGCTATCGTCACTATCCCGCCACTGGTTGGCGGTATCGTTTCGGCAATTATTATGTCGAAAGGCGCGGCCAGTGCGGGTCTGGTCGATTTGTCGGTATTCGCCATTCTGATCTACGTGATGCAGGGCTTTGCCGGTTATCCGCTAACCGCCATTATGCTGCAACGCGAGGGCAAGCGAGTGCTGAGCCTGTACCGCAGCGGGGCGTGGCCTCAGGCAGTCGTGACAGCAGAGACGCCTGCGGTGGCAGCGCATCAGTCATCTGATGTCATGCCACGCCTGTTTAAACGCTTTCCAGCCCATTACAACACCAGCTACTTTAAATTCCTGCGCCTGGCGGCCGTCGGCTATCTGGCGTATCGGGTGTCTGGCTGGCTGGCGCCAGTCATCTCCGTCAGCCCGTTTGTCCTGTGCCTGCTGTTTGGCGTGGTGGCGACCACGCTAGGCTTTTTAGAGAAGCAGCCATTACAGAAAGCCAACGGTTTTGGCTTTGCGGTGATGGGGCTGATGCTGTTTATCTTTGATACGCTGAACCGCGCGACGCCGGAGATGTTATTGCGCCTGCTGTTGCCCATGCTGGTGCTGATCGCCACTGCGGTTATCGGCATGTTTATCGTCTGCTGGGTGGTGGGTAAGCTGCTGGGCGTCAGCACCGAGATGGCCTTCGCCATCGCCCTGACCTCAATGTACGGTTTCCCGGCAGACTATATTATTACCCATGAAGCCATTACCGCCCTGACCCGCGATGAAAATGAGCGCGAGGTGCTGATGCAGCACATGCTGGCCCCGATGCTGGTCGGTGGATTTATCTCCGTGACCATGGTGTCCGTGGTGATGGCCGGTGTCATGGTGGCGTATATTATTCCTGCATAAAAAACCAACAAGGAAGCTAAACAGTGATTAATCACGATATTAAAAAATCCGTCCATGCGCATGTTGACGCGATGATCGCCCTGCGCCGCGACCTGCATGCCCACCCGGAACTGCCATGGGAAGAAGTACGCACCACCAATACGGTGGCCGCTCTGCTGGATGAAATGGGCATCGACTATCGCCGCACGCAACCGACCGGGATCATTGCCGAGATCCGTGGGGGTAAACCGGGTAAAACTGTTGCCCTGCGCGCCGACATGGATGCGCTGCCAGTGCAGGAGCTCAGCGACTCACTCAGCTATAAATCCTTGACCGACGGTAAAATGCACGCCTGCGGGCATGATGCCCACACCGCAATGCTGCTGACGGCAGCCAGAGCATTACAGGAGCATCGCACCCGTTTGCGCGGTAATGTACGACTGATTTTCCAGCCTGCAGAAGAGATCGCCCAGGGTGCGCGTGCCATGGTGAAACAGGGCGCGGTGGACGGCGTTGATAACGTTTTTGGCATGCATATCTGGACGACCACTGCCTCTGGTAAAGTGTCCTGCAACGTCGGTTCATCCTTTGCTTCCGCCGACCTGCTGAAAGTCACGTTTAAAGGGCGCGGTGGCCACGGTTCGATGCCGGAAGCCTGTATTGACGCGGCGGTGGTGGCCTCATCGTTTGTGATGAATCTGCAGGCCATTGTGGCGCGGGAAACGTCCGCGCTGGCGTCCGCCGTGGTGACCATCGGGCGTATGGAAGTGGGCACACGTTTTAACGTTATCGCCGAAAATGCGGTTCTGGATGGCACGGTGCGCTGCTTTGACGTCGACACCCGTGAACGTCTTAAAGCGGCGATTGAGCGTTATGCGCAGCATACGGCGGCAATCTATGGTGCAACAGCGCAGGTAGAGTACACCTACGGCACACTGCCGGTGATTAACGAGGCACGCAGTGCGCTGCTGGCACAGTCCGTGATCAGCGATGCGTTTGGGGCCGGGGTGCTGTTTGACGAGAAACCGACCACCGGTGGTGAGGATTTCAGCTTCTTTATGGAAAATATCCCCGGCTGTTTTGCCCTGCTCGGCTGTGGCAATGCCGAGAAAGGCACCGACTGGGCGCACCACCACGGCCGTTTTAATATCGATGAAGATGTGATGGTGACCGGGGCCGAACTTTATGCGCAGTACGCCTGGCGCTACCTGCAACAGGATGATTTTTAACCTCATCACGCAGACACTGTCTTGCCAGATCACTGGCAAGACATATTTAGATGATCTCTCCGTAAAACCGGGTCAGCCCCCTGCTCAACATCACGGGCAAACCGGAAAAAAGGGTCTGCCCCTACGTGAAGTGAACCGCGCTTGCGAAGGCATCCTCGCAGTGGACGCAGCGCCTGCCGCAAAGGGCGGCGGCGACTGGCGGACCGCATAAGAAGGCCCGCCCTTGAGGTTATGAGTTGTGAACTTAACTTAATCGCTTCACCGGCGCATTCTGCTGCCGATCCCACATCACCGTCAGCAGCCGTTGCAGCGCAATAAACGCAAACAGCAGCACGCCGATGGCAATCTTCGTCCACCATGAACTCAATGTGCCGTCGAAGTTAATCCAGGTCTGAATCAGCCCCTGGATCAGCACGCCAAACAGCGTCCCCAGTACCGTGCCGACACCCCCCGACAGCAGCGTGCCGCCGATCACCACCGAGGCGATGGCGTCCAGCTCCACGCCCATTCCTGCCAGCGCATAACCCGCCGAGGTATAAATGGAGAATACAATGCCTGCCAGCGTCGCCAGACCCGATGACAGCATATAGATCCGCACCGTGGTGCTGCGGGTGGAAATCCCCATCAGCTGTGCAGAGGTGGCGTTGCCGCCAATGGCGTAGACCTGATTACCAAAACGGCTGCGGTGCGCCAGCAGGATACCGAACGCCACCACCACCAGCATAATCACCGCCAGCAAACTCAGGCGCCCGCCCCCCGGGATCTTCCACGCCATGGATGAGAGCGTGGCATACAATGGGTGATCGATCGGTAATGAACTTTCGGCCACCAGATAGCTACAGCCGCGCAGGAAAAACATCCCGGCCAGCGTGATAATAAACGCCGGGATTTTCAGGGCATCAATGAGCCAGCCCATAAAGGCACCGAACGCCGTCCCCAGCGACATCACCAGTGCAAAGGCCAGCCACGGATCGACATGGAAATCACCAATTAAACGGGCAAGGAACACCCCGGTAAAGGCGATCACCGCTCCCACCGACAGGTCAATACCGCCAGAGAGGATCACAAAGGTCATGCCAACGGCAATAATACCGAGGAAGGCGTTGTCAGTAAGGATATTGGCGATCACCCTTGTTGAAGCAAACCCCGGAAACTGGCTCAGACAGAACAGATACCCCGCCACAAACACCAGCAGGGTGATCATTAATGGCAGATGACGTTTAATCACGGCGGTGCCCTCGTTTAAACAGTTGAATAAAGCGCGGGGATTGCAGCAACAGGACCAGCATCACCACCACCGCTTTCACCACCTGATTCAGTTCTGGCGGGAAACCGGAAAGCAGAATACCGGTGTTCATGGCCTGAATGATCAGCGCGCCAATCAGCGACAGCAGAAGATTAAATCGCCCGCCCATCAGAGATGCACCACCAATCACCACCGCCAGAATCGCGTCCAGCTCCAGCCACAATCCGGCGTTGTTGGCATCGGCACCGCGAATATCCGCCGCCACAATCAGCCCGGCCACCGCGGCACACAGCCCGCTGAGAATATAGGTGCTCATCACCACCAGCCAGCCGTTGACGCCCGCATTACGCGCCGCACGCAGGTTGATCCCCACCGCTTCAATAAACATCCCCAGCGCTGTTTTTCGCGTCAGCAACCACACCAGCAGTGCCAGAGTCAGCGTGATCCACACCGGAACGGGCAGCAGCAGCAGTGTCCCGCTGCCGAGACGCGCCAGCGCATCACTGTCGAAGGTGACAATTTGCCCCTGGGTGATCAGCTGCGCGATACCGCGCCCCGCCACCATCAGGATTAATGTGGCCACAAACGGTTGGATCTTCAGCAACGCCACCAGCACCCCATTCCATAATCCACACAGAATGCCGCTGCCCAGCGTGACCAGAATAATCACCGGAATACTGTGCCCGGCCACGGTCAACGTGGCCGCCGTTGCGCCGGCAATCGCCATCACGGCACCCACCGACAGATCGATGCCCCCGGTGGCGATCACCAGCGTCATACCGATCGCCAGGATCGCAACTGGGGCGGCGCGGTTGAGAATATCAATCGGGCTACCGAACAGTCGTCCGTCCTGCAGATGGACAGCAAAGAAGTTGTTCGCCACCAGACTGTCAATAATCAGCACCAGCAGCAGTGCGCCAATCTGCGGTAATCCCGGCGGTAGTTTTCGTTTTAACATCGGTGGTTTCCCCGCCATCAGATGCGATTCAGGCATGTTGCTCCCCTCCTGCGGCAATCGCGTTAACAATGGCCGCAACGGACAGTTGTTCCAGTGGTATTTCTGCTACCTGCTGGCGGTCGCGCAGGATCACCACGCGGTCAGCGTATCCCACCAGCTCCTCCAGCTCTGACGAAATCACCAGCAGCGCCAGACCGTCGGCACAGAGCGTCTCAATCAGACGGATAATCTCTGCGTGGGCACCCACATCAATGCCACGTGTGGGTTCGTCCAGAATCAGAAACTGCGGCTTTGTGACCAGCCAGCGGGACAGCAAAACCTTCTGCTGGTTACCGCCGGAGAGCAACTCCACCGGCTGCTCTGCGTCCGGGGTACGGATCCCCAGGCTTTTGATAAAGCGGTCAGCCACCTGTTGCTGCTCACGTTTGGGGATCGGTCGCAGCCAGCCGCGCTGGGCCTGCAACGCCAGGATGATATTTTCGCGTACCGATGCTGCACCAATAATGCCGTCGGTTTTACGATCTTCCGGACAGAAGCCCATGCCAAGCTTCGATGCCTGGGCCGGTGAACGGATTGTTTGCGGTTTTCCTTTTATGAAAGCGCGGCCGCTGTCAGCACGTTTAATGCCGAACAACAGTTCAGCGGTTTCCGTCCGTCCTGACCCCAGCAGGCCAGCCAGCCCAACGGCCTCCCCGGGACGCACGCTCAGGCTGAAGGGTTCAATCGTCCCTTTTTTGCCATAGTCTTTAAATTCCACCACGGGCTGATTGCTTTTCAGCGTGCTGCCAGCCCGCTGTAAGGCGGTTTCCAGCAGATCGCGCCCCAGCATCAGCTTGATCAGCTCGATTTGCGGCAGCGTCCGGGTATCGCGTGTGGCGATAAACTGCCCGTTACGCAGCACGGTAATGCGGTCGGTAATGCGGTAAACCTGGTCAAGGAAGTGGGTGACAAAGATCAGGCTCATGCCTTTCTCTTTGAGTTGCGTCATCAGTGTGAACAGCATGGTGACTTCACTGGCATCCAGACTGGCAGTCGGCTCGTCGAGGATCAGCACTTTTGCCGAGAGATCCACCGCGCGGCAGATGGCGATAATTTGCTGCATCGCCACCGAGTACTGTCCAAGGGGACGTGTCACATCCAGCTCAAAACCGTAGTCGGCCATCAGCTTCACCGCCCGCTGATTTAATGTCTTACGGTCAATCAGACCAAAGCGTTTCGGCTCGCGGCCGATAAACAGATTGTCAGCGACTGACATATTTGGCAGCAGGTTCACTTCCTGGTAGACGGTGCCAATTCCCAGCTGCTGGGCTTCTGCCGTGTTGCGGGGATTTATCGCCTGCCCGCCGAGCATGATGGTCCCGGCATCGCGCTGATAGACGCCAGTCAGTACCTTGATCAACGTGGACTTTCCTGCACCGTTCTCCCCCAGTAGCGCCATGATTTCGCCAGGGCGAAGGTCAAACGAGACATTATCCAGCGCCCGGACGCCGGGAAAAGATTTGCTGACGTTGCTGATATTCAGCAATGCGGGCAGAGGGGTGTCGATGGTCATGTTGTGCCTCAGGCCATGAGTAAACCGCCCCGAAAGGGGCGGTGAGGGGATCAGTAACCCATCCCTTTTTTGGTGTCCAGCTGTGCCTGAGCATCGGCTGGCAGGAAAAGTTTCGTTTCAGTTTTGATAATTTTTGGCGGCATAGTGCCGTCTTTTTTCAGTTTTTCCAGCGCATCAAACGCCGGCCCCGCCATATTTGGCGTCAGCTCCACGTTGGCATTTGCCTCACCTGCCAGCATCGCTTTATAAATATCCGGCACGCCATCAATCGATCCGGTTAAAATATCTTTACCCGGTTTAAGTCCGGCTTCTTTAATAGCCTGAATGGCACCAATCGCCATATCATCGTTATGGGCGTAAACCATGCAGATATTCTTGCCGTTGTTTTCTGCCTTAATAAAGCTTTCCATGACCTCTTTCCCTTTGCTACGGGTAAAGTCACCGGACTGCGAGCGGATCACTTTAATATTGGGTGTGTTAGCAATGGCTTCAGCAAAGCCTTTTTTACGGTCAATGGCCACGCTGGCACCCACCGTGCCTTGCAGCTCTACGACGTTACAGGGTTTGCCTGCCTGATGTTTGACCAGCCAGTCACCGATCAACTTACCTTCGTAAACGTTATCGGCGGTGACGACGGCCTGATAGAGCGATTTATCTTTGACGACGATGGCACGATCGAGCAGGAAGACCGGAATTTTGGCGTCTTTGGCTTCCGAGAGCACCGGCTCCCAGCCTGTCTGAACGACGGGCGCAATAAATATTGCGTCAACGCCCTGAGCGATAAAGGAGCGTACAGCTTTGATTTGATTCTCTTGTTTTTGCTGGCCGTCCGCGATTTTCAGCGTAATGCCGCGTTTCTGAGCCTCACTTTTTGCTACGCTGGTTTCTGCTGCGCGCCAGCCCGATTCAGAGCCAACCTGTGAGAATCCAACGGTCATGGATTCGGCCAGTGCCGGTGCAGACAGGCTGGCACTGATGAGAGTGGTTAAGAGTAAACGCTTCCACATGATCATTTTTCCTCTGATGGGATTTTATCGTATAGGGTTAAGAGCCACTAAAGCCTGGACTATTCACCGCAAAACATTTACGACAATGCTCACAAAATTCAACAAATCAAATAGCTTACGCGACAAGACCGATCTGTTTCTGTGCTAATCGATATGGAAAAAACGCGCACAGGGCGCCAAAAGAAGGTTAAATAACTGTAATAAACATAAGCGGTTGCGCCAGAAGCATTTGGAAGCGATTACAATACCGCGTGAAGTTCTGTCACCCGTACTCCCCTTCCGTTCATCCCCGATCAAACAGCAGATTTGTGAGCTGCTGCACAGTTTAATCTGTCGCGTAAAACCAGCTGCCCGCCGGTGCCGTATTGCGTATGGCTTAGAAGGAATGCTGAATTTTCTGATTTTTATATTACAAAGCCGAAACAACGTGGAATCTTTTTCTCTGCAACATATAATCAGCGACTCATTATTCTGTCGCTGGCTGACCGCAATGACCGTTCAAGACTATTTGTTAAAATTTCGCAAAGTTAATTCTCTGGAGACGCTGGAAAAACTCTTTGACCATTTGAATTACTCCCTGACCGATGACAGCGATATTATCAAGATGTACCGCGCCGCCGACCATCGTCGGGCGGAGCTGGCCTCCGGCGGACGCCTGTTCGACCTCGGCTGCGTCCCGAAAACGGTCTGGCACTACGTGGTGTAGTCCGGCAGTTGATTATCGTCCTGATGACCTTAAGCGCGATATTCCGTATAATCCTCCTCGTCATGCGTAGGGCTCTGTGCAATGCGCGCTTTGCCGTCTCTGGCTGAATAAGGACAATCTGTGCCTGTTAATTCTAAACCGCGCCTCGGTGGCTGGCTTTTTGTGCCGTTGACCTGGCTGGTGTTAGTCGTCATGAACATGATTCTGGTGTTGATAATCTATGGGGGCGGACTGATTGGCCCAGCCTTTCGCAGTGCGTTAACCAATCTGCCATCGTCTGCGCTGTTGCTGTGGGGGGCCTTCCTGCTGACGACAATACTGATGCTGAGCTACAGTACCTGGATTATCTGGATGTTCTGCAAGCGTTCTCCGCGCCTGCCGCGCCATTACATTATCTGGCTGTTGATCAACGTGCTACTGGCGCTTAAGGCCTTTCTCTTCGCTCCAGTGGAAGACAGCGCGGTGGTCAACAGCTTGCTGCTCGCTCTGCTGGCGGCCAGCGTGTTTGTACCCTATTTCAAGCGTTCTCAGCGGGTTAAAAACACTTTTATCGCACCCTGATGTCGAAAAAAGCGTCAGAAATTTAATCCTGAGTGCGCTATTAAAAACCCACAGACCCGGAGCGGTTGTGGTCAGGCACGCAATGCCTGATAATAAGCGGCTTTCTCTATATTTTCAGGCGTATCAATGACCGAATACCTGCTTCTTTTTATTGGCACAGTGCTGGTGAATAACTTCGTTTTAGTGAAGTTTCTCGGCCTCTGTCCCTTTATGGGCGTTTCCAAAAAACTGGAAACGGCAATTGGCATGGGACTCGCCACGACATTCGTCATCACACTGGCCTCCATTTGCGCCTGGCTGGTGAACCATCTGATCCTGCTGCCGCTGGACCTCGTCTATCTGCGTACCATGGCGTATATCCTGGTGATCGCTGTGGTGGTGCAGTTCACCGAGATGGTGGTGCGTAAGACCAGTCCTGACCTTTATCGCCTGTTAGGCATTTTCCTGCCGCTGATCACCACTAACTGTGCCGTGCTTGGCGTGCCGCTGTTAAGCGTTAATCTTAATCATACTTTCCTTCAGGCCGCGCTTTACGGTTTCAGTGCTTCACTGGGCTTCTCTCTGGTGATGGTGCTGTTCGCCGGTATCCGCGAGCGCCTGGTGCTGGCCGATGTCCCGGCACCGTTTAAAGGCTCTTCCATTGCACTGATCACCGCCGGACTGATGGCGCTGGCATTTATGGGCTTTAGCGGGTTGGTCAAGTTCTGATGAGTGCGATTTGGATAGCGATTGCCGTGTTAAGTGCGCTCAGTCTGGTTTTCGGTGGACTGCTGGGGTATGCCTCGCGCCGTTTCAAAGTGGAAGAAGATCCGATTGTTGAGCAGATCGATGCGATTCTGCCACAAAGCCAGTGCGGCCAGTGCGGTTACCCTGGCTGCCGTCCCTACGCGGACGCCGTGGGCAATAACGGTGAGATGATCAATAAATGTGCTCCCGGCGGCGAGCAGACCATGCTTAAGCTGGCGGCGCTGCTTAATGTTGATCCTCAACCGTTGGGCGATGAAATGCCCACGGAGCCGGAACGCAAAGTGGCCTGGATTGACGAAGCCAACTGTATCGGTTGTACCAAATGTATTCAGGCCTGCCCGGTTGATGCCATTGTCGGTGCCACGCGCGCGATGCACACCGTGTTAAGCGACGTCTGTACCGGCTGCGATCTGTGCGTTGCCCCCTGCCCGACCGACTGCATTGAGATGCGTCCGGTTGCGACTACCACTGCTAACTGGAAATGGGATCTCAACACCATCCCAATCCGGGTTATTCCTGTAGAAAGTCATGTTTAACCTGCTTAATTTCTTTAAAAAAGATCGGCTCTGGGATTTCGAAGGTGGCATTCATCCACCGGAGATGAAAACCCAGTCTAATGGCGTGCCGCTGCGTCACCTGCCGTTACCTGCGCAATTTATTCTGCCCCTGAAGCAGCATATTGGCCATGAAGGCGAGATTGGCGTGCGTCCGGGCGATAAGGTGCTGCGCGGGCAACCGCTGACCTTCGGCAACGGCCGCATGTTACCGATCCACGCGCCGACGTCGGGTACTGTCACGAAGATTGCGCCACATATGACGGCCCATCCGTCGGCGCTGGCTGAAATGTGCCTGTTTATTACCCCTGATGGTGAAGACCGCTGGGTGGATAAGCAAACCCTGAGCGATTATCGCAGCGTGGAACGCAGTATCCTGGTAGAGAAAGTCCATCAGGCTGGCGTTGCCGGTCTTGGCGGCGCGGGTTTCCCTACGGCGACAAAACTGAAAGGTGGCCTGCGGGGTGTAAACACGCTGATCATCAACGCCGCCGAGTGCGAGCCTTATATCACCGCCGATGACCGTCTGATGCAGGACTGTGCCGATGACGTGCTGGAAGGCAGCCGCATCCTCGCGTGGATCCTGCAAGCAGAGCAGGTCTTAATCGGCATCGAGGATAATAAACCCGAGGCGATTGCCGCGCTTAAGCAGGCGTTAGGCAGCGCCACGGATTTGCATATCCGGGTGATCCCGACCAAGTACCCCTCAGGCGGTGCCAAGCAGCTCACAAAAATTCTGACCGGGAAGGAAGTGCCGCACGGTGGTCGTTCAACCGATATCGGCGTACTGATGCAAAACGTCGGCACCGCTTTTGCCGTTAAGCGCGCCATTGTCGACGGTGAAGCACTGACCGAACGCGTGGTCACCCTGACCGGTGAGTCTGTGGCAAAGCCGGGCAATGTCTGGGCGCGTCTCGGCACCCCCATCAGCCATCTGTTGCAACAGGCTGATTTTATGCCGGGTGCAGAGCAGATGGTGGTGATGGGCGGCCCGTTGATGGGCTTTACCCTGCCAACGCTGGATGTGCCCGTGGTGAAGATCACCAACTGTATTCTCGCGCCCGCCGCCAGCGAAATGGGCCAGAACGAACCGGAACAGGGCTGCATCCGTTGCAGCGCCTGTGCCGATGCCTGCCCGGCAGCCCTGTTACCGCAGCAGCTTTACTGGTACAGCCGGGGCGGCGATCACGATAAAGCGCGTGAACATAATATTGCTGACTGTATTGAGTGCGGTGCCTGCGCTTACGTCTGCCCGAGTAATATCCCGTTGGTACAGTATTACCGTCAGGAGAAAGCGGAGATCCTGGCCATTGACCAGGAGGCCGAACGTAATGCGCTGGCGAAGAGCCGTTTTGAAGCACGCCAGCTTCGCCTTGAACGTGAAAAAGCCGCGCGCGATGCCAAACATCAACAGGCAAAACGCAGCGTAGCCGCCAGTGACGCCGATGCGATCAGCGCGGCACGCGAGCGAGTCAAAGCGAAGCAGGCTGAAACATCCGGCCAGGATACCGCTGCCCAGGCAGCAAAACAGGCGCAGCGAGAAGCGCGCCAGGCCGAAGCACGTGCCCGCCAGGTGGAAGAACAGTCCAGCAGCGAGCCCGTTACCCGCCAGACTGACGATCCGCGTAAAGCGGCAGTAGAAGCTGCCATTGCACGGGCAAAAGCGAAGAAAGCCGCGCAGGCCACTGCCAGCGCAACAGCACCTGCCGAAGCCGAATCGCCGTCGGCTGAACCGGTGGTGGATGCACGCAAAGCGGCAGTAGAAGCCGCCATTGCACGGGCAAAAGCGAAGAAAGCCGCGCAGGCCACTGCCAGCGCAACAGCACCTGCCGAAGCCGAATCGCCGTCGGCTGAACCGGTGGTGGATGCACGCAAAGCGGCTATTGAAGCCGCCATTGCCCGCGCAAAGGCGAAGAAAGCCGCGCAGGCCAGTGCCAGCGCAGCACAACCCGCTGAAACCGAATCGCCGTCGGCTGAACCGGTGGTGGATGCGCGCAAAGCGGCTATTGAAGCCGCCATTGCCCGCGCAAAAGCGAAGAAAGCCGCGCAGGCCAGTGCCAGCGCAGCACAACCCGCTGAAGCCGAATCGCCGTCGGCTGAACCGGTGGTGGATGCACGCAAAGCGGCTATTGAAGCCGCCATTGCCCGCGCAAAAGCGAAGAAAGCCGCGCAGGCCGCAGAGTCAGTGAAAACAGAAGAGAGTGAAGCGCCTGCCGCTTCAGATGATGCGCGTAAAGCGGCGGTGGCAGCGGCCATTGCGCGCGTGAAAGCGCGTAAATCGCAGCAGCCTTCAACGCAGCAAGAGGATTAAATGGCTTTTCGTATTGCAAGTTCGCCTTACACCCACAACCGCCGCAGCACCAGCACCATTATGCTGCTGGTGCTGATTGCCGCCGTGCCTGGCATGGTGGCACAGTGGTACTATTTTGGCTGGGGTAACCTGATTCAGGTCCTGATTGCTGCCATCGCTGCCATCGGTGCTGAAGCCGCCATACTGCGCCTGCGCAAACTGCCGCTGGCAGACACACTGAAAGATAATTCTGCGCTGCTCACTGCCCTGCTGTTGGGCATCAGCATTCCTTCGCTGGCGCCCTGGTGGGTGATTGTGATCGGTACGCTGTTTGCCGTGGTGATTTCCAAGCAGCTTTACGGTGGTCTTGGGCAGAACCCGTTTAACCCGGCGATGGTCGGATATGTGGTGCTGCTGATCTCCTTCCCGGTGCAGATGACCAGTTGGTTGCCGCCGGACGGTTTACAGGGAATGACACCGACCCTCGGTGACACCCTGAGCATGATCTTCCATTTCCATACGCTGGATGGTCACACCATGCAGCAGTTGCAGGTGGGGATTGACGGGGTCAGCCAGGCAACGCCACTGGATACCTTCAAGACCGGACTGCGCGCCGGGCACAGAGCAGAACAGCTGCTGGCGCAGCCGATTTACAGCGGCGTACTGGCCGGGCTGGGCTGGCAATGGGTGAACGTCGGTTATCTGCTGGGCGGTGTTTTCCTGCTTTGCACCCGCAGCATCCGCTGGCATATCCCGGCAGGGATGCTGATCTCGCTGGCGTTTTGTGCCACCCTGGGCTGGTTAATTTCTCCGCACAGTCTGGTGTCTCCCGTCATTCATCTGTTGTCCGGTGCGACCATGCTTGGCGCGTTCTTTATTGCCACTGACCCGGTCACCGCCTCAACCACGAACAAAGGCCGGCTGATCTATGGCGCATTAATTGGCCTGCTGGTATGGCTGATCCGCAGTTTCGGGGGTTACCCGGATGGCGTGGCGTTTGCCGTGCTGCTGGCCAACATCTGCGTACCGTTGATCGATTACTACACGCAGCCGCGCGTTTACGGCCATCGGAAGGATAAATAATGCTGGATGCCATTCGTAAAAACGGTGTCACGCTGGCCGTGTTTGCCGCTATCACTACCGGGCTGACGGCGGTGGTCAACACGGTCACCAAACCGACGATTGCTCATCAGACTGCGTTACAGCAGAAAGTATTGCTGGACCAGGTGGTGCCGCCGGAGCTGTATGATAACCACATTCAGCAGGAGTGCTATATCGTCAGTAATCCGGCTCTCGGTAATGCCAGTCCGCACCATCTTTATCTGGCGCGTAAAGGCGATAAACCGGTTGCCGTAGCCGTTGAAACCACCGCTCCCGATGGCTATTCGGGTAATATTCAGATGATTGTTGGCGCCAGTTTTACCGGCACGGTTTACGGCACACGCGTGGTCGAACACCACGAAACGCCGGGTCTGGGCGATAAAATTGAGCTGCGCATTTCCGACTGGATCAACAGCTTCAACGGCAAACAGGTAAAAGGCGCCGATGACAGCCAGTTCGCAGTGAAAAAAGACGGGGGTGAGTTTGACCAGTTTACGGGTGCCACCATTACCCCACGCGCCGTGGTGAATGCGGTTAAGCGCACAACGTTGTATATTGAAACCTTACCGGAGCAGCTTTCTTCGCTGCCACCTTGTGGAGAGTCCAATGAGTGAAGCCAAAACCCTGCTGGTCGGCGGGCTGTGGAAGAATAACTCAGCGCTGGTTCAGTTGCTGGGCCTGTGCCCGCTGCTGGCCGTGACCTCGACGGCGACCAATGCGCTCGGCCTCGGTCTGGCAACCACGCTGGTACTGACCTGCACCAATAGCGGAATTTCGCTTTCGCGCCGCTGGGTGCCCTCTGAAATACGTATTCCTATTTACGTGATGATTATCGCTGCGGTGGTGAGCTGCGTGCAGATGTTGATCAATGCCTATGCTTACGGCCTTTATCAGTCGCTGGGGATCTTTATCCCGCTGATCGTCACCAACTGCATTGTCGTTGGACGTGCGGAAGCGGTGGCATCGAAAAGCAGTATTCCGCTCTCGGCCCTGGATGGCATGGCCATCGGCCTGGGGGCCACCAGCGTGATGGTGGTGCTGGGTTCGATTCGCGAAATCATCGGTAACGGCACCCTCTTTAACGGTGCGGATCAACTGCTCGGCCCCTGGGCGAAAGTGATGCGCATTGAGGTTGTCCACTTTGATTCCCCGATGCTGCTGGCGATGCTGCCGCCGGGTGCTTTTATCGGTCTGGGCATGCTGCTGGCCGCTAAGTATCTGATTGATAATAAAATGAAACAACGTGCCGCCCTGAAGGCTGAAAGAGAAGCGCAGGCGTTGCCGGATGGAAAAACAACAGGTGTGCTGTGAATAAGGAAAAGCGTCAGGAAATTTTGACCCGGCTGCGGGATAACAACCCGCATCCCACCACGGAACTGATGTTCACCTCTCCTTTTGAACTGCTGATTTCGGTTCTGCTGTCTGCGCAGGCTACCGATGTCAGCGTGAATAAAGCCACGGCAAAACTCTACCCGGTTGCTAATACGCCTGCCGCCATTCTGGCGCTGGGTGTCGATGGGGTGAAAGAGTACATCAAGACCATCGGCCTGTTTAACAGCAAGGCTGAGAACGTGATAAAGACCTGCCGGATTCTGCTGGAACAGCATGGCGGTGAAGTGCCGGAGAGTCGTGAGGCACTGGAAGCGTTACCCGGCGTTGGGCGTAAGACGGCCAACGTCGTATTAAATACCGCCTTTGGCTGGCCGACTATCGCCGTCGACACGCATATTTTCCGCGTCTGTAATCGCACCCGTTTTGCACCTGGCAAAAACGTGGAACAGGTGGAAGAGAAGCTGCTGAAGGTGGTGCCGAAAGCGTTTATGGTCGACTGCCACCACTGGCTGATCTTGCATGGCCGCTACACCTGCATTGCGCGTAAACCGCGCTGCGGCTCCTGCCTGATTGAAGATCTTTGTGAATTTGATGCTAAAGTAGAATGACCAGACGTCTTAAAAATGCCTTCTGACCCTCATAACAATATCATTTTATGACTATTATCGGCCCGTTCCCTGACGTGGTTCGCGGCCATAATCCAGGATAGAGAGAGTGCTATGCAACATATCATTGAAGGTTTCCTCAACTTCCAGAAAGACATTTTCCCCGAGCAAAAAGAACTTTTCCGCAGCCTTGCTTCAAGCCAGAATCCCAAAGCGCTGTTTATCTCCTGCTCCGACAGCCGCCTGGTGCCGGAACTGGTCACCCAGCAGGACCCGGGACAACTCTTCGTGATTCGTAACGCAGGTAACATCGTGCCGTCATTCGGGCCTGAGCCTGGCGGCGTGTCTGCCACTATCGAATATGCCGTGGTGGCGCTGGGTGTGACGGATATCGTGATTTGCGGCCACTCCAACTGCGGTGCAATGAAGGCGATTGCCACCTGTCAGTGCCTTGATCCGATGCCTGCCGTAGCGCACTGGCTGCACTATTCTGATGCGGCGAAAGCCGTGGTCGAGAAAAAGACCTATGCCACTGAAGAAGACAAAGTGAATGCGATGGTGCAGGAAAATGTCATTGCGCAATTAAATAATATTAAAACTCACCCCTCGGTCGCCGTAGGACTGCGCAACAATGCGCTGCGGCTGCACGGCTGGGTGTATGACATTGAAAGTGGTGCTATTCGCGCACTGGAGAAAGACACGAAGGAGTTTGTTCTGTTGTCGGAAAACCCTGAGGTTTACTTCGAGTAACGATTTTGGTTACGGGGCGACCGAAACGAAAAGTCGCCCTACAGCAAACGTCGGGGCTGACCTTCTGTTTCGGTCAGCCCACATCGTATTAACGGCTTAACTGATAGTAATCCGCTTCTGACAGCGGTAATGGCGCTTTGCCGCGAATGGCGTCAGATATTTTCTCCGCAATCATCACCGTTGGGGCATTCAGGTTGCCCGTGACAATCTGCGGCATAATCGACGCATCGACCACACGCAGGCTGTTCATGCCGTGCACGCGCCCTTCTGCATCCACCACGGCCATCGCATCGGTACCCATCGCGCAGCTACCACAGGGGTGATAGGCGGTTTCCGCATGCTCACGGATAAAGGCGTCGATCTCCTCATCGCTCTGCACGTTGATCCCGGGCTGCAACTCTTCACCGCAATATTCGGCCAGCGCTGGCTGACGCATAATCTCGCGCGTCAGACGCACTGCGTTACGGAACTCCACCCAGTCACGCTCTTCCGACATATAGTTGAAGAAGATCGATGGCGCAGCATACGGGTGTTTGGATGTCAGCTTGATACGGCCACGGCTCATAGAGCGCATCGGGCCGACGTGAGCCTGGAAACCATGCTGTTTCACCGGGCTGCTGCCGTTGTAGTTAATCGCTACCGGAAGGAAATGGTATTGCAGATCGGGCCAGTCTGGCTGATCGTCACTGCGGATAAACCCGCCCGCTTCAAACTGGTTGCTGGCACCAACACCCGTGCCGTTGAACAGCCACTTAGCACCGATAGCAGGCTGATTCCACCACTGTAAGGCAGGATACAGGCTGACCGGTTTTTTGCAGCCGTACTGCATGTAAACTTCCAGGTGATCCTGTAAGTTGCGCCCCACGCCTGGGAGTGCATGAACCACCTCGATATCCAGCTCACGCAGCCACTCTTCCGGCCCAACGCCCGAACGTTGCAGGATCTGCGGCGAGTTGATCGCCCCGGCACACAGCAGCACTTCACGGCGGGCTTCCGCCTGCTCTTGTTTACCGTTACGCAGCCAGGTGACACCCGTGGCGGTTTTGCCGCTGAACAGAATACGGTCGGTCTGCGCATGGGTAACAATGGTCAGGTTCTGACGCGTTTTGGCCACATCCAGATAGCCGCGCGCGGTGCTGGAACGACGGCCTTTGGCGGTCACGGTGCGGTCCATTGGGCCAAAACCGTCCTGGCGATATCCGTTAAGATCGTCGGTTTCATGATGTCCTGCCTGCTGGGCGGCATCAATAAAGGCGCGATAGAGCGGATTATTGCCTTTTTTCGGCGTGGTGACGCTGAGATAACCGTCACCACCGTGCCAGTCGTTTTCTCCGATATCGCGCTTTTCCGCACGACGGAAATACGGCAGGCAGTTCAGATAGGACCAGTTTTCCAGACCGGGTTTGCTCGCCCAGTTGTCGTAGTCCATCGCGTTACCACGGATGTAACACATACCGTTGATCAGTGAAGAACCGCCAAGGCCTTTGCCGCGTCCGCACTCCATACGGCGGTTATCCATATGAGGTTCAGGATCGGTTTCAAATGCCCAGTTGTAGCGTTTACCCTGCAGTGGATAAGCCAAAGCGGCTGGCATTTGGGTACGGAAGTCCCAGCGGTGATCTTTGCCGCCTGCTTCCAGTAACAGTACCGATACGTCAGCATCCTCAGTCAAACGGGTTGCCAGCACGTTGCCTGCTGAACCCGCACCAATAATGATATAGTCAAATTTCTGCATTAAACCTCCGGAAATATTGCCGCGACGCGCACGCCGCGGCGAAAAATCAGAACGCGGATGGATACTCACCCATCTCGATCAGAATAGATTTGGTTCTGGTGTAGTGATGCAGCGTTTCCAGACCATTTTCACGCCCTACGCCCGACTGCTTATAGCCGCCAACAGGCATCGGTGCAGGTGACTCGCCCCAGCTGTTTACCCAGCAGATACCGGCTTCCAGCTGATGGATCACCCGATGTGCGCGATTCAGTGAAGTGGTAAACACCCCGGCCGCCAGACCGTACTCGGTATCATTGGCGCGCTTGATGACTTCGTCTTCATCGTCAAACACCAGGATGCTCATAACCGGGCCAAAGATCTCTTCACGCACGATACGCATGTCGTCGGTGCAGTCGGTAAAGACCGTTGGCTGCACGTAACACCCTTTCGCCAGTGGACCTTCGGTAATACGTGAACCGCCAGCCAGCAGACGCGCCCCTTCTTGTTTACCGATCTCCAGATACGAGACCACTTTCTGGCAATGCCCTTCACTCACCAGCGGGCCAAAGTTGACCGCCGGGTCGGTCGGGTCACCGCAGTGGATCCCGGCCATTTTCTCTTGCAGACGTTTTTCAAAGGCAGGCAACAGCGAACGCTGGACAAACACGCGCGTTCCGTTGGTGCATACCTGGCCGCTGCTGTAGAAGTTTGCCATCATCGCGCCGTCGACCGCACGCTCCAGATCGGCGTCCTCAAACACCACCAGCGGTGACTTCCCGCCCAGCTCCATAGTGACAGACTTCAGGTTAGCCAGTGCGGCATCGGCCATTACGCGTTTACCGGTGTTCACTTCACCCGTAAAGGACACTTTGGCAATCCCGGTGTGCTGACTCAACCCCTGACCCACGGCAGCAGCGCCCTGAACGACGTTGAACACGCCATCCGGCAGCCCGGCTTCGGTAAAGATTTTGGCCAGTTCGAGTACGCTGAGAGGCGTGACTTCACTCGGCTTGAAGATCATCGCGTTGCCCGTTGCCAGCGCAGGTGCGCTTTTCCACAGGGCAATCTGAATCGGATAGTTCCAGGCACCAATGCCAGCACAGACGCCCAGCGGCTCGCGGCGGGTATAGACCAGCGCGGTGTCACGCAGCGGAATGGATTCGCCTTCGACGGCGACGGCCAGCCCGGCGTAATACTCCAGCACATCCGCGCCGGTGACGATATCCACGGCTGAGGTTTCACCGATCGGTTTGCCGGTATCGGCCGTTTCCAGCTCGGCCAGTTCCTGATTGCGTTCGCGCAACAGGGCAACGGCCTTCAGCAGAACGCGGCTGCGTTCAACCGGAGTATAGCTACGCCAGATACGCTGGCCGGCTTGTGCAGAAGCAACAGCGTCATCAATATCCTGCTGGCTGGCGGCGGTTATTTCAGCCAGGACATTGCCGTTGGCAGGGTTAACGGTGGTGAACAGTTCGCCATTGCCAGGCACTTCGCGTCCGTTGATGTATAAACCGCGGCGTTTCATATCGGCCATGTCTCCTCCTGTCAGGGGGTGGGTGCGCTGTTCAGCCACAGCGCAAGATTTTGATAACAAAGCATGCGGGCCTGATCCAGGCCCTGTTCCATCGGCTGAGGTGCCAGCGTCATGCGCAGCCACACCCCATCAATCAGCGCCGCAAGACATGCACCTGCGGCACGGGCCTGTTCCTCAGGCAAAACACGGCGGAAATGCGCCGTCAGATTGGAATAAAGGCGACGATCGTTCATGCGTTGCAGGCGGTGCAGATTTGGCTGATGCAGGCTGTCAGCCCAAAACACCAGCCAGGTTTTCAGCACTGGCGCAGCAATCTGTGTAACGTCAAAATTGCCATCGATAATAGCGCGGATCTGCGCAGCAGGGTCCGGTGCCGCCTTCTGACGATGGTGCTCTAATGCTACATAGAGGTCAGAGAGGATCTGGCGCATACAGGCGTCGAGCAGACCGTTTTTGTCGCCAAAATAGTGGCTGACAATCCCGGTAGAAACCCCGGCTTCTTTCGCTATTAATGCCAGACTGGCATCTGCCAGTCCGACCCGGTCAATTACCGTCAGCGTCGCATTAATCAACTGCGCCTGACGAATCGCCTTCATTCCAATTTTTGGCATTGCTTCATCGGTTTTAACTATTGAATGAGCTTAATTGTAGACGTTTTATATTGAACGTTCAATTAATAAAAAACATTTGGAACTTATCAGTTGCTTTGCAACAAAAATTATCACACCTTCTGTGATTAAAATCACACAAAGTGGCTTTACCTGTTATTCACTCCACACACCCGTAATACAACAACCAATAATCACTAAGAAAACCCTATAAAACAGTCAATAAATCTCACAAATTTATTTATTGAAGACGTTACAACCAGAAAAGCCCTCACCAGAATTATTGTCTGCCCATCGGACGATCACGCAACAACCAATGGTGCAATCATTCACATAAAGCACCAAAATCAGCACAATAAAACAAGTAAACTGCAAGCCCACTCATTTAAGACTGTTATTTCATCAGTCAGCGATATTGAAATAACACTTGCCTCAAGGCCTGCAATCGGCGAAATTATTTGGCGTTTTTCCATCTTATAACTATACGGTGAGCGCACGTCCCGCGTTACGCCGACTTATTTCCTGTCACGAAACAGGTCAAGCATTCAGAGGTACTAGTGTCAACTGCAAACAAGAAACCTGAGGTAGCAAGCCTCAACGCGTTCAAGCAACCCCGATCGTTTTATCTGATTTTCTCCATCGAGTTATGGGAGCGTTTCGGTTACTACGGCCTGCAAGGGATTATGGCTGTCTACCTGGTGAAAATGCTGGGGATGTCAGAAGCGCAGTCCATTACCCTGTTCGCTTCGTTCAGCGCCCTGGTGTATGGACTGGTCGCCGTTGGCGGATGGCTCGGCGATAAGGTGCTGGGAACCAAGCGCGTTATCGTGCTCGGCACGCTGGTGCTGGCGCTGGGCTACGCACTGGTGGCCTGGTCAGGTCACGACATTAGCCTGGTGTATATCGGCATGGCGACCATCGCCGTGGGTAATGGCCTGTTTAAAGCTAACCCGTCGTCTCTGCTGTCTACCTGCTATGAGAAAGACGATCCGCGCCTCGACGGTGCGTTCACCATGTATTACATGGCGATTAATATCGGGTCCTTCTTCTCTATGCTTGCCACGCCGTGGCTGGCGGCGGAGTTTGGCTGGAGTACGGCATTTGCTCTGTCATTTGTCGGCATGCTGATCACCCTGGTGAACTTTATGTTCTTCCGTAAATGGGTGAAAAATCACGGTTCGAAAGCAGATTTTGCCCCGCTGGACATCCGCAAATTGCTGATGACGCTGGTTGGTATTGTCGTCATGATCACCCTGGCAACCTGGTTGCTGCATAACCAGGGTATTGCCCGCCTGGTACTTGGCGTGATCGCTGTCGGTATCGTACTGGTGTTTGCCAAAGAAACCTTCGCACTGAAAGGCCATGCGCGCCGCAAGATGATTGTCGCTTTTGTACTGATGGTACAGGCTATCGTCTTCTTCGTGCTGTATATGCAGATGCCCACCTCGCTGAACTTCTTCGCTATTCGTAACGTCGAGCACAGCATTCTGGGCATCACTTTCCAGCCAGAGCAGTTCCAGGCACTGAATCCTTTCTGGATTATGGTGTTCAGTCCGTTGCTGGCCGCTATCTATAACAAGATGGGCGACCGCCTGCCGATGCCACATAAGTTTGCGCTGGGCATGGTGCTGTGCTCCGCAGCCTTCCTGGTGTTGCCGCTGGGTGCCTCTCTGGCTAACGAGTTGGGTATTGTTTCCGTCAACTGGCTGATCCTCAGCTACGCGCTGCAAAGCGTTGGGGAACTGATGATCTCTGGTCTGGGCCTGGCGATGGTGGCACAGTTGGTTCCACAGCGTTTGATGGGCTTTATCATGGGTTCCTGGTTCCTGACCACCGCAGGTGCTGCCATGGTGGCCGGTAAAGTGGCCAACCTGATGGCGGTGCCAGAAAACATTACCGATCCGCTGCTGTCGCTGCACGTTTATGGTGATGTGTTCCTGAAAATCGGCATCGTCACTGGGGTGATCGCTGTACTGATGATGTTCACAGCTCCCCTGCTGAAACGTATGACTCAGGACGGGACCCCCGCTCCGCAGAACGCGAATGACTGATTACTAACAGTATGATGATGAGGGCGACAGTGATGTCGCCCTTTTTTTATCTTTCAGCTGCCAGTGTGGACACGGCATATTCCACGTCCGTTCCGGCAGCGGGTAATAACTGCCTGAGGCGCAGGATGCGTTCCGGTTCAACCGTCCAGTAACGTTCCACTCGCCCTTCCCCCGGTGATTGCCACAGGATCTCAGCCCTTCCCTGAATATGCAGTGCTGCACCCTGATGGAAGTCCATGATCAGCAAAGCACAGCGGGGATCCAGCAGCAGGTTTCCCAGCGTGTTCATATAACGATTACCTGAATAATCCGGGATAAAAAGCTTTCCCTGCCTGAGGGTGATAAACCCGGGTAACCCTCCCCGATGCGAGATATCCGCCCCTCCCATTCCCTGACTGCGCGGTGCATGGCTGGCCACAAAGAAAGTATCCGCAGCAGAAATCAGATAGCGCGCATCGGCATCCAGCGTGTAGAGGGGTTCGATATGCAGCGATCGTCGCTTATCCTGCGCGGGCAGTGTTCGTCGCTGGATATACTGCGGACAGTTGCCAAAACTTTCCTGTACATGCAGCTGTAGCCGATTGTCACTGAAACCCTCTACCAATGCGTTGACCCGATTACGGCGACGGCTGGCGAAGTCGATGCCAAGGCCACCGAACGCCATTCCGGACTTCAATGCAGGCAGATAAGGTACCGCCTCGATGGCACTGCGCAGCAGGGAAAAATGGCTCTCATCCGGCGTAATAATGAACCCGGGAGCCCCCTGAACCAGGGCTGCAAACGGGTAACCGCTGTCATCCTGTACGGTCATATAGAAAGTCTGCAGGTCCTGATAAAACAGACGGTGCTGTTCAGGCATCGATGGATAAAGGGCGGCTTTCACCTGCTGATAGCCTGCTTTTTTCTGCGCCTGCAACTCCCCTGGATGGAACATCGTTACGCTTCCGCCGGTAAAGGCAGAGGTGGCAGCGTGATAAAGCCCGGCAGTGCGGCCGTCTGCTGCAACCAGGCCTGAATGTGGGGATAGGCATGCAGACCAATGCCCCCTTCAGGCGCACAGGCCACGTAGGCATAACAGGCCAGATCAGCAAGGGTGGCACGTTTTCCCACCAGCCACTGACGATCGCTAAGATGTGCCTCCAGTTGAGGTAAAAATTTCTTTGCCACATATACCGCTGAAGCGTAGTTTTCCGGCGCGTTGAACTGCTTAATCAGACGCGCAGACGCCACACCATAACGGATTTCTCCGGCGGCTTTTGCCAACCACTGGTGCACCTGCACCTCCTCCAGCAAATCAGCCGGCAACCAACCACTGTCGGGTGCGTAGCGCTTCACCAGCCAGATAAGAATGGCATTACTGTCGCTGATCACCGTGTCACCATCCACTAAAACGGGCACCTGCCCGAGAGGATTGAGCGCCCGATATCCGGCACTTTGTCTGACCTCGGCATCAGCTTCAACCCAGGTGGCGGAAAGACCCAGTATGCTTAACAACACGCTGACGCGGTGAACGTGGCCGGAAAGTCCGGTGCCATATAACGTTAATGAACTCATGATGATCTCCTGTTTTTTACTCAGCTTACTCTTGCTGAAAACGAGGTAAACAGGCAAAAATAGCAATTCATAATTTCGCAAAGTGGAATAATCATGGATAAACTGGATGAACTGGCGGTGTTTGTCGCCGTGGTGCAACAGGGGAGCCTTGCCGCAGCGGCACGCACTCTGCGGCGGTCGCCTCCGGCGATTACGCGTGCCCTGACAGCGCTGGAAAGCCGTTTTGCCGTGAACCTGATTGAACGAACTACCCGGCGTCTGTCGCCCACGCCCGCCGGACTGGCGCTTTTTGAACGTGCAAAAGGCGTGCTGGAGGATTATCAGCAAGCACTGAACGCCACCACCCGCAATCAGCTGAGTGGCAGGGTCCGTCTGACCGCGCCGGTTCAGTTCGGCCGCCAGCATATTGCACCGCTGGTGCTGACATTTCTCGATCGCTACCCCGATATCCAGATTGACCTGATGCTCAGTGACCGTTATCAGGACCTCATCGAACAGGGGCTGGATATGGCGGTACGCATCGGCCAGTTGCGGGACTCCTCACTGGTGGCGACGGAGGTGGGTCAGGTGCAAAGGATGCTGGTTGCCAGCCCTGACTACCTCACCCTGCACGGCACACCGCTGACGCCCGCCATGCTGATCGATCATCACCTCATCGCCAGTGCGGCACTCACCGCGCAAAGAGAATGGCGCTTCGGCCCTGAGGTGCAGCAGGAGCGAGTACGCATTACGCCAAGACTGACTGTCAATGAGGTCGAAACTCAGCTGATTGCTGCCCGCGCCGGGAAAGGTATTGCCCGCCTGCTCTCTTATCAGGTGCATGATGACCTGCTGCGGGGCACCCTGATCGAAATTCTGCCGGACTTCCGCCCTCCGGCCGTTCCGGTGCAACTGGTCGCGCAGAACGTAAAATATATGCCGGCAAAAGTGCGCGCATTCTGGGATCTTGCCCGGACATCTCTGCCTGAACTGAGCAGTCTGGGGCAGCAGCGTTTGCCAGTGGTTAATTAACCCGCAAAAAATGCGCCATTGTCCGCGCGTTGACACTGACTTTTATGTTCTTCGGCAGTAAGCTGAGGAGATCGTCATCATTCAATGAAAGGAGCGAGCAATGAAGCTGTTCTGTAAACCCGGGGCCTGTTCACTGTCACCCCATATTGTGCTGCGCGAATCCGGCCTTGATTTCACGCTGGTCACCGTGGATACCAAAACGAAGAAGACGGAACAGGGCGAAGACTATCTGCGAATCAATCCGAAAGGCCAGGTTCCGGCGCTGCAACTGGATGACGGGTCGGTGCTGACTGAAGGCGTGGCGATTGTGCAGTATCTTGCCGACCTCAAACCTGACCGCCAACTGCTGGCCCCACCCGGCAGCCTGACACGCTACCATACGCTCGAATGGCTCAATTATATTGCCACTGAACTGCATAAAGGGTTCAGCCCGCTGTTTCGCCCCACCACTCCGGACGAGTTTAAGGTACTGTCCAGAGAATTGCTGGAGCAGAAATTCCAGTACGTGAATGCCGAATTAAAAGAGAAGCAGTGGCTGATGGGGCTGCGTTTCACCGTGGCAGATGCTTATCTGTTTACCGTGACCCGCTGGGCTCATGCGTTGAAGCTGAACCTGAGTGGACTGGATGCGTTAAACGACTGGTTTGAACGGGTGGCTGCGCGCCCTGACGTGATCGCTGCGCTGAAAGCTGAAGGGTTGAACTAATGACGACGGCAGGCCTAAAAGGACTGCCCGGTATCGCGATAGCGGGTCAGAGTTTCTCTGCCGCAAAATGCTGCTGCGGTTCAGCAATCGCCTGCTGTGCAGCAACCAGCTGTAGCTCATACTCACCCATCTGATGGGTTTTCAGCATCACTTCATACACAGCGGCCGTCACATGTTCCAGCGCCTGTTGCAGCGATAGCCCGTGCAGAAGGTCCACCAGCAATAATCCGCTGGTCAGGTCACCCACCCCTACCGGCTGGCGCACGCCAAAGTCAATCAGCGGACGGGCAATATGCCAGGCTTCATCTGCCGTCACCAGCAGCATTTCGAAGCGATCGCTACGGTAACCGGCCCGCGCAAGGTGCTTAATCAGCACCACTTTTGGCCCTTTAGCAATCAGCTCACGTGCTGCCGCAACAGCCTGCTCCACATCGGCCACCTGACGCCCGCTCAACATTTCCAGCTCCAGCAGATTGGGCGCGATAATATCACTGGCGGGTAGGGAGGCATTCGCATGGAACTCAGCCACACCCGGTGCCACAATGCAGCCCTTTTCCGGATGACCCATCACCGGATCACAGAAATACCAGGCTTCCGGGTTTGCCGCTTTGACCATCCGTACAATCTCAAGAATAGCCTCTCCCTGCTCGGCGGAGCCGAGATAACCACTTAACACCGCATGGCAGGTTTTCAGACGATCAATATCACCAATACCCCGGGCAATCTCGGTCAGATGGCTGGCCGGCATGACCGTTCCGGCCCAGTGACCATACTGAGTATGGTTGGAAAACTGAACGGTATTCAGTGGCCAAACGTTTGCGCCCAGGCGGCGCATAGGAAATTCTGCTGCACTGTTTCCGGCGTGACCAAAAACAGTATGGGACTGGATGGAGAGAATATTTTTCATCGCGCGACTCTGACCCTTCTTGCCTAAAAAAAGCCGGCATTGCCGGCTTCAGTACGTAACGAACCTGCTTATTATTTCCAGCTGATTAAGCTGTAGTTCTTTTTACCACGGCGCAGCAGGGTGTATTTGCCGTACAGGCGGTCGGCCTCTACGAAGGCATACTCTGCCTCCGTTTGCAGTGCACCGTTGATGCTGATGGATTTCGCCTCGATCAGTTTACGAGCCTGACCACGTGACGGGGCCAGCTCGGTATTGACCAATGCCTGTTGCAGATCCTGCCCGTTTTCCAACTCAACACCCGGCATGCCATCCTGTGCCAGCTGTGCCAGATCCTGTTCCGTGAGTTCGCTCAGCGCCCCGGAGAACAGGCTTTGGGTAATGCGCTGTGCAGCCACCAAACCGTCCTCACCGTGTACCAGTTTGGTCACCAGTTCGGCCAGAACATACTGGGCACGGGGTGCTTTACCGCTGTTTTTGTCTTCATCTTCCAGTGCGTTGATCTCGTCAATACTCAGGAAAGTGAAGAACTTCAGGAAACGATATACGTCTGCGTCAGCGGTGTTGATCCAGAACTGATAGAACTTGTAAGGGCTGGTTTTTTTCGCGTCCAGCCACACAGCGCCACCTTCGGTTTTACCGAATTTGGTGCCGTCAGATTTAGTGATCAGCGGAACGGTCAAACCAAACACCTGGTTCTGGTGCAGACGACGCGTCAGGTCGATACCGGAGGTGATGTTCCCCCACTGGTCAGACCCACCAATCTGCAACGCCACGCCGTGGCGCTCGTTCAGACAGGCGAAGTCGTAACCCTGTAGCAGGTTGTAAGAAAACTCAGTAAAGGAGATCCCCTGGTCATCACGATTCAGACGTTGCTTAACGGCTTCCTTGTTAATCATCTGGTTAACAGAGAAGTGCTTGCCAATATCACGCAGGAAGGTCAGCACATTCATGCCGCCAAACCAGTCATAGTTGTTGGCTGCAATCGCGCTGTTGTCGCCGCAGTTGAAATCAAGGAAAGGGGCAACCTGATGGCGGATTTTATCGACCCATTCATTCACGGTATCACTGGTGTTCAGCTTACGCTCGGCTGCTTTAAAGCTCGGGTCGCCGATCAGGCCAGTTGCGCCACCGACTAAAGCCACTGGCTTATGTCCGGCATCCTGAAAACGTTTCAGGCAGAGCAACGGCACCAGATGCCCCAAGTGCAAGCTGTCGGCAGTCGGGTCGAAGCCACAATAGAGTGCGATTGGCCCCTGCGCCAGTCGTTCTGCTAACGCCTCTTCATCCGTTACCTGGGCGACAAGGCCCCGCTCTTGCAATTGTTTGATCAGGTTACTGCTGGCCATCTAAGACTCCATGTGAAAAAGTCTGCACCTAAGCTGGTACACAGCTTTCCGCTGAAACGCGGAGAGAAAATAAGGGATATAGAATAATGGGCCGGACCGCTGCGATCCACCCATTGACGGCATTATTTCGTGTTTTAGGGTGCCAGGCGGTCGATTTTCCATGCGTCATCTTCACGCTGGTAGAAAAAACGGTCATGCAAACGGTGAGCGCCGCCCTGCCAAAACTCCATTGAGTCAATGTTGACCCGATAACCGCCCCAGAAACTCGGCAGCGGAATTTCACCCTGCTGGAACTTCTGCTTCAGTTCAAGGAACTTGCCTTCGAGAATGCCACGGGCAGAGATGCGGCTGGATTGCTTCGACACCCAGGCCCCCAGCTGACTGTCTCGCGGGCGGCTGTGGAAGTATTTCAAGACTTCTAGCGTAGATAAACGCTCAACACTCCCCAGCACCATGACCTGACGTTCCAGCATATGCCAGGGAAACAGCAGGCTGATGCGCGGGTTAATTTCAAGCTGCTGCGCTTTGCGGCTGCCTAGGTTGGTGTAAAACACCATGCCGCGCTCATCAAAATGCTTCAACAGGACGATACGCTGATAGGGTTGTCCTTGGTCATCCACCGTGGCCACACTCATGGCCGTGGGATCCGGCAACTGTGCTTCAACCGCCTGGTTAAGCCAGTGTTCAAACAAGGTCAACGGATTAGCGGGGAGATCCTTGCGGCGCAGGCCGCCACGGGTGTATTCACGCCGCAGATGGGCAATTTGTTGCAGATGGTCGCTGTCAGTCATCGCTCTGGCTTCTGATAAGTAGGGATACCGCATTGTGCGCCGCACCCTACAATAGTTCAATGGGTTAACTGGCTGGTTGCTGAAGCTGACAGTCATCGATAATGATTTTGTCATTGCGCTCAATGAATGCGCTGTCGCCCTTCGACCAGAAAACGTAATGCTCATCGCTGTAACGGGTTCCGGACGCCGCAGGCTGCTGCTTCAGCACCAGCGGTTGACCGTCGAGGATCAGGCTGACTTCGCTTTTACTGTTATCCAGTTTGACCGTTAACGGCAGCGTGCCGCAGGTATAATGCAATGTGTTGACCGGCGTATGAGAGTCGGTCTGAAAATAGCTGCATCCTGACAGCGCCACCAGCATGCCGGCGACGGCGATATACCCCTTTTTCATTGTTTATTCCTTGTGAGCTACGGGAGGTTCACTTAGGCTAAAACGTCTTTTCAGGTGATGCAATCAGCGAAAAGGACGATTTGCCGGGAATATTGCCCCGATCACGCTGGCCTCACGCGCACCGGTCACCGACGGTAAATTGCCAGGTAACCCACTCAAGGTACACCAGGCCAGCCAGGCGAAAGCCAGTGCTTCCATATCATCGCCACTGATGCCAGCCTGGTCGGTACTCGTCACTTCCGTCCCGGCCAGCTGTGCCGCCAGACGGGACATCAACAGGGGATTGTGGCCCCCGCCGCCGCAGACCAGCAGCCTGTCACACCCCCCGCTGAGTAAGACCTGTTGTGCGATAGTGGTTGCCGTCAGTTCCACCAACGTTGCCTGCACATCCTGTGCGGGCAGACCCGGGAAGGATGACAGCTGCTGTTCCAGCCAGCTCAGATTGAAATATTCGCGTCCGGTACTTTTCGGTGCACTCAGTGCAAAATAGGGGTCACTGAGCATCTGTTGCAGCAGTGGCCAGGCCACGTGACCGCCGGCCCCCCATGCCCCCTCTTTATCATAGGGTTTGCCCTGCTGCCGCCAGATCCAGGCGTCCAGCAGCATATTGCCAGGCCCGGTATCAAACCCACGCAATGTTTGCCCGGGTAGCAGCAAAGACAAATTCGCAATGCCTCCGATGTTCAGCACCATGCGGCGCTCAGTGGGGTGCATCAGTACCGCATGGTGGAAAGCCGGCACCAACGGTGCGCCCTGCCCGCCCAGCGCCATATCGCGCCTGCGGAAATCGCCCACTACGGTGATACCCGTTGCTGCTGCGATTTGATTATTATCGCCAATTTGTAAGGTATTTGGGGCATCGCCCTGCGGCTCATGCCACACGGTCTGGCCGTGACAACCAATGGCGGTAATATCATCCGCTGACAATCCCTGCTGCTTGAGTAACGCCAGTACCGCATCCGCAAACAACCGTCCTAAGCGGGTATCCAGTTGCCCTAACTGCGACAGCGTTAATGATTGCCCCTGGCAGATTGCCAGGATCTGCTGGCGCAGCGTTTGTGGGATCGGGTGACTATAGCTGGCCTGCTGTGCCACCATATGTTCATCAATCACCGCCATCACCACATCAACGCCGTCCAGGCTTGTGCCAGACATAACGCCAATAAACCGACCTGATTTCATGCCTTCGCCTTATCCCGTCTGCGGGTATGAGTGTCATTGCGCCAGCCTGGCAAAATTAGCGCGTCAATTCTATGATTTAGTGATCTTTTATTCACGTTGTTAACGACGTCGTATTTTCTTGTCGTGATTGAATCCACGTTTAAGCACTCCAGGTTATCTTTCTGCGGTGCTTTTACAAACTAATTGTGAGAAAGGCGCGGCTTGTACCTTATAATAGTGTTATTGACCGCTGCCCGATGATCCGCAGCACCTGCTACACATAGGAGTTTTAATGATGACGATGCGTTTATTAATCGTGGCGCTTGCCGGGATAACGCTGGCTGGCTGTGTAAATGACAATACTCTTTCCGGTGATGTTTACAGCGCCTCTGAAGCTAAACAGATTCAGACCGTGAGTTACGGTACGCTGGTATCTGTTCGTCCGGTGCAAATTCAGGGTGGCGATGACAGCAACGTTATCGGTGCCATTGGTGGTGCAGTACTGGGCGGTTTCCTTGGTAACACAGTTGGTGGTGGTGCGGGTCGTAGTCTGGCAACCGCAGCTGGTGCCGTCGCTGGTGGTGTTGCAGGCCAGGGTGTTCAGGGCTCGCTGAATAAAAGCCAGGGCGTTGAGCTGGAAATCCGCAAAGATGATGGCAACACCATCATGGTGGTCCAGAAACAGGCTGTAAGCCGCTACTCTGTAGGTCAGCGCGTAGCAATGGCGTCAAACGGTAGCCAGATCACTGTTTCCCCACGCTAATGACACAGTAGCGCATAAAAAAACCGGCTCCTTATGCCGGTTTTTTTTATTCATCTCGTCCCTGAAGCTCAAGAATATTCTTTTCCAGTCTGGCAATCAGCGTCACCATTTTGTCGATCTCCGGCTGAGAAATTCCGGCCAGGATGTCATCACGAGTCGCATCAATCACATGCTCAACCTGAGTAATAATCGGTTCTGCCTGCGCAGTGAGGCTGATACGCTTAGCACGGCGGTCATTCGCACAGGTGCTGCGCGTGATTAACCCTTTCTCTTCCAGCTGGTCGAGGGTGCGTACCAAAGAAGGTTGCTCAATACCAATGGCTTTTGCCAGCTGAATTTGCGACTGTTCAGGCGGTAGCTGGTGGATGTTGTGTAACGTCACCCAATGGGTTTGTGTCAGCTGCAACGGTTTCAATCGCTGATCAATTAATGAGCGCCAGATACGTACCAATCTTGACAAGTCGGTTCCCAGAGTCGTATTCAATTTCTACCTCTTATAATTAGCTTGCTAGCTATCAAGCATGATTTTAGACTATTCTGCGAGTTTACAAGGCAAAACACAAATCCATCATAATCAGATGGACGCATTCAGTTATCCTCATCGGTAATTCACTGGTCATAGGGATTTTGTGTGTGATGACATCAATATTAACGGCTGCCAGCCCCATCACCGAGCTGGTGCTCGGGGACTCACTTTTTTTTCCGCCCCTGTTCAAAGTCGTTCTGCTCGGTTTTTTCTTATGGCTGCTACTTCATCCGTTACTGCGTGACTGGATGTACTCAGGCGAGATCTGGCACCCCACTTTATTGGATCTCTCCTTGTTTACTCTCTGCATAGCCGCCTCTCTGGGGTTGTTAATCGTCGGGTAACGTAATGAAACTAAATTATTTAAGATACTTTTCCACCGTGTTTTTTTTCGCGGCGGCACTCTGTGCCGGCTGGTGGATGTGGAATTACTATATGCAGTCACCCTGGACACGAGATGGCAAAGTCAGAGCCGAACTGGTCAGTATTACTCCACAGGTTTCCGGGCGCATTGTTGAGCTCGATGTCGAAGATAACCAGTTTGTGACTAAAGGAACCCGCTTGTTTACCCTTGATGATAAGCCCTATCGTATTGCCGTACTGAATGCAGAAGCCCAACTGGCAAAAGCACAGTCGGACCTTATCAAGGCACAGCATGAGGCTCATCGCCGTCAAAATCTTGGCCGTAATGTTATTTCAGAAGAAGCGCTTGATGTCGCTAATCTCAACGTCAAGGCAATGGAAGCAAACGTTAAGGCTGCTCAGGCTGAGGAGGACCGTGCACGCTGGAACCTGTCGCAAACCGTGGTTTTTGCCCCCACCGATGGCTGGATCAACAATCTGGAAACCCGGATAGGCAACTACGCCACCACCGGATCACCGCTGTTTGTGCTGGTAGATAGCCATTCGTTTTACGTGATGGGTTATTTTGAAGAGACCAAACTGCGTCATATCCGCACAGGCGCCAGGGCGAATATCACCCTGTACAGTAACGATCAGCCACTCACCGGCGTGGTACAAAGTATTGGCCGGGCAATCTACGACCAGAGTATCGAATCCGACAGCGGCCTGGTGCCGGATATCAAACCGAACGTCCCCTGGGTCCGGCTGGCCCAGCGCGTACCGGTGCGTATCCGCCTGACTCATCTTCCGCCCGCCATAACACTGGTCGCCGGGACCACCTGCACAATTTCTGTCCAGCAATGAGTCGACTTAATCTGAGCTGGCTGCAATGGCAGCAGTTGCCGTGGAACAAAGCCACTGCTGCGCAGTGGCGCTACGCCTTGCGTAATACCATCGCCATGTGTCTGGCCTTGAGTATCGCTTACGGTCTTCAGCTGGATGAACCTTACTGGGCGATGACCTCTGCTGCCGTGGTGAGTTTTCCTACTGTTGGCGGCGTGATCAGTAAAAGCCTCGGGCGCATTGTGGGGAGTATGCTGGGCGCGACGGCAGCCCTGGTGATCGCCGGTCATACACTGGACGAGCCATGGCTTTTTGCCGTGTCGATTGCAAGCTGGCTGGCTTTGTGCACGTGGATATCAAACCATTATCAGAATAATGTGGCCTACGCCTTTTCGCTGGCAGGCTATACCGCCGCCATCATCGCCTTTACCTGTGTCAATGAAGTTGAGATCGACAGTATATGGACCATTACGCAGGCACGCGTCTGTGAGGTCATTTCCGGAATACTGTGCGGCGCACTCATGATGATGATCTTGCCCAGCACCTCGGATGGAGAGACGTTAATTCATTCCCTCAAAGAGATGCACAGCAAGCTGCTCGCCCATGCAACGGAGATGTTAAATAAAGAGGACACCAGCACGATACGCCAGGCCCACGAAAACGTGATTGGCGAAATCCTGACAATGAATCTGCTGCGCATCCAGGCATTCTGGAGTCATTACCGCTTTCGCCGTCAAAACAATGTGCTGAACTATGTTTTGCACCAGCAGTTGCGCCTGACCAGCATTATCTCCAGCCTGCGTCGGATGTTGCTTAACTGGGAAAACCCACCAGAAAACCTGTTTGTAACGCTACATCAGCTACTGGAAGCCATGGCTAAGGGTGAAAAAGATAAGTATTACCTGGCGCAAATACTCTATCGCGCTGCCCCGATGGACACGACGGACTATCGGCACCGGGCCTTCTGGGAGCAGCTACGTTATTTCTGCTGGCTGTATCTGAATATCGCACGCTGGCTACGCCAGTTCGAACGTGCAGATAACCATACGGATCTCACTCCTCCGGTTGTGCCATCACTGGCTCGCGAAGCAGATGGGGCAGAAGCCAGCTGGAATGCGCTGCGAACCTTTTGTGTGATTTTTTTCGGAACCAGTTTCTGGATCACAACGCAGTGGGATTCCGGTGACTCAGCACTGACGCTGGCCGCTATCAGTTGCGTGCTTTATTCATCTTCTGCATCCCCGGTCAGCAGCGCCACATTATTGATCAAAACACTGGTGCTGCTGTCACTCTTCAGCTTTGTCATGAAGTTTGCTTTCATGATTCAGGTGACCGTACTGTGGCAGTTTCTTATCGTACTTTTCCCTCTGCTGATCACCATGCAACTGATTAAATTACAGAATAAAAAACGGGCTGCCCTTTGGGGGCAACTGGTTGTTTTTATGGGGTCCTTCCTGGCAGTCACCAATCCCCCCACCTATGATTTTTCGGGTTTTGTTAATGATAACCTGGCAAAAGTCTGTGGCGTGGCGATGGTCTGGCTGGCCTTCTGTATTTTGCGTCCCAGTTCTGATAAACACCGCAGCAGGCGTCATATCCGCGCTTTGCGCAGTGAGTTTGTCGACCAGTTGGGAAGACGCCCTCGCCTAAGTCAGAATAGTTTTGAATCGTTGGTTTATCACCGCATCAACCAACTTAAAAATAGTCGCGATGACCAGGCACATCTGTGGCTGATGCGCTGGGGCGTTGTATTGCTCAACTGTTCGCATATTGCCTGGAATCTGCGCAACTGGAAAACACCCTCTTCAGCATTAGCAAATATACGCGACGCCGTGCTACACGATTTGCAATCTATTATCAGTGAACGCGGGATACACCCTATTCCCCTGAACGATACGTTGAAAACACTACAACAGCGCATCGATATACTGCGTGATACTCATGAAGATCAAGGCATCGATCTGGCCGGGATTATCTGGCGTTTATACTGTTCACTCTCACGGTTGCAAACGACATCAACGTGATGTCGTCAGACAATGATGCTACTACTGTTGATTGCGGATTACGGCACATCAAAACCCAGGGCCGCTTTACGAATACGGAACCACTGCTGACGAGTCAGCGTCACGTTAACCGCTCTCGCTGCCGCGCTGACTCGTTCAATTTTACCACTTCCAATAATCGGCAGTGGCTTAGAAGGTAATTGCAGAATCCAGGCATAAATCAACTGCTCAATATTCTCTGCACCGGTCTCTTGCTGGATCAATAACAGTTCATCACGCAGCGGCTGGAACTCAGGTGCGCTGAACATCGTCCCGCCTGCAAGACATGACCATGCCATCGGCCTGACCCGCATCTGCTGACACTGATCCAGCGTACCGTCTAATAACAGCGGCTGGTGCACAGGGGAAATTTCAACCTGGTTGGTGACCAGTGTAAACGGCAGTCGTGACTGTAACAGCGAATATTGTGCAGGAGTAAAGTTAGATACACCGAAATGTTTTACTTTTCCGCTTTGATGAAGCTGCTGAAACGCACTGGCAACTTCATCTGCCTCCATGAGGGGATCGGGACGATGGATCAATAACAGATCGAGGTAGTCGGTATTAAAATAACGCAGGGAATTTTCAGCACTCGTCATGATGTGCGCGGCATCAGTGACATAGTGGCCCAGGGCGTTGTCTGGCTTTGCCGTTGTGGCAATCCCGCATTTCGTCACCAACTCCAGACGTTGACGCAAAGACGGTTGCAGGCGCAGTGCTTTGCCAAACTCGGCTTCACACTGATAGCCGCCATAAATATCAGCGTGGTCAACCGTACTGATACCACATTCCAGATGTTGCTCAATAAATTGCACCAGCTGCTGAGAGGTCATTCCCCACTCCATCAACCGCCAGTATCCCATCACCAGCGGTGAAAATGACGGTCCCTGTGGGGCGATCTGTACACGTTGTAGCATCTTATTCTTACTCCCGTTGATGAAATAGCTGACCCGGATAATACGCCATCAGGTCATCGCTACAACAGGGGCGGATCAAACTCCGCGTCAAAACAACGTGGGTTGCTCTGGCTGATCCGGAATGTCTGGATTCTCCCCACGACGCTGGCGCTGGAGACGCAGGCGACACAGACGCAGAACGTCACGTTTCTGTGCATCGTTATACGTCATCCAGTTGAACCGTTCTTCACGGCTACGCAGGCAGCCACGGCAGTAACCGCGTTCGTTAACCTGACAGATCCCGCGACAGGGACTGGGTACCGGGAAAAACTCTAATTGCTCTGCCACCGCCACTCCTGGTAAGTTCACTCTGTCTTCATTGAAGACGGCTCATCCCATGTCTGCAAGTGTGACCCGGTGATTTTTACTAAAATAGTCACGTAACGCACGTAACGCCTGCTGACTTTTCTCCGGTAAAACGCGTTCCAGCGTGAGTGCCGTCAGCTTTAGAGGGCTGGCGCGCCACTCAGGCAGCAGCACCATGAGTTGCCCGCTGTGCAGCTCCTCCTGTATCTCCTGCAACGGCTGCAATGACAGCCCCATCCCCGCAACGGTAAATGCACGCATCACGTTCATACTGTCACTGACTACCTGCCCTTCAGCCAGACGCAGCGTCAACGCCCCTTCTCTTGGATGATGGAAATCAATATGGCGGTGCGTCCGATGACCGTGTATCCAGCGATGGGCTGAGAGTGCCTGCGGCGTTTGCGGCACGCCATAACGGCTGAGATAGGCGGGTGCTGCGCAGATAACCATCGGCCATTCTGCCAGCGGATGGGCAATAATATTGGCATCACTTAACTGGCGGCTAAAGCGTAAAGCAATATCAATCCGATGCTCAATCATATCCAGCACGTTATCGGTGGCAATAATGCGTAGCTTCAGCCCTGGATTCTGTTGTAACAAGGGTGATAACGCACTACACAGCGGCTGGCCGCCGATCCCTACCGTTGCGCTGATGCGCAACTCTCCGCTCAGCGTATCGCGCATTTCCGCGAGTCGTTTTTCCGCTTCCAGCGCGTGGTGAAGCATGGCCTCGCAGCCCGGATAGAATGCAGCCCCCGCCTCAGAAAGTGTGAGCTTTCGGGTTGAACGATGCAGTAATGGCACACCCACCGCCTGCTCAAGTGCCCGCAGATGCTGGCTAACCGCTGAAGGCGACATGCCCAGACGGCGTGCAGCGGCTGCCAGAGAGCCTTCGCTGACAACCGTTGCAAACACGGCCATACGATTGAGTTTTTCCATTATTCGTAAGTATCACTTCATTATAAAAGCTAAAATATGCCACTTATCATCCTATCTGTTAAGCCGTAAAGTTGAATCCACACTTACAGAGGAATGAATAAATGAAAATTACCATTATTGGCGCAACGGGTTTTGTCGGCCCTGATGTTGTAAAAGAAGCCCTGGCACGCGGCCATCAGGTGACGGCCCTCTCTCGCTCAGGAAAAAATCTGCCTTCAGATCCTCAGTTGACTGTGGTCACAGGTGATATTCATGACAGCGCCTGGTTGAGTGGCGTTCTGAAAGGTCAGGATGCCGTCATCAGCGCCTATAATCCGGGTTGGGCGGAGAGCGATCTTTTTGAAAAATTTACCCGCGGCAGCCAGCAAATCCTGCAAGCCGTAAAAAGCAGCGGCGTGAAGCGCATACTGGTAGTGGGTGGCGCTGGCAGCCTGGAAGTGGCTCCGGGCGTAGAGTTGGTCGATACGGAAGCCTTCCCGGCTAATATCAAACCCGGCGCGCTGGGTGCACGTGCATTGCGTAATCAGCTTCAGGCTGAAGAACAGGCGCTGGAGTGGACTTACCTTTCCCCGGCCGCGTTTCTCGAACCTGGCCCGCGCACCGGGCAGTTCCGTCTGGGCACCACCTCATTACTGATGGATGGAGACAAACCCGCGTCTGTCAGCGTTGCTGATCTGGCCGTAGCCATCCTGGACGAAATCGAACATCCGCAACATATTCGCCAGCAGTTTACCGTTGCTTACTAATATTATGGCCCGCTTCTGGCGGGCTATCCCGATGTTTAAGCAAAGTTAAGGTTTATCTAAGCTTTCCCGGTTACTCTTGTTTCAGATTATTCTGTTACTGGACGACCATGAAACGCCTGAACAAGTTACGTTGTAATGAAATTACCTTTAACGTTTGCGCTGCACTGTTTTTCGCGCTGATACTCAACAGTATCTTCCTGCTTCGGGCATGGGAAATTATTCCCTATCAAGGACTGCACGACTATCTTTATGCGGCTACGCTTCCTCTGGTGCTGTTCTGCGCCTTTTTAGTGATCTTCAACGTCGCCGCCCTGCCGTGGCTACGTAAGCCTTTATTGGTGATACTGATCGTTGCCAGTGCCGCCGCCAACTACTTTATGTACAGTTTTGGTACGGTGATCGATACCAACATGATCCAGAACGTGTTTGAAACGGATCTGCAGGAAGCGACCTCGCTGTTCAGCGTGAAATATCTCCTCTGGCTGCTGCTACTGGGCGTACTCCCTGCGGCGATCATGTTGCTGACCCGAATCGAAAACAACCGCCCGTGGTGGATGGCTATCGTCTGGCGCGCAGTGACGTCTCTGAGTGCCATTCTTGTGGTACTTTTGGTGGCAGCGCTGTTCTACAAAGATTACGCCTCGATGATCCGTAATAATAAAGGTCTGGTGAAAATGATCACGCCAGCCAATGTGGTCAGCAGTATTGGACACTACACTGACAACCGCTGGTTTGCGGGTGATCAGGCGCTGATTAAAATAGGCCAGGATGCCCGTAAAGGCCCACAGTTAGCCGGTGAGCAGAAAAAAACACTGGTGATTTTTGTGTTGGGTGAAACCGCGCGGGCTGAAAACTTCTCACTCGGGGGCTATACGAGGGAAACTAACCCAAAACTGAAACGTGACAATGTCATCTACTATCGCAACGCTACGTCCTGCGGCACCGAAACCGCCATCTCCGTGCCCTGCATGTTTTCTAATATGCCGCGCCAGCAGTATGACGCGGGTCGTGCACACCATCAGGAAGGGTTGCTGGATGTCATGGCGCATGCCGGTGTTAACGTACTCTGGCGAGAAAATGACGGTGGCTGTAAAGGTGCCTGCGATCGCGTACCTCATACTGATATGACCAAATGGAAGGTCAGTGCATTATGCAAAAGTGATTACTGCCTTGATGACGTGCTGCTGCATCGCCTCAGTAACTATATTGACAGCGTGAAGGATGACACGGTGATTGTCCTGCATCAGATGGGCAGCCATGGCCCGGCGTACTATCTGCGTTACCCGGATGCCCTGCGACAGTTCACACCAACCTGTGACAGTAATCAGATTCAGGACTGCGACCCTCAGGCGCTGGTCAATACTTACGACAACTCCATTCTCTATACTGACAGCATGCTGGACAGCACGATTAATCTGCTGAAGTCGTACAGTGATAAATACAACGTGGCGATGGTCTATCTCTCCGACCACGGGGAGTCTCTGGGGGAACATGGGATGTATCTGCACGGCACCCCCTACGTGTTTGCACCGAGCCAGCAGACACATATTCCGTTTTTACTCTGGATGTCACCGGACTACGCCACCGCATTTGGCATTGATCAGCAATGCCTGCAACGACAGGCGCAGACCGATGATGTCTCTCAAGACAACATCTTCCATACCCTGTTGGGTATGATGAATGTGCAAACCCGGGAGTATCAACCTTCTCTGGATATGATCCGATCGTGTCGTAAAAGCAGCTAAGGGTTGAAACCGACCGTTCGGTCTAGTACTCTGCTGCGATGAATAAAACGACCCGCTTTGACACACGTGAACATCTGCTCGATACCGGTGAACTGCTCTGCCTTCAGCGCGGCTTCAACGGTATGGGCCTGATCGAGCTGCTGAAACAGGCAGAAGTGCCAAAAGGGTCGTTCTATTACTACTTTGCCTCTAAAGAAGTGTTCGGCGTTGCCATGCTGGAACGCTACTTCGCCCGCTATCATCAGCGTCTGCAAGATTATCTGAATGATCATCAGGATGATTCCCGCCAGCGCGTGCTCGACTATTATCATCAGTCACTCTCTTACTGTGAAGAAAGCAGTTTTGCGGGATGCCTGTCGGTGAAATTATCCGCCGAAGTCTGCGATCTGTCTGAAGCTATGCGCAGTGCGTTACATGCGGGATCAACCGCGTTGATGGATACCCTGAAGGCATCACTGGAAAGAGCACAACAACAGCAAACACTGCATGCTGACGTGAACAGTGCAGCCTGTGCACAAACCCTGTACACGCTGTGGCTGGGCGCCAGTCTGCAAAGTAAAATCTGCCGTGATAATGCACCGTTACTCAATGCATGGCAGGAAATGACGCGCATATTGCGTAAAGCTTAAAAAAACAACCCACACTAGTCGACCGGTCTACCAGGAGTAAGTTATGAAACTGAACACGCTGTTTACCCCGTTGAAAACCGGTGCCATCACCGTGCCTAACCGCATTTTTATGGCACCGCTGACGCGCCTGCGTAGCATTGAGCCCGGCGATATCCCTACCCCACTGATGGGTGAATATTATCGCCAGCGCGCAACTGCCGGGTTGATTATTACTGAAGCGACACAGATCAGCTTCCAGGCGAAAGGTTATGCCGGTGCACCGGGATTACATTCATCAGAGCAGATGAGTGCCTGGAAAGCGATTAACGCCGGGATTCATCAGGATGGCGGCCACAGCGCCGTGCAGCTCTGGCACACCGGGCGTATTTCTCATGCCAGCCTGCAACCTGAAGGTAAGGATCCCGTTTCTGCTTCTGCTATTAATGCCGAAACCCGCACATCCCTGCGTGATGCAGAGGGGAAACCGGTACGCGAGGCCACTTCCACACCGCGCGCATTAGCCACGGCAGAAGTTGCAGGCATCGTTGGTGACTTCCGTCAGGCCGTAATTAATGCACGTGAGGCCGATTTTGATCTGGTTGAACTGCATGCCGCTCATGGCTACCTGATTCACCAGTTCCTTTCTCCGGCATCCAACCAGCGTGACGACCAGTACGGTGGCAGTATCGAAAATCGTACCCGCTTTGCACTGGAAGTCGTGGATGCCGCCATTGCAGGCTGGAGTGCCGATCGCATCGGTATCCGTATTTCTCCGCTGGGGCCTTTCAACGGTCTGGATAACGGCGAAGATCAGGAAGAAGCCGCCCTGTACTTTATTGCTGAGCTGGCAAAACGCCAACTGGCCTACCTGCACATCTCTGAACCTGACTGGGCCGGTGGCAAGCCTTACACCCGTGAATTCCGTCAGGCCATCCGTGCTGTTTATCCTGGCGTCATTGTCGGCGCGGGCGGTTACACGGCAGAAAAAGCCGAAGCCCTTATCGGGCAAGGCCTGATTGATGCTGTTGCGTTTGGCCGCAGCTATATTGCCAACCCGGACCTGGTCGCGCGTCTGCAAAACGATGCTCCGCTGAACGAACCTAAGCCAGAAACTTTTTATGGCGGCGGTGCCGAAGGCTATACAGACTATCCGTTCCTCGGTTAATTTCCACAAGGGTTCGCACCCGATGGCATAATCGTTATACTGGTTTTTTTACGTCATCCATCGATGACGCCGATAAAAGAGGATGTTATGCGTTTACTTCACACCATGCTGCGCGTTGGCGATCTGCAACGCTCTGTTGATTTTTATACTAAAGTGCTGGGCATGCGCCTGCTGCGCACCAGTGAAAATACCGAATATAAATACACCCTCGCGTTTGTCGGCTACACCGAAGAGAGCGAAGGTGCTGTCATTGAGCTGACCTACAACTGGGGCGTGGATAAATACGACCTGGGCAATGCTTACGGACATATCGCACTGGGCGTGGATGATGTGGCCGCGACCTGCGATCGTATCCGCAACGATGGCGGGAACGTGACCCGTGAAGCCGGTCCGGTAAAAGGTGGCACCACCGTGATCGCGTTTGTTGAAGACCCGGATGGCTATAAAATTGAGCTGATCGAGAACAAACAAGCGGGTAATGGCCTCGGCCACTAAGTATTTCGGGTGCCTTTTAGGCACCCGCTTCCCCTCCCTGCTGCATCCCCCGACAAAATTTGCCATAATGCGCGCTGCCTTTTTTTCTCCTGTGAGATGCCGATGTCTGAATCGAATGAACTGAATACCCTTAGCAGCCGTTTTCGCGGTTTTTATCCAGTCGTTATTGATGTTGAAACCGCCGGTTTTGATGCCAAAACTAACGCATTACTGGAAATCGCAGCGGTGACGCTAAAGATGAATGACGATGGCTGGCTGGAGAAAGATGAGACGATCCATTTCCACGTAGAGCCTTTTGTCGGTTCAGTTCTGCAACCTGAAGCGCTGGCATTTAACGGTATCGACCCGGAGAATCCGCTGCGCGGTGCGGTCAGTGAACATGAAGCGTTGCATGCCATTTTCAAACTGGTGCGCAAGGGAATTAAGGAGAGCGGCTGTAGCCGGGCGATTATGGTGGCACACAACGCCACATTCGATCTGAACTTCATGAATGCGGCTGCCGAACGCGCCAGCCTGAAGCGTAATCCTTTCCACCCATTCGTCACCTTTGACACCGCGGCACTCAGCGGGCTTGTACTGGGGCAAACCGTTCTGGCGAAGGCCTGTACCGCAGCTGGAATGCCTTTTGATAACGCCCAGGCACACTCCGCACTGTACGATACCCTGCAAACGGCCGATCTGTTCTGCGAACTGGTCAACCGCTGGAAACGTCTGGGAGGCTGGCCACTGCCGGTTGATGCAGAAAGTGACGACAGCGAAGAATAAAGCAACGTGCTGTAAACTCGAAAAAAAACCGGACCTCTCAGGGCCCGGTTTTTTTTATGCTGCCAATAAGCCTGCGTTACTCTGCGGCGTCAGACGGATATTTCTGAGCAGTTTCTTTAATCAACTGCTGCAGCTCGCCGCGCTGATACATCTCGATGATGATATCGCAGCCACCCACCAGCTCACCGTCTACCCACAGCTGTGGGAACGTTGGCCAGTTGGCATATTTTGGCATTTCTGCACGGATGTCCGGGTTCAGCAGAATATCAACGTACGCGAAGCGCTCGCCACAAGCAGATAACGCCTGAACAGCCTGAGCAGAGAAACCGCAGCTTGGCAGTTTAGGGGACCCTTTCATGTACAACAGAATAGGGTTTTCAGAGATCTGACGTTGAATTTTTTCAACAGTACTCATAAATATCTTCCTCAATACGATACATCGTGTGTAGGCTGGGCGCAGCCTGCTTATTGTAGCGATTCTGCCCTGGCGATGAAAATGACATTTTCACATGCGAGAGAGGTAAAAATGTGACCAATAGACAAAACAGGGAAACAAAATAACATTTTCTTATCATCACTGCTGCACCTGTTATGACTAACACTGGTTTTATTGCTGGGTTAACCACCTGATTGTGCTCAATATTACATCATTTTCTTGATCTGTATTATTGAAACAAAAAAGACCTTACCCTTTGTTAAGAAGTTAGATTAGAATTGGCCTAACCTTCTGCATACCGCAGAAATCTCTTTTTTTACCGCGTTGCTGCTTTTTTGTAGCGCACAAACTGTTAATGGGAACGATGCGTTTACTCATCACGCTCTTCATACTGGCTTTCACTCAGTTGTTCTTCAACATGGCGCACGCATCGCCACATGCCCCTATTAATGCAAAACAGCAAAAAGCCGAAAGCAATACTGCACGTGTAGATGACCGCCGTAAGCGCCGCCCGGTAAAAGCCACTTCGACCAAAAAAGTCAAAGAACCTGTCAGTAAGAAAGCCAAAGAAACCGCTAAAAAAGAACCCTCTAAATCAGCACGGCTTCTGCTGGCAAAAAAACTGAAAGAGAAAGAAAAGAAAAAAACCAGCGTGGCCCCGGTGCGTAATGCGAAGGTGGAGAAGAAAACACTGAGTAAAAAACTCGCGGCCAGCAAAAAAGCAGATAAAAAACATTATGGTCGTCAACGCGCAGGCAGCAAAGCCACTGACGATGATAACGATGCTCTGAACGCCCCGCTCAAACTCAGCAAAGCGCATCGCGCTCGCTACCAGAAAGCACGTGAGACGGCGATGAACAAGCTGATGGGCCAGCTCGGTAAACCTTATCAATGGGGCGGCACCTCTCCGAAAACCGGTTTCGACTGCAGTGGTCTGGTGTGGTATGCCTATAAAGACCTGGTGAAGTTCAAGATCCCACGCACGGCTAATGAAATGTACCATCTGCGTGATGCGGCTTCGATTAAGCGCGATCAGTTAGAGAAAGGTGATCTGGTCTTCTTCCGTATTAACGGACGTGGCACAGCAGATCATGTTGGCGTCTATCTGGGTGGAGGGAAATTTATTCAGTCTCCACGGACAGGTAAAGATATTCAGGTCAGTGCGTTGAGCGAAGATTACTGGCAGGAACATTACATCGGTGCGCGCCGTATGATGACGCCTAAAACGATTCGATAATGCGTGTGGGTTCGGGAAGAGTTTCCTCCTCCCGTGCAAGAATTAATGCATTACCGCCGTAAAACTAAACGCAATAATCATCAGCAGTGAACCCACAACGGTCAGCGCCGTCATTTTCATATCAGTGTTCATTCTCTCTCCTCAATAACCTTGTTATTAGTAAGCCAACAGATTTTCCCACAGTTACCCGTAAAAATCTCGTTTTCTGTGCGCAGCCTTGTTAGAATTCTTTATTCCGTTGCGCAACACCGTTGGCAACGTGTAAAAGTCAGCACTGCATGTCACTCTACGGACGATTTTACCCCTTCCCGACCCTTTGAGACAGCACCCAAAATAATTCTGGTCGGGCAGGAATGGCTGTACCCAGGCAAACGTTTAACCAATTAGTTATCAAAATGTTACGATAACACCAGGAGTACGATTTTCATGGCAACAATTAAGGATGTGGCAAAGCGCGCCGGTGTTTCAACCACCACTGTGTCTCACGTGATTAACAAAACGCGCTTTGTAGCCGAAGAGACGCGCGAAGCGGTATGGGTTGCAATCAAAGAATTGCATTATTCCCCCAGCGCCGTAGCCCGCAGTCTGAAGGTCAACCACACCAAAACCATTGGCCTTCTGGCAACATCCAGTGAAGCGCCCTATTTTGCAGAGATCATTGAAGCAATAGAAAACCGCTGCTTTGCCAAAGGCTATACGCTGATTTTGGGCAATGCGCACAACAACCTGCAAAAGCAACAGGCCTATCTGTCAATGATGGCGCAAAAACGCGTCGATGGGCTGCTGGTGATGTGTTCAGAATATCCTGACACGTTGATTTCTATGCTGGAAGATAACCGTAATATTCCGATGGTCGTCATGGATTGGGGCGAATCACGCGGTGATTTCACTGATACCGTGCTTGATAATGCTTTTGAGGGTGGTTACCTGGCGGGGCGCTACCTGATCGAACGCGGGCACCGCGATATCGGCGCGATCCCAGGCCAGCTTGAGCGTAATACAGGCGGTGGCCGCCATGCCGGATTCCTGAAGGCACTGGCAGAAGCGGGCATCACTTTGCGCGATGAATGGCTGGTGCAGGGCGATTTTGAACCTGATTCTGGCTATCGCGCCATGCAGCAAATTTTGTCGCAGAAGCAGCGCCCAACGGCCATTTTCTGTGGCGGTGATATTATGGCCATGGGCGCGATTTGCGCAGCAGATGAAATGGGGCTACGCGTACCGCAGGATATTTCAGTGATCGGTTATGATAACGTGCGCAACGCCCGCTACTTTACGCCCGCACTGACCACCGTCCACCAGCCAAAAGAGCGTCTGGGCGAAACCGCTTTTGATATGTTGCTGGACCGTATTACCAGCAAGCGCGAAGATCCGCAAACCATTGAAGTTCACCCTTCACTGATCGAGCGTCGTTCCGTTGCCGATGGTCCTTTCCGCGACTACCGCCGTTAATCACTCACCTGCCACTGGCCAGGATGTTCGCTTAACCACTCTGCATTCAGGGTTTCTGTGCTCCCCAGATAGTCCAGTAACCAACTTAGCGCCGGTGAGGCGCTTTGTTCCGACCAGCTGAGATAACAGGGACTGTCGGGAAACGGGGACGTCAGCGTCACTTCTCCTAACACGCCTTGTTGCAGCCAGGGCTGGGCAAAATGACCGGGTACCATCCCAACACACAGCCCGGCTCGCAGGCAGTCAAACGCACTTTCCCAGTCAGGCACCACCAGCCGTCGTTGATTATCTAATGTCCACGTGGTGCGTTTCGGCAAGGCACGTGAGGTATCTTCCAGCACCAGCGATGGCCACTCACGGATTAACGTCTCGCTTAACGGTCCCTCATGGCTCAGCAGAGGATGTGACGTTTTCACCACGCAGCGCCAGTTAAGACTTCCCATATCACGAAAAGCAAAACGTCCTCGTACCGGGATCGCCTGAGTCGCACCGATCGCAACATCGACGCGACCGTCAGCCAGCGCATCCCACACACCGTTGAACACTTCCGGCATGATATGCAGTTCCATATCCGGAAAATGCCGGTAGAAATCCACGACCAGCTGCCGGGTGCGTGCCGGGCGCACAATTCTGTCGACCGCAATATTGATTTGTCCCCGCCAGCCGTTAGCCACCTGTTGACAGCGTGTGCGGGTGGCGAGCATTTTTTTGATAACAGCACGACCTTCTTCAATGAAAACCCGTCCGGCGTCCGTCAACTCCACATCACGATGACGACGCTCAAACAGACTCACGGCCAGCCAGGCTTCCAGCTGGCGCACGGTATAACTTACTGCGGAGGGGACGCGATGCAATTCCGCCGCAGCAGCGGTAAAGCTGCCCGTCCTCGCCACCGCATCAACCACTTCAAGAGAATGTTCAGACCACATGATTCGCCTTCAATATTTTTCATCGCAACCCACGAATATTAGCGTTTCACAGACGGGTCAGCACGCGATTACACTGCACGCGTAAAAAAATTGTCTAATAAGAGTTAAAAACCATGCGTTCCAAAGGATTTATGATTTACCTTGCGCTGCTCAGTATGCTGGGCTTTCTTGCTACCGATATGTACCTACCCGCGTTTGGCGTGATGCAACAGGACTTACAGACGGAAGCCGGCGCCATTAGCGCCAGTTTAAGTATCTTCCTCGCCGGGTTTGCCTGCGCACAGCTAGTCTGGGGCCCGTTGTCAGACCGCATCGGCCGCAAACCGGTGTTGATGATGGGCTTGAGTCTGTTCGCCGTTGGTTGTGCAGCCATGCTGTGGGTGGAGTCGGCTTTCTGGTTGCTGATCGTTCGCTTTGTTCAGGCCGTGGGTGTGTGCGCTGCGGCGGTGAGCTGGCAGGCTCTGGTGGTTGATCGCTACAGTGGTCCGCGGGCCAACCGTGTCTTTGCCACCATTATGCCCCTGGTCGCCCTCTCGCCTGCGCTGGCTCCCCTGTTGGGTGCCTGGTTACTGCAACACTTTTCCTGGCGTTCTATTTTCGTTGTCCTGTTACTGCTCAGTCTCGCGCTACTGATCCCTACATTGCGCTTGCCGTCACGCCCGGTGGACGATCACGCTGCCGTTAAGCCCCGCACGCCTGGCTTCCTCACATTGCTGAAGTCGCCTATTTACAGTGGCAACGTGGCGATTTATGCCGCGTGCTCTGCCAGCTTCTTTGCCTGGCTCACCGGCTCCCCTTTCATTCTGGGTAACCTTGGTTTGTCCCCTGCAGATATTGGCCTCAGCTATGTTCCGCAAACTGTGGCGTTTCTTGTCGGCGGGTTTAGCTGCCGCGCCCTGTTGAACCACTTTGCCGGGCGCCAATTGTTGCCATGGCTGCTGGCCTTCTACAGCGTCAGCATTCTCGCGATCTATTTTGTTTCACTGCAGCCGCAGCCTTCCTTGTTTGCATTGCTACTGCCGTTTTGTGGAATGGCGATGGCAAACGGTGCGATTTACCCGATTGTGGTGTCCAGTGCGTTACTGCCCTTCCCCCAGGCGACCGGTAAAGCCGCCGCCTTGCAGAATATGTTGCAGCTCGGCCTCTGTTTTTTCGCCAGTCTGGCGGTGTCAACATGGATTGAATCCCCGTTACAGACCACTACGCTGGTGATGGCTGGCACGATTGTTCTGGCTGTCGTTGGCTATATCGTCCAGCGACTGGCGGAGCAAAAACAGCCCCACCTGACGGCGCCGGGCCAGGTGGAATCCTGTAAAAACACTTAGTTAGCGCCCTAACAATAATGAATTGAATATTACCTTTCGTGGGCATATACTTTTCAGCGCAATATAAAATAACAACTTAACACCATTTTTGAGTGGGCGATGGCGTTTGTCGTCGTCCACTGTTGGTTCCTGACAGGGTTGTCATGGAGTTGTTCCGAGTGACTACGTTACGACCTCTGTCAGTTTCACATCAAACCTCTTTTTTAACGTCGGATATCAGACTGCGGCATTCGCCGTGAGTGCTCTCACAGGCCTGTAGAAACAGACAATTCTTTTTCTCAGGTTTTAATCACACAGGGTGATGGAGAAGCTATGAGTTCATCGTGTATAGAAGAAGTGAGCCTTGACGACAACCCGTGGTATCGAATCGTCCAGGAAATGTTGAGTCAGGCCAATATTGAAATCAATGGTTCCCGTCCCTGGGATATCCAGATTACCAACCCCGATTTTTTTAAACGCATTCTGCAGGAAGGATCGCTGGGGTTAGGTGAAAGCTATATGGATGGCTGGTGGGAATGCGAACGCCTGGATATCTTTTTCCAGCGTGTTTTGCAGTCAAAATTAGATCAGCAACTCCCTCACCATTTCCGCGACACCTTGCGTGTTGTGGCCTCCCGACTCACGAATCTGCAAACGCGCAAACGCGCGTGGATTGTTGGCAAAGAGCATTATGATCTGGGTAACGATCTCTTCACCCACATGCTCGATCCTTATATGCAATATTCCTGCGGTTACTGGAAAGAAGCCCGTACGCTGGAAGACGCTCAGGAAGCCAAATTGCAGATGATCTGTGAAAAACTTCAGCTGGAACCGGGCATGTCTTTACTGGATATTGGCTGTGGCTGGGGAGGTCTGGCCGAATATGCCGCGCGTCACTTTAGCGTAAATGTTGTGGGTGTTACCATTTCCGCCGAACAACAAAAGCTGGCGCAACAGCGCTGCGAAGGGCTGAATGTGACGATTTTGCTTCAGGATTATCGCGACCTGTCTGAGCAGTTCGACCGTATTGTTTCTGTCGGAATGTTTGAACATGTCGGGCCGAAAAATTACGCTACCTATTTTGATGTGGTGAATCGTAATCTGAAACCGGAAGGTATTTTCCTGCTGCATACCATTGGTGCTAACAAAACCAATAATGATGTTGACCCGTGGATCGACAAATACATTTTCCCTAACGGTTGCCTGCCCTCTGTGCGTCATATTGCCGCCGCCAGCGAACCCTGGTTCGTGATGGAAGACTGGCACAATATTGGCGCTGATTATGATGTGACGTTAATGCACTGGTATCAGCGTTTTCTTAGCGCCTGGCCTCAACTGTCGGATAAATATGGCGAGCGTTTTAAAAGGATGTTCACTTACTATCTGAATGCTTGTGCGGGGGCGTTTCGGGCAAGGGATATTCAGCTCTGGCAGGTGGTATTTACCCATGGCAAACAAGGTGGACTGCGCGTTGCGCGTTAGGACATACTCTGTTTAGCAGGGGCGACGTCATGTCGCCCTTTTTTATCGCATTACGCTTCCGGGCTCTCAGCCTGTTGTTCGCTGACTGCGGCAGCCAGTAATGCCGCTTCACGCTGAGCCAGAACACGCTCAACGGTTTCCACAATCGCCTGCGTATGCGGGTCGATCTCAATATTCACACGATGCCCCAGACGTTTGCTGCCTAAGGTGGTGCGCATCAGTGTCTCGGGGATCAGATGAACACAGAATTTTGTGCGCGTCACCTCTCCTACCGTCAGGCTGATACCGTCAATGCCAACAAATCCTTTATGCAGGATATATTTCATCTGACTGGCATCCTGCGGTTTAAACCAGATTTCGCGATTGTTTTCCGAGGTGAGTATTTTGCTGATCTCTGCCGTGGTCATAATATGACCTGACATCAAATGACCGCCAATTTCATCACTGAATTTTGCTGCACGCTCAACGTTAACGGTATCACCGACTTTCAGATCGCCCAGATTGGTAATACGCAGCGTTTCTTTTACCAGATCAAAGCTAACGCGGTCGCCATCGACTTCGGTCACCGTCAGGCAACAACCATTATGGGAAACGGACGCACCCAGTTCCAGCCCGGGCAATAATGCCTCCGGCATTCTGATCACATGGGTACGAAAATTAGGTTTTTCGTCAATGTCCAGCACCTCCGCGGTGCCCTGCACAATACCGGTAAACATAGCTGTTGCCTCAATCAATGTGTTTTCGCTCCAGTTAGTTTGCCCTGGCATCGCCACAAAACCAAATAAAGTCCCGTTTAATTGCGTGACATAAAGAGCGATTCTTTTATCAGAAGATTGGCTATTTCCACCGCTGACACTAGAATGGAACGCCTGCCCTGCTGGCATCATCGCAAATGCCGTTTATTTCTTCAGCAGTGTCTTTCATCATTCAACTACCCAATGGATTTCACGTCGCAGTAAAACGTCGCGAAACATAGCGGAAAAATTAAAAAGGTGTATGTGTGCAGAAGTACCTCTTAGAGGCGCGTCAGTTATTAGCCCTTGCTATCCCGGTGATCCTTGCGCAGGTTGCGCAAACCTCCATGGGCTTTGTTGATACAGTGATGGCCGGTGCCGTTAGCGCCACGGATATGGCCGCCGTTGCAGTAGGAACCTCAATCTGGTTACCTTCCATTCTTTTTGGTCACGGTTTGATCCTGGCGCTGACGCCGGTGGTGGCTCAGCTTAATGGTTCTGGCCGACGTGAGCGCATTGCGCATCAGGTTCGCCAGGCCTACTGGCTGGCAGCGATGGTCTCTGTGCTGATTATGGTGGTGTTGTATAACGCCGGATACCTGATTGGCGCCATGCACAATGTTGACCCGGAATTATCCAGAAAGGCCGTGGGATACCTGCACGCCTTGCTGTGGGGCGCTCCCGGTTATCTGTTTTTCCAGGTCGCCCGTAATCAGTGTGAAGGTTTATCCAAAACGAAACCCGGCATGGTCATGGGGTTCCTCGGGCTGCTGGTGAATATCCCGGTTAACTACGTCTTTATCTACGGTCACTTTGGCATGCCTGCACTGGGCGGTATTGGCTGCGGCGTGGCAACCGCATCGGTCTACTGGGTGATGTTTATCGCGATGAAGGCCTGGGTGAATCGAGCCAAATCAATGCGCGATATCCGTGTTGAGGGACGTTTCAGTCCGCCAGACTGGAAAGCATTACGCCGTCTGACCGGGCTTGGTCTGCCGGTTGCGCTGGCGCTATTCTTTGAAGTGACATTGTTCGCTGTCGTGGCCCTGCTGGTGTCTCCGATGGGGATCGTCAAAGTCGCGGGCCATCAGATCGCCCTGAACTTCAGTTCACTGATGTTCGTCCTGCCTTTGTCGTTGGGGGTCGCTACCACCATCCGCGTAGGCTTCCGGCTGGGTCAGGGTTCGGTTGAGCAGGCAAAGGTCGCCGCATGGACAGCACAGGGCGTGGGCATCTGTATGGCTTGTCTCACCGCGCTGTTCACCGTGACGTTCCGCGAAGAGATCGCCCTGCTGTATACCGATAACCCTGAGGTGATTACGCTGGCAGCACAGCTGATGTTCCTGGCGGCGGTGTATCAATTCTCTGACTCCATTCAGGTGATCGGCAGCGGCATCCTGCGTGGCTATAAAGACACTCGTTCAATCTTCTTTATTACCTTCGTCGCCTATTGGATCCTCGGCCTGCCGAGCGGTTACGTGCTGGCGATGACCGACTGGGTGGTCCCGGCAATGGGCCCTTCAGGATTCTGGACCGGCTTTATCATTGGACTGACCTCCTCTGCCGTCATGATGATTTGGCGGATGCGCCGTCTGCAACGTCAGCCTGCGGAGATGATTCTCACGCGTGCAGCGCGTTAATTTTCTGATAAACCCGGGGAAAATGATTAAAATTGCTGCGCTTCGCACAGTTGCGCAGCAATCAGACGCAAAAATCCTTTTTTCTCCTTGCCAGGCGTTCGGGGTGTCGTTAATATTCGTCCCCGTTGTCACCACGACAACAATTTGCGTCTGTAGCTCAGTTGGTTAGAGCACCACCTTGACATGGTGGGGGTCGATGGTTCGAGTCCATTCAGACGCACCATCTTTCTTCCAAAGAAAGATGAGCGAATAACAAGTGGCGAGTATTTCGTGCTAATGCGCGGCGGCAATTGAGTGAATCCGCAGGAGCATACATCAGTATGTGACTGGGGTGAACGAAAGCAGCCAACAAAGCAGTAGTATGAAAGACGAAGCAAATTATGCGTCTGTAGCTCAGTTGGTTAGAGCACCACCTTGACATGGTGGGGGTCGATGGTTCGAGTCCATTCAGACGCACCAAATTCCTTTCCGAAGCATCACCCTACCCGTGTTACCCTACTCAAAAGGCTTTGCCCTGTTCCACGAAACGTACCACATCCCCTTTTTTTGCCCTCAACCAGACTTTCAGATTAACCTTACTTAGTGCTGGTTTGCGCAACGAATTTGATGCGCATCATTCCTGCATGCTATTTCACGCTTTTTAATTGGTTTTCGAACACTTAGCGACTATAATACGGAACGTTGTTTCACTTGAATGGTTTCAGCGTATGGTTGCCCCTCAATTTATAACGAGTACCTGTTGCGCAACGTCCTGCTGCGCCTGCGCCGAAACCACGTCTCAACTTACCCTGCATGCTTTAATTCTGTCACCTATCCTTACTCAGTATCGACGTTTTCATAACGCAAATTTTTTCCTCCGGGGGAAACACCGCCGGGATCCATCTTTAATCATCCATCACAACTTAATAGATAAATCGTCATGAAAAAGACTAAAATCGTATGTACTATCGGCCCAAAAACCGAATCTGAAGAGATGCTGACTAACCTGCTTGATGCCGGTATGAACGTGATGCGTCTGAACTTTTCCCACGGGAATTATGAAGAACATGGCCAGCGTATTACTAACCTGCGCTCCGTCATGAGCAAAAGCGGTCACCAGGCTGCCATTCTGCTGGACACTAAAGGTCCTGAAATCCGTACGATGAAGCTGGAAGGCGGTAACGATGCCTCCCTGAAAGCGGGCCAGACCTTCACCTTCACCACCGACCAGACCATCATCGGTAACGCCGATACCGTCGCGGTGACTTACGCTGGTTTCGCTTCTGACCTGAAAATCGGTAACACCGTACTGGTGGATGACGGTTTGATCGGTATGGAAGTTATCGAAGTCACTGAAAGCACCGTGGTATGTAAAGTGCTGAACAACGGTGACCTGGGCGAGAACAAAGGCGTTAACCTGCCGGGCGTTTCCATTCAGTTGCCTGCGCTGGCTGAAAAAGACAAGCTGGACCTGATCTTTGGCTGTGAGCAAGGCGTCGACTTCGTTGCTGCCTCGTTCATCCGTAAGCGTTCAGACGTGATCGAAATCCGTGAGCATCTGAAAGCGCACGGCGGCGAGCATATCCAGATCATCTCCAAAATTGAAAACCAGGAAGGCCTGAACAACTTCGACGAAATCCTTGATGCCTCTGACGGTATCATGGTCGCTCGTGGTGATCTCGGCGTTGAGATCCCGGTTGAAGAAGTGATCTTCGCTCAGAAGATGATGATCAAGAAGTGTAACCGTGCACGTAAAGTGGTGATCACCGCCACTCAGATGCTCGATTCGATGATCAAAAACCCGCGCCCTACCCGTGCGGAAGCCGGTGACGTTGCCAACGCCATTCTCGACGGCACTGATGCTGTGATGCTGTCTGGTGAAAGCGCCAAAGGGAAATACCCGCTGGAGTCTGTCACCATTATGGCCACCATCTGCGAACGTACCGACCGCGTGATGAAAAGCCGCATCGACTCCCAGCACGACAACCGCAAAATGCGTATCACTGAAGCAGTCTGTCGTGGAGCGGTAGAAACGGCTGAGAAACTGGAATCGCCACTGATTGTGGTTGCCACTGAAGGCGGCAAGTCTGCGAAGTCCATTCGTAAATACTTCCCGAATGCAACGATCCTCGCCCTGACGACAAACGAGCAGACTTCACGTCAGCTGTTGCTCAGTAAAGGCATCATCACTTCCGTGGTGAAAGAAATCGCCTCAACTGACGATTTCTACCGTCTGGGTAAAGAAGCGGCAGAAGCCAGCGGCTACGCGCAGAAAGGCGATGTAGTGGTCATGGTTTCTGGTGCATTGGTACCAAGTGGAACGACCAATACTGCATCAGTGCACGTTCTGTAATTAAAAATTACGCCTTGCATTTAAAAAGCGCCCTCAGTGGCGCTTTTTTTACAACTTGCGTAAGACGTTTCACAAAGCGTCCAATCGAAATTAACGATTTAATTACCGAAGAAACGACGTTCCCTCCGATTAAAATCGCCTGTTTTCGCTTCGTTTTTTGTAAAATATCAGAAATAAGATGCTTCTTTGAGCGAACGATCAAGTTTAAGCACTTTCTCATCAAAAAATTATTCTCATTAGAAAATACTTTGTGTAATACTTGTAACGCTACATGGAGATTAACTTAATCTAGAGGGTATTAATAATGAATCGTACTAAACTGGTACTGGGCGCGGTAATCCTGGCTTCAACTATGCTGGCTGGTTGCTCAAGCAACGCTAAAATCGATCAGCTGTCTACCGACGTGCAGACTCTGAACGCTAAAGTTGACCAGCTGAGCAACGACGTGAACGCAATCCGTTCTGACGTTCAGGCTGCTAAAGATGACGCAGCTCGTGCTAACCAGCGTCTGGACAACCAGGCTCACTCTTACCGTAAGTAAGAGTTCTGGTAATGAAATGGCGCACATTGTGCGCCATTTTTTTTGCCTGTTATCCGGAGTCTTCCACCATGCGTCCAACCCCGTCTAAAACGCCCTGTAAACGATTCTAAGCCCCACCAGCCCCAATACTAGTCACTGGTGCAGATTTGCCCTCCGAAGCAGCAGGATGCTGTTTATCATCGTTAACAGGCAACTCACGGTTACCATCGACTTTCTCACCCTCGTTGACCAGCACTGGCATCCCTGCTCTGCGTTCAATCGCCGCTTTGATGACTACCCGATCGCTGGCATCACTGTTGATGAACTTCTTAGCAGCCACCGTCAGTGCAATCGGCATGGTTTGTGGGTCGTCCTTTTCGCTATGCGATAACGGCTGATGCACTTCCAGATAACGCTTACCGTCCGGTTCAATCGCGTATTTCACTGGCTGATTGATGATCTGCACGCGCGTGCCTTTAGGAACCCTGTTAAACAGTGCTTCGATATCGTCCGGACGCAAACGGATGCACCCTGAACTGACGCGCATGCCAATACCAAAATCAGCGTTAGTACCGTGGATCAGATAGTGCTGCTTACCGTAAGCCAGACGCAGCGCAAACAGCCCCATTGGGTTATCCGGCCCTGCGGGTACGGTTACCGGCAGCGTCTTACCTTCAGCCGCGTAGCGCTTACGAATATTAGGAGTGGGTGTCCAGGTTGGATTGGGGATTTTCTGGCTGATGCTGGTGACCATTGCCGGGGTATTCGCCCCCAGTTGACCAATACCGATGGGATAGACGATCACTTTGTTTTCATCTTTGGGATAGTAGTAGAGGCGCAGTTCAGCCACGTTGACAACGATCCCTTCACGTTTCGTATCAGGAAGTAGCATCTGCGTTGGAATGGTCAGCTGTGAACCCGCTTTGGGCAACCAGGGGTCGGTACCGGGATTGGCTTCCAGCAGGCCCAGCAGGCCCACTTTGTATTTGGCTGCCACGGACTCCAGCGGCTGCCCGTCATTGGGCACGACAAAAGTGGTGTTCTCACCAATCAGGCGGCTGTTGTCGGGAGGAAGCGGATACTCGGTTGCGCTAACGGCGTGCATCCCGGCAAGAAAGGTAAGAACAGAGATCCCGGCAAAGCGGTAAAAAAGTTTCATGCGCATTTCTCGGTTATGAATGGATAGATACACAACCTGACTCGCTTATGGCGGACGATAAATCCCCCCGTAACCGGTATCTGGATGTGTAAACACCCCACTGTAGCCTGGCGGGGTGCTTACCGAGAAGTGTAGCAATTCAAGGCTGAGTAAGAATCAGCGCTTTCTTACGAATGGCACGAATCATTGCTTCCAGTCCCTGAGAACGGGACGGCGTTAATTGTTGCGTCAGTGAAAGGTCGGCAAACCAGGGGCGGACATCGAAATCGACGATTTCCTGCGGCGTCATCTTTTGGTACAGCGCGAAGACAATGGCAATCAACCCTTTCACCAGCGCGGCATCGCTGTCGCCCTGCAGGCGAACACAGCCTGTTTCATCGGTGTCGACGACAATCCACACCTGACTCTGACAGCCCGGAATGATGTTTTCCGGCTGCTGAAGGGTTTCCGCCTCGCCCGACAGGCGCGCACCCAGCTCAATGATGTACAGATACTTCTCTTCCTGGTTAGCGCAACGATTGAAGTTACGTACCAGCTTGTCTTTATCTGGCAGAGTTGCCATTGCTTCCTCACTTAAAAACGAAAGGGCGAGGCATGCCTCGCCCCTGCGGGTCGGTGCGGGTTGAAACTTAACCCAGCAAACGGTGAATACGTGTTAAACCGGCGGCCAGTCGGTCCACTTCTTCTTCGCTATTATACAGAACAAACGAGGCACGACACATGGCAGGTACCTCGTAATGCTGCATTAACGGCATGGCACAGTGATGACCGGTACGTATCGCGATGCCATACTGGTCCAGGAAGCTGCCAACATCAAAAGCATGGTGCTTACCCAGGTTGAACGCAATCACGCCAGCGCGCTGCTGCGGGCCATAAATCACCAGATCCGGCACTGCGGCCAGTTTATCCAGTGCATAGCGCATCAGTTGCTGTTCACGTTCGGCAATCACATCCAGCCCGAGATCGCTGACCCACTTGATGGCAGCGCCCAGACCGATAATCGCCCCGGTATTCGGTGACCCCGCTTCAAAGCGCCATGGCGCCGCAGCAAAGGTGGTGCCTTTGGTCAGGCTGACGGTAGCAATCATCGCCCCGCCCCCTTCCCACGGCGGCATCTGATCCAGCAGTGCCTTACGGCCATACAGGATGCCAATGCCGGTCGGGCCATAAAGTTTGTGCCCGGAGAAAACATAAAAATCGCAGTCCAGATCCTGGACGTCGACCTGGTGATGCATCACGGCCTGCGCACCGTCGATCAACGTAACCACGGCTGCGGCTTTCGCCTGCGCGACCAGCGCTTTCACCGGATTTTCAGTTCCCAGCACGTTAGAGACCTGCGTCACCGCCAGCAGGCGGGTACGGCTGTCCATCAATACAGGTAACTGAGCGATATCCAGCTCACCGTTAGCAGTCAGTGGGATAAAGCGCACTTCAGCGCCGGTGCGCTGTGCCACCATCTGCCACGGCACGATATTCGCGTGGTGCTCCATCTCCGTAATGATGATGTTGTCGCCCGGCTGCAACTGGCTGCCGCCCCAGCTGTTAGCGACCAGATTGATCGCTTCTGTGGTGCCTTTAACGAAGACGATCTCTTCCGCTGAAGCCGCATTGAGGAACTGTGCGGCCTGAGTGCGCACATTTTCCATTTCCGTGGTGGCTTCCGCACTCAGCGTGTGAATACCCCGGTGCACGGCGGCATAGCCATGTTCATAAAAGCGGCTTTCTGCGTCAATGACTGCCTGCGGCTTTTGCGCACTGGCCGCACTGTCGAGATAGGCCAGCGGTTGCCCGTTGACCTCGCGCGCCAGCAGCGGAAACTCCGCCCGAACGCGGGCCAGGTCAAAACTCATTGCAGGCCTCCAGGGAAACGCTGCGCGATGCGCTGCATCACGGCTTCTTTCAGCGTTTCATCAGAAATGGCTTCGGTTAATTCAGCGGCAAACGCATAGATAATCATGCGCTGTGCGGCGGCTTCGTCGATCCCACGAGAACGCAGATAGAACATCTGCTCTTCGTCAATACGACCGATCGTCGCACCATGACCGCATTTCACGTCATCAGCGTAGATTTCCAGCTGCGGTTTGGTATCCACTTCTGCCAGACGTCCCAGTAACAGGTTGTTGTTACTCATCTGACCGTCAGTTTTCAGCGCATACTTGGCCACTTTAATATGACCATTAAACACCGCACGGGCACGGTCACGCACAATGGTTTTATGCAGCTGACGGCTCTGGCAATGGCCTTTGTTGTGCTCAAGATAGGTGCGGCTGTCACACACTTCTTTGTCCAGCGGCAGCATCAGGCTGTTGATCACCAGGTCGCTGCCCTCGCCTTCCAGTTTGCTGCTGGTGTTGTGACGGGTCAGACCCGCCCCCAGCAGGAAGCTGTGGCTCTGCACGCGCACATCACGGCCCAGCATCAGGTCGTTATGTGAGAAGTGATAACTGCTCTGATCTTCGAAGCAGAGGTTGTAGTGCGTCAGCTGCGCGTTATTGCCCACATCGGCGGTGAAACGCGCACCGGTAAAGTGCGTTGAGGCGTTAAGCGTGACGTAATGCTCAATCACCGTCGCTTCCGACGCTTCTTCCAGCACCAGATGGTGACGATAGTGAGAGGTGTTCATCTCGCCTGCCGCACTGCCGCTGCTGATGTGAAGCAGGTAAAGGGGACGTGCTGCTGCTTTACCACGTGCCAACTGAATGGTCGTCACTTCCTCTGCCAGGCTTTCTGTCAGATGCAGGAACACTTCGGGCTGAATTGGCGCACTCAACTCGCGACGTTCCGCGGCCTGAGTCACCTGAATGGCGAACAGGTCATACTCACTGTCACTCAGGGCCGGTGCAAAACGTCCATCAACAAACACCAGGCGCACAGCATCAATCGCCAGTGCCACGTCGTCGATAGCGTCTGTATTTAGTTCAGCAGGCTGAGGCAGCACAAACTGATGGCCCAGCAGCTGGTCCAGCGGCGTGTATTTCCAATTTTCCTGCTTACGCGTAGGCAGGCCTAAGCGCAGCAGCTGCTGCCAGTGTTGCTGAGCCTGCAACGAACGGCTTTCACCACGCGTTTCAAACAGGTGATGCCACTGTTGCAGCGCGTTATCACTCTTGGTCGGTAAGCCAGCCATAGCCTTGCTCCTCCAACTGTTTAACCAGTGAGAAATCACCTGATTTCACAATTTTGCCCTGATACAGCACATGGACGAAGTCCGGCTGGATGTAGTCAAGAATACGCTGGTAGTGCGTGACGATGATGAATGAACGTTTGCCATCACGCAGGTTGTTAACCCCGTTTGCCACGATTTTCAGGGCATCGATGTCCAGACCGGAGTCCGTCTCATCCAGGATGCACAGATCCGGCTCAAGCGCCGCCATCTGCAGAATATCATTACGCTTTTTTTCACCGCCGGAGAAACCAACGTTGACGGAGCGGGTCAACAGATCCTCAGGCATTTTCAGCAGCTGAATCTTATCTTCAATGAAGTCCTGGAAATCAAAACGGTCCAGCGCTTCCTGTTCACGGTATTTGCGCACCGCGTTAACCGAGGTTTGCAGGAAGAACTGGTTACTGACGCCAGGGATCTCAACCGGGTACTGGAAAGCCATAAAGATGCCTTCACCGGCACGATCTTCCGGGGCCAGTTCCAGCAGGTCTTTACCTTTAAACTCCACGGAGCCGCCGGTGACTTCATAATCTTCACGCCCTGCCAGAGTGGCAGAAAGGGTACTTTTCCCTGAGCCGTTTGGCCCCATGATGGCGTGAACTTCGCCCGGTTTGATTTCAAGATTCAATCCACGCAGGATAGCTTTGTCTTCAACGCTGACCTGTAAATCTTTAATGCTTAACATAAGGTTTCCTTCGTAGTGCTTTCCGGCACCATATCAATGCTGTGCGTAGGTTAGCCCACGCTGTGTTCGAGGCTGATGGCCAACAGTTTCTGCGCTTCCACTGCAAATTCCAGCGGCAGCTCTGAGAAGACATCCTTGCAGAAACCGTTAACAATCATAGAAATCGCATCGTCTTCGCTGATCCCGCGTTGCAGGCAGTAGAACAGCTGGTCTTCACCAATACGTGATGTGGTGGCCTCATGCTCTAACTGTGCGGTGTTATTACGCACTTCCACATACGGGAAAGTGTGTGCACCGCATTCCGCACCAATCAGCATCGAGTCACACTGGGTAAAGTTACGCGCATTGGTGGCGGTTGGCATGATTTTCACCAGGCCGCGATAGGTATTCTGGCTGGTGCCAGCAGAGATACCTTTAGAGATGATGGTTGACTTGGTGTTTTTACCAATGTGGATCATCTTGGTGCCGGTATCAGCCTGCTGGCGTCCGCTGGTCAGCGCGACAGAGAAGAACTCACCAATCGAGTTATCACCGCGCAGGATCACACTCGGGTATTTCCAGGTGATTGCAGAACCGGTTTCCGACTGCGTCCAGGACATCTTACTGTTCGCCCCTTCACACAGTGCACGCTTGGTGACAAAGTTCAGGATACCGCCCTCGGAATCGCCACCGGAGAACCAGTTTTGCACCGTGGAGTATTTCACTTCCGCATCTTTGTGGATGATCACTTCCACCACCGCCGCATGCAGCTGGTAGGTGTCACGGACCGGCGCTGAACAGCCTTCGATGTAACTCACGTAACTGCCTTCATCGGCAATCAGAATGGTGCGTTCGAACTGGCCGGTTTTCGCCGCGTTAATACGGAAATACGTCGACAGCTCCATCGGGCAGCGCACCCCTTTCGGGATGTAAACGAAAGTCCCGTCAGAGGCCACCGCTGAGTTCAGCGCGGCAAAGAAGTTGTCATTTGCCGGAACAACGGTGCCCAGATACTGTTGAACCAGCTCCGGGTGCTCGTGGATGGCTTCACCGAACGAACAGAAGATAATGCCCTCTTTCGCCAGCTTATCGCGATAGGTAGTCGATACGGAGACGGAGTCAAAGATCGCATCTACGGCCACTTCCTGGCCTTCACGTACCGGTACGCCTAACTGTTTAAAGGCGTCTTCCACTTCCTGGGTCAGGTAGTTGGGCGCATCGGTTCCTGAAGCCTGTGTGGCACCTGGCTCAGAGGCACAACTGTCATCACAGTTGCCGCAGGACGGCGCGGAATAGTAGCTGTAATCCTGATAATCCAGCTTTTTGTAGTTGGCTTTCAGCCAGTGTGGCTCTTCCATTTCAAGCCATGCAGCGAAGGCCTTCAGGCGGAATTCCAGCATCCACTCAGGTTCGTTACGTTTAGCCGAGATTGCGCGCACCACATCTTCATTGATGCCGTGTTCAAACTCTTCGGTTTGCAGTTGGGTAAAAAAGCCTTCTTTGTAGTTCTGAGGGCTGCCTTCCCAAACCTGTACATCGTCAGATGCTTCAGTATTACGAGACATAGGGTTCACTCAACGCCAAAGCTCTCACCACAGCCGCAGGCGTGTTGAGCTTTAGGGTTATTAAATTTGAAAATCTGGTTCAGGCCTTCGCGCACGAAATCCACTTCCGTACCGTCGATATAGGGCATCGCCTGCAGGGGCACGAATAACAACGCACCGTTATGGCTGAACACCAAATCATCCGCCGCCGATTCTTTCGCCATATCCATGGTGTAACCAAATCCGGCACAGCCAGAGGTTTTGACACCCAGCTTCAGGCCCTTAATCTCAGGGTCACCTGCGGCCAGATTGATGATTTGCTTTGCTGCGCTGTCAGTAAGCGTCAGCCCTTTCCAGATGTACTCATCCGGAGAAAAAGTGGCAGGATTTGCTGATTGCATAATTTACCTCGCGATACGATAGCCCTTCGGGCTAGTGCCCCTATGTTAGTGATTACCAGAATCACTTCAACCTCTTGTTTTGCAGGGATAAAGGACAAAAGGTGCTTTTAGGGAACTCTTGACTAAGTTTAGACCCTGTAAAAAAGATTGCGCTTTGCCTGAAAGACGCATCGTCTCAAAAGATAAGCGTTTGAAAATAAGATGTTTATATTTTGTTATCTAAACCGAATACTTTCTCTAACTCATTCTCGTTATTCACCGTGACGCGGTTATCGTTATCACCGATTTTTCTGACAGGTGAGGTATATCAATAAAAATTCCCACGTTACGATTGAATAATATCGCAGTTATAATATGATAATGATTATCATTAGCGCGACTGGAACCCGTAATGAATCTGTCGATGAGTGCGTGGCTGCAACATAAAATTGATGAGTACACGTTTTCCGTACGTGATATCACCGTCGACTTTTACATGGCGCAGGCTAAGTTAAACCGGCCCGACTGTTCCATTGAACAACTGCGTAAGTTCAATGATACCTGCCTCGACATGGCCGAACTCTGCCAGCTGAATGGCGACGATCAAAGCTATCTTCACGCGCTGGGAAAACTCCATCAACGACTGGTTGTTGAGCTGAGCAACACCGACCGCGAACGCCTGTTCCGGATGCAAGCCTGGCAACTGGCACGCCACTCCCTGAGTCGCCTCTGTCATCAGCTGGCAATGAATGGCGAATGGGATAAAGCGACCGTGTTGCAAAGCGAATTCGTTAAGCACGCGTCGTGGATAATGTAATCTTCAGAGTATTATACCGCGTGCCAGTGATGCGAAAAACCCCGCATTAAGCGGGGTTATCGGTCAAATCACAGCAGTTGTGAGGCGGGACGTACAGCACAAGCGATTATTGTTGTCGAAAATTTCTATTTGCCACACCTGATGACGCCGTCCGAGATGCACAGAACGGCACACACCACGGACCTCGCCTTCCCGTGCGGCCCGCAGATGATTGGCGTTGATCTCCAGCCCAACCACCTGCTGTTCACCCTCGGTGCAGAGATACCCAGCCATTGAGCCTAGTGTCTCCGCCAGCACCACCGATGCTCCGCCGTGCAGCAGACCAAACGGCTGGCGCGTACGCTGATCAACCGGCATCACCGCTTCAATTCGGTCCTCCGCCAGCACCGTAAAACGGATGCCAATATGGTCCACCATCGTGTTTTGACTGCGCAGATTTAACTGCTCAAGCGTGGCTTCACGCTGCCAGATTGCCATTACAGGATCTCCAGTAATGCCTGCAGAGGATGGCGTATACCGCTACCTTCAATACGTTTCACCTGACTGCGGCAGGAATAGCCGGTCGACAGACAGCGCTGACGCGGCAGTTTTTGCAGGGCATTTTGCCAGGAGAGCGCATAAATCCCGAGCGAGTTTTCCAGGTTTTTTGCTTCATGCCCGTAAGTCCCGGCCATGCCGCAGCAACCCACGCTGACATTTTCCAGCCTGGCACCAAAGCGGGCAAAGATCGTTTCCCACTGTTTAATCGAGCCGGGCAGCGCAGTGACCTCGGTGCAGTGGCCAAACAGATACCAGGATTCACCTTCTGCTGCGGGCTGGGCATCACGCGTCGCCAGCGCAGTATGCAGCCATTCATGGACTAACTGCACATGGAAATCCCCCCGTTTATCACCCAGTACCTGCTTGTACTCATCGCGGTAGCAGAGCACCAGCGCCGGATCGACACCCACCAGCGGCATCTTCAACTGCGCCACACGATTGAGGAAATCAGCAGTTTTCTGTGCGGTACGCGCAAACTGTTGCAGGAAACCCTTAATATGCTGCGCTTTGCCGTTCGGCGAGAACGGCAGTACCACAGCAGTGAAGCCCAACTTTTCAATCAGCTGCACAAAGTCGGCCACCAGCTGTGCTTCGTAATAGCTGGTAAACGGGTCCTGAACCACCAGCACAGTCCGCGCACGCTGTTCAGCACTCATCTGTTCGAGATCTTCCAGCGTCGTGCCCGATGCCCGATGACCGGCCAGCTGCTGCTTCAGCGTCGGTGACGATAAGAGCGGCAGGTCGACCATACCTATATTGCGCTTGCTGAGCGATTTGACCCACGGCTGACGTAAAAAGAAGTTAAAGGCCTTTGGCGCTTTTGCCATCAGCGGCGCATAGCTCTCCACCGTTGCGACCAGATAGTCACTGGCCGGACGCAGGTAGCGCGTGTGATAGAGCTGTAAAAAGCGTGAGCGGAAACCAGGAACATCGATTTTGATCGGACATTGGGTTGAACACGCTTTACAGGCCAGGCAGCCTGACATCGCGTCTTTCACCTCGTGGGAAAAATCATACTGCCCGCGTTTGGCCTGCCAGCTGTTGCGGGTCCGCTGGATCATACCGCGCAGACTGATTCCTTTTGACGGCAGTTGCTGCTCAAGCACCAGTGGATCTACGCCCTGCTCGGCCAGCAAACGCAGCCATTCGCGCGTCAGCGTGGCACGCCCTTTCGGTGAATGCATGCGGTTGCTGGTGATCTTCATTGACGGGCACATCGGGCTTTTCACATCAAAGTTAAAGCATAAGCCGTTGCCGTTACACTCCATCGCGCCACGCCAGTCAGTCCGAACGTTAACCGGGATCTGGCGATCGTACGTGCCACGTTTCACTGCATCGACTTTGAGCATCGGGTCGTCGACGCCCAGCGGTGCACAGATTTTACCCGGATTCAGACGGTTGGCAGGGTCGAAGGCGGCTTTAATGCGGCGCAATTCGTTATACAGCACCTCGCCAAAGAACGCCGGACTGTACTCCGCGCGGAATCCTTTCCCGTGCTCCCCCCACAGCAGGCCGCCATAACGCGCTGTCAGGGCCACGACTTCATCAGAGATCTGTTTCATCAGCATCTCCTGCTGCGGGTCGCACATATCCAGCGCAGGGCGCACGTGCAGCACCCCGGCATCCACATGGCCAAACATGCCATAACTGAGGTTATGCCCATCGAGCAGTGCACGGAAATCGACAATATAGTCAGCGAGGTTCTGCGGCGGCACGCAAGTGTCTTCAACAAACGGAATCGGCTTGGCACGCCCTTTGGCATTCCCCAACAGCCCCACGGCTTTTTTGCGCATCCCGTAGATACGCTCAATACCGGAAACGTCATCACAGAGCTGATAGCCAATGACCCCGCCCTCGCGCAGTGACATTAACGTTTCAAGTCGCTGGCACAGCGATTCCACCTGGCTGTCGATCAGGGATTTATCGTTGCCAGCAAACTCCACCATATTCAGGCCAAGCATCTCTTTGTCAGGAATATCCGTAATCAGTTCACTGACGGAGTGCCAGACAATGTCTTCACGGGCAAGGTTCAGCACCTTAGAATCAACGGTTTCGACCGACAGCGCTTTGGCCTCCACCATAAATGGCGCATTGCGCAGCGCAGAGTCAAAGGAGTCATATTTAATGTTCACCAGCCGCCGCACTTTTGGGATCGGAGTGATATCCAGGGTGGCTTCGGCGATAAACGCCAGCGTGCCTTCAGCGCCACATAAAATGTGCGTCAGATTCAGCTGTTGCAGATCGTCACTCAACACATGACGCAGGTCGTAACCGGTGAGAAAACGGTTAAGTTTAGGGAATTTGTCGATGATTACGTCACGCTGCTCACGGCAGCGGTCCAGCACCACACGATAGATATTACCTTCCGCACCAGGTGCCTGCGCGCGTATTTCCGCTTCGCTGACGGGCATCGCATACGTATCCAGCACATCTCCCCCCAGCAGGACCGCTTTCAGTCCCAGCACATGATCGGAGGTTTTGCCGTACACCAGCGATCCCTGGCCTGAGGCATCCGTGTTAATCATGCCGCCAAGTGTGGCGCGGTTACTGGTGGACAGTTCCGGGGAGAAAAAGTAGCCAAAAGGTTTCAGGTAATCATTGAGCTGATCTTTTATGACGCCAGCTTCAACTTTTACCCAACCCTCTTCGACATTGATATCCAGAATGCGCTTCATATGGCGCGACATATCCACCACAATACCCTGATTGAGTGACTGCCCGTTGGTGCCGGTGCCGCCACCGCGTGGCGCAAAGGTCAGGGAATCGAAGCGGCTGTCTGCCGCAAGGCGTGCAATCAGTGCCACATCAGCCGTGGATCGGGGGAAAATAACTGCGTCGGGCAACAGTTGATAGATACTGTTGTCGGTGGACATAATCAGACGGTCGGCATAGCTTGTCGCTGTGTCGCCAGTAAAACCATCCTGTTTTAAGGCATCCAAAAAACTCAGCACCAACGGAACAAGACCCGGTGCCTGGGAAATCTGTGGGATCATTATCGGGTGACCAAAAAGTTATGTGAATCGTTTGCGTTGCTCAAATAGCGCAGTTATCCGTTTTATCACATTTTTTTATGACCTGCCGTTATTTCAAAAAACGAAGCAAAAGAATAACCTGTTGTTTCTGTCGCTAAATCGTTTCATACATCATGATTTAAACGTCAGGGTTAGCGTAACCGATGTGCCTGCGCTGATTTTAAGAGACAAATCGCATTTTACTTGAGGTCATTGTTAATCGATGAAGAACGCGCAAAAAGGTTGGGACTTACCGCAAATCGTGTTTTCACTGCTGTTTATCAGCCTGACGATTGTCGCGTGTTTTTGGGTGGTTCAGCCGTTTATTCTGGGGTTTGCCTGGGCCAGCATGGTGGTGATTGCCACCTGGCCATTAATGATCAAAATTCAGGGTTTGCTGTGGGGCCGCCGCGGGCTGGCGGTGCTGGTCATGACGCTGTTGTTGATTCTGGTTTTTATTATTCCTGTTGCCGTACTGGTTAACAGCCTGATTGAAAACGTCCCTCCGCTGCTTTCGTGGCTCAGTTCGGGCCATCTGCAAATGCCGGATCTGCATTGGCTGCGCAGCATTCCTCTCGTTGGCAGAAAGCTCTATTCGGCTTATCACAATCTGCTAGCCGGCGGCGGGTCAGCATTGATTACGCAGGTACAGCCTTATATTGGCCGCACCACCGGGTTCTTCTTTGCTCAGGCGGGCCACTTTGGCCGCTTTATGATGCATCTCGGTCTGATGTTGCTCTTTGCCGTGCTGCTGTTCTGGCGCGGTGAGCAGGTGGGGCACGGTATCCGTCATTTCGCCTTCCGTCTGGCGTCTCGTCGCGGGGATGCTGCCGTCTTGTTGGCTGGTCAGGCTATTCGAGCGGTCGCCCTCGGCGTTGTCGTCACCGCGTTAGTTCAGGGTGTTCTGGGAGGAATTGGACTGGCAATCTCCGGTATTCCTTATGCCACCATACTGACGGTACTGATGATTCTCTCCTGCCTGGTCCAGCTCGGTCCGTTGATTGTGCTGGTACCCGCTATCATCTGGCTTTACTGGAGCGGAGACACCACCTGGGGCACAGTCCTGCTGGTCTGGAGCTGTGTGGTGGGTACTCTGGACAACGTGCTGCGGCCCATGCTGATTCGTATGGGTGCTGACTTACCGATGATCCTGATTCTGTCAGGCGTGATTGGTGGCCTGATTGCCTTTGGTATGATTGGTCTGTTCATTGGCCCTGTCGTGTTGGCCGTCTCTTACCGCCTGGTTTCTGTCTGGGTACATGAGTCACCGGCACCGGAAGAAGACCCGCTGGCAGTGGTTGAAGAACTCGCCGAAATTGAAGCAGAAGCGCACCAGCCAAAAGCATAATCGCCCCTTCGTTTGCAGTCAGTTCGCTGACTGCAAACATTAGCGCATGGAATATTTCCGCATCATAAATCCTGATTTTCATTAATGGAATTTATCACTAAATCCCACTTTTCACGCTTTCCAGCCCTTGCATCACCAAATTGCTGATATTTTGCACATCAATTTGCGTTAAAAACCGCCACCTGCACCGGGAAATATTATGAGTTTTAAACTAATAAGATGATTCTTAAAGACGCCATAAACGCGGTTGCATAGTATGGATATCAAGTTTGAAATCACCCCACTGGTTTCTGAACAATGTTATTTCCCTGAGTAAAGAATTGCTGTGTGTAGTCTTTGCCCATCCCCTGTGATGGGCTTTTTTTTGTCTGAAATTCGGCATAAAAAAAGGATAACCGCAGCGCGGTTATCCCTTGCATCGATCCCGGACGCGGTATGCCACGCCTCTAAGGATATCTGGTTAATCGTAGGGGTCGGGCATGCCCGACCCGCAACCACCCGCGTTTACTTCTTCAACTCAGCCAGGCTCAGCCACGTCTGAACCACGGTATCCGGGTTCAGTGACAAACTGTCAATGCCCTCTTCCATCAGCCAGGCGGCAAAGTCTTCGTGGTCTGAAGGTCCCTGCCCGCAGATACCGACATATTTCCCCTGCTTCTTCGCGGCGCGGATTGCCATCGACAACAGCGCTTTTACGGCATCATTACGCTCGTCAAACAGCTCGGATACCACACCGGAGTCGCGGTCCAGCCCCAGCGCCAGTTGGGTCATATCATTTGAGCCAATCGAGAAGCCGTCAAAGTATTGCAGGAACTCGTCAGCCAGCAGCGCATTGGACGGGATCTCACACATCATGATGATCTTAAGCCCGTTCTCACCGCGCTTCAGTCCCTGGCGTTCCAGTTCCTCCACCACGGCTTTCGCCTGGGCTACGGTGCGCACAAACGGCACCATGATCTCTACGTTGGTCAGCCCCATATCGTTGCGTACACGTTTGACCGCCGCACACTCCAGTGCAAAGCAGTCACGGAAGCTATCCGCCACATAGCGACCGGCGCCACGGAAGCCGAGCATTGGGTTCTCTTCTTCAGGTTCATAACGTTCGCCACCGACCAGATTGGCATATTCGTTAGTCTTGAAGTCTGAAAGACGCACAATCACGCGTTTCGGCGCAAATGCCGCCCCCAGAGTGGCAATCCCTTCGGTCAGGCGGCCAATATAAAACTCAATCGGGTCGTCAAACCCTTTCATCATGGTGCGGATCTGCTTCTGCAACTCCGGCGTCTGCTGGTCAAACTCCAGCAGTGCCTTAGGATGTACACCGATCATTCGGTTGATAATAAACTCCAGGCGCGCGAGTCCCACCCCTTCATTCGGCAGGCAGGCAAAATCAAATGCACGATCGGGATTACCCACGTTCATCATGATTTTCAGCGGCAGCGATGGCATTTCATCAACCTGCGAACTTTTGACCTCGAAGTCGAGCAGTTCATCATAGACATAGCCGGTGTCGCCTTCCGCACATGACACCGTCACTTTGTGACCGTCTTTCAGGATATCGGTGGCATTACCGCACCCGACCACTGCCGGGATCCCCAGTTCACGGGCAATGATCGCCGCATGACAGGTACGCCCACCGCGATTGGTGACAATGGCAGACGCCTTTTTCATGATCGGTTCCCAGTCAGGGTCGGTCATGTCGGTCACCAGTACGTCACCTTTTTCAATGCGGTTCATTTCACTGATGTCGTGAATGACTTTCACTTCACCGGCACCGATACGGTGACCGATGGCGCGGCCTTCAACCACCACCTTACCGTTGCCCTGAAGTGTGTAACGCTCCATCACTGAACCGTTAGAACGGACGGTTTCCGGACGAGCCTGTACGATAAACAGTTTGCCGGTATGGCCATCCTTCGCCCACTCAATGTCCATCGGACGCTGGTAGTGTTTCTCAATCTGCACGGCCTGCGCCGCCAGTGCTTCCACTTCTTTATCCGTCAGGGAGAAACGGTCACGCTCTGCTTCTGGCACGTCCTCGATCCTGACCTGCTCGCCATGCTCCTGCGAATCTGCGTAGACCATGCGGATTTTCTTCGAACCCATATTACGGCGCACAATGGACGGGCGACCTGCGGCCAGCGTCGGTTTATGCACGTAAAACTCATCCGGGTTAACCGCACCCTGTACCACCATCTCACCCAGGCCCAGCGCAGAAGTAATAAATACCACCTGATCGAAGCCCGACTCGGTATCAATAGTAAACATCACGCCGGCAGAGGCGAGATCAGAACGCACCATGCGCTGCACCCCGGCGGAGAGTGCCACACCACGGTGATCGTATCCCTGATGCACACGGTACGAGATCGCACGATCGTTAAACAGAGAGGCATAGACATGCTTAACGGCAATGAGCACCGCATCATAGCCCTGCACATTGAGGAAGGTTTCCTGCTGCCCGGCAAAGGAGGCATCCGGCATATCCTCTGCGGTGGCGGAAGAACGCACCGCAAACGATGCATCAGCATCATCGGCTGACAACTGGTTGTACGCCTCGTGTATCGCCTGTTCCAGCTCTGGCGTAAACGGCGTTTCTACCACCCACTGACGGATCTGTTTACCCGCCTTCGCCAACTCATCAACATCATCAATATCGGTCTTATCCAGCAGATCATAGATACGCTGATTGACGCCGCTTTGGTCGAGGAACAGGTTGAACGCTTCCGAGGTTGTCGCAAATCCGTTCGGCACTGATACACCCAACGATGACAAGTTAGTAATCATTTCACCCAGAGAGGCATTTTTGCCTCCCACCCGATCCACATCGTTCATGCCAAGCTGGTTATACCAGAGCACTAGCGGCAATTGGCCTTTATTGGACATTGAAGCAATCCTTGTAAGATTTAATTAAAAATATGAGGAGTACAGTAATGCTTCTTGAGACTCGCACAGTTAAGCCGGATTGATAAAGTGTTGAATCGTTCAAGCAGATGATTTTTTTATTTTTAAGATTTCTCCGCGTAATAAAACAGCGTTGCGCAACAAATAAAATAATAATTTATCTTACAAATCAGCAAATTGAAAATAATCACAAAATAAAATCGCATCGCCACTTGCGCAACAAAAAAGGATTCCATATTAGAATGGTTTTAATTGAAAGGGCGATAAAGATGAATAGTGAACAGAAACATCATTTCATTTTATGATAAAAGTGCGATTTCTCTGATTTTATAAAAATAAAAAGTTCAAATCATTAGTTAATGGTTTTTTTATTTTGTTTTGTAGACTGAATCACGATTTGCTTTAACAGGGCAGATTAATTTAGTCTGCACTGCATACCCGCCAGCGGAGATAAAATGGACGTGAACGCCGAACGTAGTGTTTTTTATATTTCAGATGGCACCGCCATCACGGCTGAAGTATTAGGTCATGCGGTCCTGTCACAGTTCCCGGTGGCAACGCAGAGTGTCACCCTGCCCTTTGTGGAAAACGTGCAGCGCGCTCAAGCGGTGAAAGCGCAGATAAATGCGCTGTACCAGCAAAGCGGTGTGCGTCCGCTGGTGTTCATTTCGGTGATCTCCCCGGAGATCCGCGAGATCATTTTGCAAAGCGATGGCTTCTGCCAGGACATTGTCCAGTCGCTGGTCGCCCCGCTCCAGCAAGAGTTAGGCGTTGACCCTGCGCCTGTGGCGAACCGTACGCACGGTCTGACCGCCAACAACCTCGGTAAATATGATGCGCGTATTGCCGCGATTGATTACACGCTGGCCCATGACGATGGTATCTCACTGCGCGGTCTCGAAGACGCGCAGGTGATCCTGCTGGGCGTTTCGCGCTGTGGTAAAACCCCTACCAGCCTTTATCTCGCCATGCAGTTCGGCATTCGCGCGGCTAACTATCCGTTTATCGCGGATGATATGGATAACCTGAAACTGCCCCCGGCATTGAAACCCTTCCAGAATAAATTGTTCGGGTTAACCATTGACCCGGAACGCCTGGCCGCCATCCGCCAGGAGCGGGCAGAAAACACCCGTTATGCGTCAATGCGCCAGTGCAGGCTGGAAGTGGGCGAAGTTGAAGCGCTGTTCCGTACCCATCAGATTCGCTACCTCAACAGTACGAATTATTCGGTGGAAGAGATCGCCACCAAAATCCTCGATATCATGGGTCTTACGCGCCGTATGTACTGATTTTTGCGTTTCCGGCTTGCTCGCAGCGAGCCGGAAATGCAATTCCCCTGCTGTTTTACGGTTGAAATCATCGCGGTTTGGTTTAAGGTGAACGCCATTACTTCCCGGTATTCCTGCCGTTGTGAAGACAAAATTTTAGAGATCCCCATGAACAAAACAGATGAACTGCGGACCGCGCGCATCGACAGCTTAGTGACGCCTGCAGAACTGCAGGCGCAGCTGCCGATCACGTCTGCCATTATCGAAAACGTGACAGCGTCACGTAAACGCATCGCCCGTATTCTCTCCGGTGAAGATCCACGCCTGCTGGTCGTGGTCGGTCCCTGCTCGCTGCATGACCCGGTTGCCGCCCTGGAATACGCGGAACGTCTGAACGTGCTGCGTGATAAATACCAATCCCGCCTGGAGATCGTGATGCGCGCCTATTTTGAAAAACCGCGCACGGTGGTCGGCTGGAAGGGATTAATTTCTGACCCGGATCTCGATGGCAGTTTCCGCATCAATCATGGGCTGGCAGTGGCACGTAAACTGCTGCTGGATATCAACACGCTGGGAATGCCGACGGCGACTGAATTTCTGGATATGGTGATCGGACAGTTTATTGCCGACCTGATCAGTTGGGGTGCCATCGGTGCGCGCACCACGGAGAGCCAGATCCACCGCGAAATGGCTTCGGCACTCTCCTGCCCGGTGGGTTTCAAAAACGGCACCGATGGCAATACGCGCATCGCCGTGGATGCTATTCGTGCTGCCCGCGTCAGCCATATGTTCCTGTCGCCGGATAAACGCGGCCAAATGACCATCTATCAGACCAGCGGCAACCCTTCCGGGCATATCATTATGCGCGGCGGCAAAGCACCAAACTTCCACCCGGCGGATATTGCCGCTGCGGTCGCACACCTGCGGGAATTCCACCTGCCGGAGCACCTGGTGATCGACTTCAGCCATGGGAACTGCCTGAAGCAGCATCGCCTACAGAAAGAGGTGTCCACCAGCGTAGCGCAGCAGATCCGCGACGGCTCGCGCGCCATTGCGGGTGTGATGATCGAAAGCTTCCTGCAGGAAGGCACGCAGAAAGTGACAGCAGAAACCCCGCTGATTTATGGCCAGTCAATTACCGACCCCTGCCTCGGATGGGACGATACAGCCAGCGTCTTAGCACAGCTGGCGGATGCCGTCGATAGCCGCTTCTGACACCTTTGGCAGGCCCTTAACGGGCCTGCTTTCTTTTATACCCTAAATAATTCGAGCGGCTTCAAGGCGGCAATGGAAGGAATCCAACGCTGAAGCAGCTTGAAGTATGACGGGTATATGCCCTTCTTTATGCAAACTGTTACCTGAAGGTTAATTTCTGCTTGCACGCGGCCTTCTTTCATTGATAATGATTATCATTCTGATAATGAATACCCTTCCCTATTAGCGGCTCCGTGAGGACAACAGCAATGACTGCGCACTATCAACAATACAGCGAATTAAAAGAACAGCATCCTAAGAAATATGCGCGCGATCTGGCCGCGTTGATGGGGATCAGTGAAGCGGAACTGACCGCAGCGCGTGTCGGCCATCAGGCACAACCGTTACGCCCTGCGATGCGAGAACTGTTGCACGCGCTGGAAGCCGTGGGTGAAACCAAATGTATTACCCGCAACGAATACGCCGTACACGAGCATTTGGGCGTTTTCAGCAATATTCATATCAATGAACATGCCGGCATCGTGCTGAATCCACGAGCACTGGATCTGCGGGTGTTTGTTAATCAGTGGGCCAGTGTTTTTCACCTGCAGGAGATGACCGGTCACGGCGAACGTCAGAGCATTCAGTTCTTCGATCAGCACGGTGATGCGGTACTGAAAGTTTATGCCACTGAGAACACTCACTCTGAAGCCTGGCAGCAGCTGATCGCAGACTACCGTGCAGAACCCGTCACCTCACTCAGTGTGAGCCCGGCTACGCCTGCCGCCTTTGCCGACGAGATCGACGGTGCCACGTTGGAAACGGAATGGCGGGCGATGACCGATGTGCATCAGTTCTTCCGTCTGCTGAAAAAGCATAACGCCTCACGCCAGCAGGCCTTCCACGCCGTCAGCGACGATCTGGCGCAGCAGGTCAGCAATCAGTCACTGGCCACGCTGCTGGAAACAGTGCGTCAGGATGGCAACGAAATTATGATTTTCGTCGGTAACCGCGCCTGTGTGCAGATCTTTACGGGTCAGATTGAAAAGATGATGCCCATGCACGGCTGGCTGAACATCTTCAACCCGGCTTTCACCCTGCATTTGCAGGATCAGCTGATTGCGGAGAGCTGGATCACACGTAAGCCCACCGCTGACGGCATTGTCACCAGCCTGGAACTGTTTGCTGCCGACGGCACGCAGATTGCCCAACTGTACGGTCAACGCAGCGAAGGCCAGCCAGAACAAACGCAGTGGCGTGAGCAGTTAGGCGCACTCAGCGCGGAAGGTGCAACCGTATGAAATCACGCTTGTTCGCTCTGATTGCTCTGTCGCTGGCCTTCCACGCCGCTGCCGCTGAGCGCATCGTCAGTATCGGTGGCGATGTCACCCAAATCATCTATGCGCTGGATGCGCAGCAGGAACTGGTGGCGCGTGACAGCACCAGCCTGCACCCTGAAGTGGTCAAAAAACTGCCTGACGTAGGCTATATGCGCCAGTTAAACGCCGAGGGCATTCTGGCCCTGAAGCCGACGCTGGTCATCGCCAGTGAGCTGGCAAAACCGGCGCTGGCGCTGCAACAGGTTGAGCAAAATGGCGTGAAAGTGGTGGATGTGACCGGGAAGACAGACATTTCAGCCATCAATGAAAAGATCCAGACCATTGCCACTACCCTGCACCGTGAGGAAGCTGGCAAGGCGTTACAGGAAAAAGTCCGCAAGCAGCTGGCCAGCGTGCCGACAAATCCACTGCCGGTCAACGTGCTGTTTATTCTGGCACATCAGGGCATGGGAGCGATGGGGGCCGGACGCGATACCTCCGCCGATGCCGCCATCCGTGCAGCCGGTCTGCAAAATGCCATGTCCGGCATTCAGCGTTATCAACCGCTATCCCAGGAAGGTGTGATCGCCAGTGCACCCCAGCTGATTGTGGCCACCCGGGACGGCATCCGTACACTGGGCGGCGAAGATAATCTGTGGAAACTCCCCGGTATCGCATTGACTCCGGCAGGGAAAAATCATCAGTTGCTGGTGGTGGATGACATGGCGTTCCTGGGCTTTGGCATTGATACGCCAGCCGCGATCCTGAAACTTCGTCAGATCGCGGAAACACTGAAGTGAGGTCAGCGCGATCTCGCAGCTGGCTGGCAGCTTTAACGCTGTTATTGCTGGTGCTGGGTGTCAGCGCCGCCAACATCGGTGCGATGCATTTGTCGCTGCCGATGCTGTGGGATGCAGGAACAGACAGCCGCCTGTGGCAGATCTGGTTCACTATTCGTCTGCCCCGCGTATTGCTGGCGGTGATGGTGGGCGGTGCGCTGGCCCTCTCCGGCTGCGTGATGCAGGGGTTGTTCCGCAATCCGCTGGCGGACCCGGGTCTGCTCGGGATCAGCTGCGGTGCCGCGCTGGCAGTGGCCATCTCCATCGTGCTTTCATTTTCGCTGCCCGGTGTACTGAAACTGTATCAGCCTCTGCTGGCCGCCTTTATCGGAAGTCTGGCAGTAACGTTGGTGATTTTCCTGCTCAGTCGGCAAGGCCAGACGGGACTCAGCCGCCTGCTGCTGGTGGGCATCGCTATTAACGCACTGTGCAGTGCAGCGATTGGCGTGTTGTCATGGATCAGCAACGATCAGCAGCTGCGCCAGCTGTCATTATGGGCGATGGGCAGTCTCGGCCAGGCCCAGTGGCCTGTTGTGCTGGTTTGCGCCTCCGTGGTGCTGCCCTGCATGGTTCTGGTACAACGCCTGGCTACGCGTCTCAACCTGCTGCAACTCGGCGAAGAAGAGGCGCATTATCTGGGCGTTGATGTGCCACGTACCCAGCGCTATTTACTGGTGCTGAGTGCGTTTCTGGTGGCGTCTGCTGTCGCGGTCAGTGGCGTGATCGGTTTTATTGGTCTGGTGGTACCGCATCTGATGCGCTTCTGCCTCGGTGGCGATCACCGCTGGCTGCTGCCCTCTTCACTGTTAAGCGGTGCCATCCTGTTGCTGCTGGCCGATACCCTGGCACGCACAGTCGTGGCCCCGGCAGAGATGCCGGTCGGGCTGCTGACCAGCCTGATTGGCGGCCCCTGGTTCCTGTGGCTGATCCTGCGTCGTCGTGGAGGTCTCAATGGCTGATGCCCTGATTGCCAGTGGGTTGAGCTATCAGCTGGATACACGCTGGCTGATTGACGATATTTCACTGACCCTGCGCCCCGGCGAGCTGGTGTCCTTGATTGGCCCGAACGGCGCGGGTAAATCCACGTTGCTGAGGCTGCTCACCGGGTTTCTCACACCGCAGCGGGGCAGCTGTGTATTGAATAACCAGCCGCTGGCCGCATGGTCTGCCGCACGGCTTTCACAACAGCGTGCGGTCATGCGCCAGCAAAGCAGCATGGCATTTCCGCTCAGTGTGGTGGAGGTGGTGGCGATGGGCCGCGCGCCCTGGCCTGGATCTGCGCAGCAGGTGGTGAAGGAAGTGATGACCCTGACGGGCTGTGACGGGCTGGCCGAACGCGACTATTTGCAACTTTCCGGCGGTGAACAGCAACGGGTGCAGCTTGCCCGCGCGCTGGCGCAGCTGTGGCGTCCGGATGGCCCACAGGGTTGGTTGTTCCTCGATGAACCGACGTCGGCGCTGGATCTCTACCACCAGCAGCATCTGTTGCGGTTGCTATCACAACTGACGAAACAGTATCCCCTGAGTGTTTGTTGTGTTCTGCACGATCTCAACCTCGCTTCTTTGTGGTCCGATCGTGTGATGCTACTGGCCGGGGGGAAACTGGTGGCGGAGGGAAGCCCGGCACAGGTACTGGATGAGGCCACATTGACGCGCTGGTATCACGCCGATGTGATGGTTCACCCTCATCTTATTGAGGGTGTGCCTCAGGTGGCGCTGCGCCGCTAGCTGGAGCAGCTCACTTCCAGCTTCTTACCCCAGTCAGGCGGACGACGCGTCAGGTCAGCAAACTCTGGCGCATCATCAAACGGCTGCAGCAGTGCATGATGAAGACGCGCCAGCACGCTGACATCATCCTGTTCTGCCTGCTCAATTGCCTGTTGTGCCAGATAATTACGCAGCACCAGCGCCGGGTTAGCCTGTTTCATGGCTTGCTGGCGCTGTTCATCACTCTGCTCATCCTGCAACAGGCGCTGACGATACACGTTATACCAGCTATCAAACGCCTCACGGTCAATAAACTCATCCCGCAGCGGTGAACGCGACTGTTGCTGCTCTACTGCGCTCAGTTGACGAAAAGTCCGTGTGTAATCACTGTTCTCTTTCGTCATCAGTGACAGCAGTCCGGTCAGAATATTGTTGTCGTCTTTACCGGCCGTCATCAGCCCCAGTTTGGCACGCATTTTTTCGCCCCAGCAGCGCATCAGCTCGGTCTCATACAGCGCCAGCGCCTGTTTCAGCTGTTCAGTGCTCATCAACCCTGACAGCGCGTGCGCCAGGCGATTCAGGTTCCACAGTCCGATCATCGGCTGATTCTCGAAACTGTAACGCCCCTGGTGATCAGAATGGTTGCAGATAAACCCCGGCTGATAGTCGTCGAGAAAACCGTAAGGGCCATAATCCAGCGTCAGTCCAAGGATCGACATGTTGTCGGTGTTCATCACACCGTGAGCAAACCCCACGCTCTGCCAGCCTGCAATCAGGCGTGCCGTGCGCTTCACCACATCGCTAAACCACAGCAGGTACTTATCCGGCTCCTGCTGCCACTGCGGCCAGTGATGAAGGATCGCATAATCCGCCAGTCGGGTGACCTGTTCCTGCTGCCCCTGATAGTAGAAATGCTCAAAATGGCCAAAACGCAGGTGGCTCTCGGCCACGCGCAGCAGCATCGCACCCGGTTCGGCGCTTTCGCGGTAGACCGGTTCATCGCTGGTGACCACCGTCAACGCACGCGATGTGGGGATCCCGAGGGCATGCATTGCCTCAGAAGCGAGAAACTCTCGCAGTGTGGAGCGCAGCACCGCGCGACCATCCCCCATGCGTGAATAGGGCGTTAACCCTGCCCCTTTCAGATGCCAGTCGAACTTGCGCCCGTCAGGCAGTTGCTGTTCGCCCAGCAGCAGACCGCGCCCGTCACCCAACTGCCCCGCCCAGACGCCAAACTGGTGACCGCTATAAACCTGCGCCAGAGGCTGCATGCCGTCCATCAGTGTTTCACCACTCCACAGGTCGACATTTTCTGCGTCAAACAGGCGGCTATCCAGACCCAGTTCCTGCGCCAGTGGCGCACTGTGGTAGAGCAGACGAGGATTTTTTAACGGCTTCGGTTCAAGAGCCGTGTAAAAACCACTCAGCTCCTGATACCAGGTATTATTGAATTGCATGGCGCCTCCATCAGTGCCACTGGGAACATTCCCGATAATACTGCTAGTGTAAAGCGCCACGGTGCTGGAAAACACGGAGAGTTTTCAGGGTTATTGCAGTATGCGTTCCCGCAGCTGATAAGGGGGTTCCGTCAGATGAATTAACGCCTCTTCACCGACCGGCGGGAATAGCGCGCTCTGAATACCATCGAAGGCATAGTCACGAACAGTCTGTAACCCGGTGATGTCATCCACGCCCTGCACGACAATCTCCTGACAGTGGGGTTTGACGTGATCAAGGATAGCGTTGATAAACGGGTGAAAAGATAAGCGTTTAATATTGTGTTGAATAAATCCTTTATCCAGCTTAATACGATAAAACAAGTCGTCAAAAACAGCTTTTGAGGTCGCTTTACCGGCACCGTAATTATTCAGACTTAAGTTAAATTTTTCACTCAGCGCTTTCAGAAAATTATTATTTCGCCCCAACGTTAAATCAGGAAAGCTTTCGCTGACTTCCAGTTCCAGGCAATCCAGCTGACACATTTTTTTCAGAATAAACTCACTCTCGAGGATGGTCTCAGCCAGCGGTTTATCAATATTAATCGCTACTTTCAGGTCATTGTCGCTAAAAAAATCGTAATGTTTTTCAATAACGTTAATTTGTTCCTGCAACAACAGGACACGCTGCCGGTCATTTAATAGCGGCGTAAGAATCTCCTGAGGCATGGCCACATTGGCACTGGCATGAGTAAAGTGGGTTAACATCTCAACAGACGTCAACAGCCCGCCTGGGCTGTAAACCGGGCAGAATGCTGTGTAAGTTTTATAATCAGCTTCCAAAAAGATGTTCATCTTAATCGCCATTATTAAGCGGCACTCACCGCATCCTATATCAACAAAATAGGACAAGCAACAGTGTCAACAGACTGTCACCCTGCGGAAATTCAATTGCAGTGTGCTTTTGCTTGTAATCCATATCCTTAAGCTAACACAAAACTGACATAAACGATGCTTACTGATATCACTTTCCTGATGCGTAAAAATAAACGTCGTTGTTTCCGGTAACGCTATCTTTACGAATGCGTATTTCGGCACCAGAGAAAAATTGACTTAAGGTAAATTTGAGTTGAAGTGGTATTTTAAATTCCGCAAACCCTATTTATGCGGACATAAATTAAACGCTAATTAAAACAGCAGGCCACGTCTTAATCTGGCGATTAAATACGCCGCGCCTGCCAGAATACTTTTCGCCAGTAAACATTATCCAGTGAAGAACGGGTGACGCCCTGACTGGTCGACGCATGGATAAACTGATTATCAGTGTCGTAAATGCCGACATGCAGGCCATTTTCTCCGCTGCCAGTTTTGAAGAACACCAGGTCGCCCGGTAAAAGCTGGGCCTTATCAATGCGGGTACCGATATCGGTCTGCGCGGAGGTGGTGCGTGGTAACTGCAAATTAAAGCGATCGCGGAAGGTCAGATAAACAAAACCAGAGCAGTCGACGCCACTGCGGCTCATCCCTCCATAGCGATAAGGCGCACCGCGCCACTGACCGAGCTGGTCATTAAGCTGGGCAATAACGGTAATGGAATCGGAGAGACGCCCGTCAGGTGCCGGGGCACGACTGCTACAACCCGCCAGAACAACAACAATAAGCAGAAGCCAGTAACGCATAACAATGCCTCTCAATAGCAACAGTCTGTAATCTAACGGTAATACCCGAAACAGGCAACAGCGACACCCTGCTCAACTGAGCGTTGTCAGCATCGCCTGCCCTTCTATATCCAGCATCCGGAATGAGACCTGATAAAGCGCGCTGAGATGTTCCGGAGTCAGCACGTCCTGCGGATTACCCTGTAATGCACACTGCCCTGGCCGCATCAGCCAGACACAATCCGCATATCGCAGGGAGTGATTCATATCATGGCTGCTCATGATCACACTAACCCCCTGCTGCGTTAGCGCCGGGATCAAGCGGTCAAACGCGGCCTGCTGGGCAATATCCAGCCCCGTCAGGGGCTCATCTAACAGCAGCAACTTGCCATCCGGGTGACTGACCTGCAAGAGTACCGCCGCCAGTCGCACACGTTGCCACTCGCCGCCAGAAAGTTGCGTAAGAGGCCGGGACAACTTATCACTCAGCTGTAAGGCCTGGGCCAGCGTGAGTAGCATTGCATGATGCACGTCTCCCTGCTGCTGCGTATGCATTAGCAGATAATGCCAGACGGGCATCTGCCCCAGAGGAGACTGCTGCTGGGCGAGATAAGCGCGCTGGCGGGCCAACGCCATGCCGTGCCAGTCAGCCAGCGCACGTCCGGCAAACAGCACGTTACCGCGAGCCGACAGCAGCCCGGCTATCGCCATCAGCAGCGAGCTTTTTCCTGCACCATTGGGACCGACCAGATGAATAACCTGCCCGGCCTTTACCTGCGCACTGAACGGAAACAGGCGCCCGGTTAGCGCGACACCTGTTAATTCCAGCAGCATCGGTTACGCCAGCGCCTGGTGGATGCGGGCGATCAGTTGCGGATCATTCGGTGCCGTATCCGGCGAGAAGCGTTGTAACACCTTACCGTCACGGCCCACCAGGAACTTTTCAAAGTTCCATAAAACGTCTCCCGGCACCTTCGGCGCACGCCCTTTGCTGGTCATACGCTCGAGGAAACCACTCCCCTCCGGCGCAGTGGCTTCAGGCTGTGCGGCCACCAGCTGGGCGTACAACGGATGGCGCTGCGGGCCGTTTACCTCAATTTTGCTGAACATCGGGAACGTTACACCGTAGGTGGTGCTGCAAAAGGTTTTAATCTCAGCGTCTGTGCCTGGCTCCTGCTCAAGGAATGCATTACATGGGAAGCCCAGTACTGTCAGCCCCTGTTCATGTAACTCTTTTTGCAGCGTCTCCAGCTCCTCATACTGTGGGGTGAGCCCACATTTAGAAGCCACGTTAACCACCAATAGAACATCGCCCTGCCATTGCGCTAATGTCGTCTTATCACCATCCAGCGTGACCAGTTCTGTTTCGAAAATACTCATCGTCTTTTCCTGTTTTAACGTAAGAACACGACAGCCTTCAGACTGTCAGCGGTTGCTCAATAATAGCCAGATAAACACCGGTGCGCCCAATGTCGCCGTCACCACCCCGATCGGCAGTTCAGCGGAGGTCAACGCCACGCGGGCAATAATGTCAGCAGCCAGCAATACACCTGCGCCAGCCAGCGCACAGCACGGCAAAAGAATACGATGATCGCTCAGTCCGTTCAGCCGCAGGATATGCGGTATCACCAGGCCGATGAAGCCGATAGCCCCTGCCAGAGCAACGCTGACTCCCACCAGCCAGCCAACCGCCAGTACCAGCAGATTACGCCACAGCACCAGTGGCAGACCCAGCTGCTGCGCAGAGATCTCACCCAGCGCCAGCAGGTTAAGCACACGAACCCGACTGCTCAACCACAATAGCACGGGGATCAATGCCAGCATCAGCCAGCCATAGCGCCAGTCAATGCCGCTAAAGCCCCCCATCATCCAGTACATTAACTGACGTAAATCCATGCTGCTGCTAAAATAGACCGCCCAGGTCATCAGCGCGCTGCAAATAATCCCCAGCGCGACCCCGGCCAGCAGCAGACGGCTACTGGAGAGATGCTGACGGGCAAAACGCAGCAGAATCACGGTGACCAGTAGCGCCCCAAGAATGGCGCTGAGACTCATCAACCAGGGACTACCGACACCGGAGAGGATGCACATCACCAGCCCTACGCCTGCGCCGCCGGATACGCCCAGCAGGCCAGGTTCGGCCAGTGGATTACTGAACAGTGCCTGCATTGCCGCACCTGCGACCGCCAGCGAGGCACCGACCAGCATCACCGCCAGCGAACGCGGTAGGCGGAGTTGCCAGACAAAGAGTTGTGCGTCGGAGGTTGACCATTCGGCAGGCGAGATCCAGCGCTCACCCGCGCACAGACTCAGCAGCAGCAGCGACAGACAAAATATCCCCAGCCCGCACAGCCAGAAGCCGGAACGACGGTGAGCAGCGGATATCTGTTGGGAAAGCAGAGTCATAACCGACGTTTTTTAAAAGAAAACAGAGGGTTAATTGTAGAGGGAAATCGGCAAAAAGAAAGAGCCAGCAACGCTGGCTCTGAGTGGATTAATGATGCTGGTTTTGCTTTGGTGGTCTCGGCTTAGGGTGATCGCCGCCTTTCGGTCTGCTCTCATGATGAAAAAGGCCGCTTGCGCGGCCTTTTGAATAGCAGAAATCAGTCTTCTTTCGGTGAAGCGTTCTCAACCCGGCTTTTCAGTTTCTGACCAGGTCGAAACGTCACAACCCGGCGAGCCGTAATGGGAATATCTTCACCCGTTTTGGGGTTACGTCCCGGACGTTGATTTTTGTCGCGAAGGTCGAAATTGCCAAATCCAGACAGTTTGACCTGCTCACCATTCTCCAAAGCACGACGCACTTCTTCGAAAAACAGTTCAACCAGCTCTTTGGCATCCCGTTTGCTAAGACCAAGCTTCTCAAACAGGTATTCAGACATTTCAGCTTTTGTAAGCGCCATAGGTTCAATCCCTCAAGGATGCTTGGAATCGCTCTTTCAGTGCCTCTACGCATTTTGCAACGGTAGCGGCAATCTCCTCTTCTTCGAGTGTCCGGCTGGTATCTTGCAAAATCAGGCTGATAGCGAGGCTCTTAAAACCATCATTTACGCCCTTACCACGGTACACGTCAAACAAGTTTACGCCAACTACCTGATTTACGCCAACTTTCTTACACTCGGTGATAATATCTGCTGCTGGCACGTTTTCAGCGACAACGACAGCGATGTCACGACGGTTCGCCGGGAAGCGCGAAATGCCGCTGGCATCAGGCAGGACGCGGTCTGCGACCTTATCCCACAACAGTTCAAACACCACGGTACGGCCGTTAAGATCCAGTTTACGTTCAAGTTCCGGATGCACCACACCAATAAATCCGATGTGTTCGCCACGTAAATAAATCGCGGCGCTCTGCCCCGGATGAAGCGCCGGGTTAGTGGCAGCCACAAACTGAATCTCATCGAGTTTGCCGGTCAATTCCAGCAGGGACTCTAAATCACCTTTTAAATCATAGAAGTCTACCGGGTTACGCGCCAGATCCCAGTGCTCTTCGTTGCGATGACCACTGATCACGCCAGCCAGCATAACGTCCTGACGGATACCGAGGTTTGCCTGTGTATCAGGCACAAAGCGCAACCCGCTCTCGAAAAGACGCACGCGAGACTGTTGACGGTTCTGGTTATACACCACCGCACCCAGCAGGCCACTCCACAGCGATAGACGCATTGCTGACATCTCAACGGAGATGGGGCTTGGCAGCACCAGATTTTCTTCGCCCGGGTGCAGTAACGCCTGAATTTTCGGGTCAACGAAGCTGTAGGTAATCGCTTCCTGATAGCCTTTGTCCACCAGTAACGCTTTAACACGCTTCAGCGAAAGATTCGCTTCACGATGCTTCGTCATCACCAGACCGGCCTGTACAGGCACGTCAGGAATATTGTCGTAGCCGTAAACACGGGCGACTTCCTCTACCAGGTCTTCTTCAATGGCGATGTCAAAACGCCAGCTTGGTGCCACTGCCTGCCACTCACCCTGGCCTTCTGTCACCGTGCAGCCCAGACGGCGCAGAATATCGCCCACCTCAGCATCGGCAATCACATGGCCAATCAGACGGTCCAGTTTTTCACGACGCAGCGTAATGGTGGCACGCACAGGCAAGGTTGCTTCGTGGGTCACATCGATGACCGGGCCCGCTTCACCACCGCAGATATCCAACAGCAGGCGGGTCGCACGCTCAATCGCCGTGTGCTGCAATGCCGGGTCAACACCGCGCTCGTAGCGATGCGAAGCATCCGTATGCAGACCATGACGGCGTGCACGACCGGTGATCGACAGCGGGCTGAAGAAGGCACATTCAAACAGCACGTTCTGGGTTTCTTCATTCACACCGGAATGTTCGCCACCAAAAATACCGGCCATCGCCAGCGCTTTCTTCTGATCCGCAATCACCAGCGTATCGCTGCTCAATTTAGCTTCGTTACCATCCAGCAGAACCAGGGTTTCACCCTCTTCTGCCATACGCACCACGATACCGCCCTCAAGGCGATCGAGGTCAAAGGCGTGCATCGGCTGGCCCAACTCCAGTAAAACATAGTTGGTGATGTCGACAACCGGATCGATTGAGCGAATTCCACAGCGGCGCAGTTTTTCCTTCATCCACAGCGGCGTAGCAGCTTTCACATTGATGCCTTTCACTACGCGGCCAAGGTAACGCGGACAGGCTTCGCTCGCCTCCACACGGATCGGGAAAGTATCCTGCACGGTCGCGGCGACGGGGGCCATCTCCGGCGCCGTCAGTGGCAGCTTGTTAAGCACGGCCACATCGCGCGCCACGCCGATAATGCCCAGGCAGTCGGCACGGTTAGGCGTCACGCTGATCTCAATGGTGTTGTCATCCAGCTTGAGATAATCGCGGATATCTGTGCCGATAGTCGCATCCAGCGGCAGTTCAATGATGCCGTTGTGGTCGTCGGAAATACCCAGCTCGGAGAAAGAGCACAGCATGCCTTCTGACGGCTCACCGCGCAGTTTTGCGGCTTTGATTTTGAAATCGCCCGGCAGTACCGCACCCACGGTTGCCACGGCCACTTTCAGCCCCTGGCGGCAGTTGGGTGCACCGCAGACGATATCCAGCAGGCGTTCGCCGCCCACATTGATTTTGGTCACGCGCAGTTTGTCGGCGTTAGGATGCTGACCGCACTCAACGACTTCACCTACTACCACGCCATGGAAAGCACCGGCAACCGCATCGACACCGTCCACTTCAAGGCCGGCCATGGTGATTTGATCGGACAGGGCTGCACTGTCAATGGCCGGGTTGACCCATTCACGTAACCAGAGTTCACTGAATTTCATTGGTTTTACCCGCCCTTATTTAAACTGTTTGAGGAAACGTAAATCATTTTCGAAGAAGGCACGCAGATCGGTCACACCGTAACGCAGCATGGTCAGACGCTCCATTCCCATACCAAAGGCGAAACCTGAGTACACTTCCGGATCAATACCCACATTGCGCAGCACGTTAGGGTGCACCATGCCGCAACCCAGCACTTCCAGCCATTTGCCGTTTTTACCCATCACATCCACTTCAGCAGAAGGCTCAGTGAACGGGAAGTAGGACGGACGGAAACGAACCTGCAAATCTTCTTCAAAGAAGTTGTTCAGGAAATCGTGCAGGGTGCCCTTCAGATTGGTAAAGCTGATATTTTTATCAACAATCAAGCCTTCCATCTGGTGGAACATGGGGGTATGAGTCTGATCGTAATCGTTACGATACACGCGACCTGGCGCAATAATGCGGATTGGCGGCTGCTGGTTTTTCATCGTGCGGATCTGCACGCCTGACGTTTGAGTACGCAGCAGGCGGGTGGCATCGAACCAGAAGGTATCGTGATCGGCGCGCGCCGGGTGGTGGCCCGGAATATTCAGCGCATCGAAATTATGATAGTCATCTTCAATTTCCGGGCCCGTCTCGACAGAGAAGCCCAGTTCGCCAAAGAAGGTTTCAATGCGGTCAATGGTGCGCGTGACCGGATGCAACCCACCGTTTTCAATGCGACGGCCCGGCAGAGAAACATCAATGGTTTCCTGCGCCAGACGGGCGTTCATCACTGCAGATTCCAGTGCGTTTTTCTGCGCGTTCAGCGCTTCCTGCACCTGTTGTTTTGCTTCATTGATTACCGCACCCGCTGCCGGGCGATCTTCCGCAGGCAGTTCACGCAAGGAGGTCATCTGGAGCGTGAGATGCCCTTTTTTACCCAGGTATTCGACGCGAACGTTATCTAACGCGGCGACATCCTGAGCATCATTGATGGCGGCTTTCGCGCTCGCCACCAGGTCTGCGAGATGTGACATGCTTTCCTCTTCTTCCAGCCACGCTGGCTGATCTGTTTTTTTCAGGACGAATAGCCGCCCGGTCGTTATTTCACGTGCGCTAAAACGAAAAAAGCCTCCACGAGGGAGGCTTTCAGCGCGATTTTTCGTTTCTTTTCTTTGCGCTAAAGCCCCCGATGATCAGGCGCTAAAGTAAAAAAAGAAACGGAAAATAGCAGTATTCATGGTTAGCTGACCTTAAATGCAGTTTCGGACCGCTCTATTGAAAGGCCGGAGGGGAAAAAAGTCAATCATTTCAGATAATAAAAAAGAGGGAGACGAGCTCCCTCTTCAATCTGGCTTACGCCAGAGCTGATTTCGCTTTTTCTACCAGAGCAGCAAATACTGCTTTGTCGAATACTGCGATGTCAGCCAGAATCTTACGGTCGATTTCGATCGAAGCCTTTTTCAGGCCATTGATGAAGCGGCTGTAAGAGATACCGTTAGTGCGGGCAGCAGCGTTAATACGCGCAATCCACAGCTGACGGAACTGGCGCTTCCGCTGACGACGGTCACGGTAAGCATACTGACCAGCTTTGATAACAGCCTGGAAAGCAACACGGTATACACGTGAACGTGCACCGTAGTAGCCTTTAGCTTGTTTTAAGATTTTCTTGTGACGTGCGCGAGCAACTACACCACGTTTTACACGAGCCATTTAGCTCTCCTGTTTAATATTCTGTTAAAAAAAATTGATACTTATGCGTACGGCAGGCAGGCAATAACCAGACCCAGATCGCCTTTAGACACCATACCTTTAGGACGCAGGTGGCGTTTACGCTTAGTAGATTTTTTAGTCAGAATATGACGCAGGTTAGCGTGTTTACGCTTGAAGCCGCCACCGGCGGTCTTCTTGAAGCGCTTGGCCGCGCCACGTACAGTTTTAATCTTTGGCATTTAAAAAATATCCACTTCGCATTGTTAATAAAATGAACCAGACAGGCGAATCACGCCGCGTGCCGAAACACGCAGCAAGATTACTTTAGGGCCTACTGTTTCTTCTTGGGAGCGAGCACCATAATCATCTGACGACCTTCAATCCTTGTAGGGAATGATTCGACAACTGCCAGATCAATATCTTCACACAGATCTTTACGGACGCGGTTAAGCACTTCCATACCGATCTGCTGGTGCGCCATCTCACGACCGCGGAAACGCAGCGTGATCTTGGCTTTATCGCCATCTTCCAGAAAGCGAATCAGGTTGCGTAGTTTTACCTGATAGTCGCCATCATCGGTACCAGGACGGAATTTAATTTCCTTAACCTGGATAATCTTTTGCTTTTTCTTCTGTTCTTTAGAAGATTTGCTTTTTTCGTAAAGGAACTTGCCGTAATCCATTATACGACAAACGGGCGGCTCGGCGTTGGGGCTGATCTCTACCAGATCCACGCCCGCTTCTTCAGCTTTTTCCAAAGCTTCATTCAGACTGACAATACCAATCTGTTCGCCATCGACGCCAGTCAGACGAACCTCAGTGGCGCGAATTTCTCTATTTATGCGATTAGGACGCGCCGGTTGAACTCGTTTTCCGCCTTTAATACTTTATTCCTCCAATTGATGAAGATTGCGGCTGCGGATTTCACCCTGCAGCTTAGCGATCACTTCGTTTACGTCCATGCTTCCCAGGTCTTTACCGCGGCGGGTGCGAACGGCAACTTTGCCAGCTTCCACCTCTTTATCACCACAGACCAACATATAAGGGACACGTCGTAAAGTATGTTCACGGATTTTAAAGCCAATCTTCTCGTTTCTCAAGTCCGCTTTTGCACGAATGCCCGCATTTTGCAGTTTTCGAGTCAATTCTGCAACATATTCGGACTGACCATCGGTGATATTCATCACCACAACTTGTACAGGAGCTAACCAGGTCGGGAAGAAACCGGCATATTCTTCGGTTAAAATCCCGATAAAGCGCTCCATGGACCCCAGGATTGCACGGTGAATCATCACTGGCACCTGACGTTCATTACTTTCACCGATATAAGAGGCACTCAGACGGCTCGGCAGAGAGAAGTCGAGCTGAACGGTACCGCACTGCCATGCACGGTCGAGGCAATCATACAGGGTAAATTCAATTTTAGGGCCGTAGAATGCGCCCTCACCCGGCTGATAGTCGAACGGTATATTGTTCTCTTTCAGCGCAGCGGCCAGGTCGGCCTCTGAACGGTCCCAGAGATCATCACTACCGATACGTTTTTCAGGACGGGTAGACAGTTTTACCACGATCTTTTCAAAGCCGAAGGTGCTGTACATGTCGTACACCATCTTAATACAGCCGTTGACCTCATCACGTACCTGTTCTTCGGTACAGAAGATGTGGGCATCATCCTGGGTAAAACCACGCACACGCATCAGACCGTGCAACGCACCTGACGGCTCATTACGGTGGCAACTGCCAAACTCAGCCATACGTAACGGCAGGTCGCGGTATGATTTTAGACCCTGATTGAAAATCTGCACGTGCCCTGGGCAGTTCATTGGCTTAATGCAGTATTCACGGTTCTCAGAAGAGGTGGTAAACATCGCCTCTTTGTAGTTTTCCCAGTGCCCGGTTTTCTCCCACAGCACACGGTCCATCATAAACGGACCTTTCACTTCCTGGTACTCATACTCTTTCAGCTTGGTACGAACAAACACTTCCAGTTCACGGAAAATTGTCCAGCCATCGTTGTGCCAGAACACCATACCTGGTGCCTCTTCCTGCATATGATACAGGTCGAGCTGTTTACCGATTTTACGGTGGTCGCGTTTTGCTGCTTCTTCCAGACGTTGCAGATAGGCGGCTAATTGCTTCTTATCGCCCCATGCAGTGCCGTAGATACGTTGCAGCATTTTGTTATTGCTGTCACCACGCCAGTAAGCACCAGAAATTTTCTGCAGCTTAAAGTGATGACAAAAACGCATATTGGGTACGTGCGGGCCACGGCACATATCCACATATTCTTCGTGATGATACAGACCAGGACGATCGTCGTGGCTGATATTTTCATCAAGGATGGTGGTTTTATAAGTCTCACCACGTGCAGCGAAGGCATCACGCGCTTCCTGCCAGCTGACTTTCTTCTTGATGACGTCGTAATTCGTCTCAGCTAACTGGTGCATACGCTTTTCCAGCAGCTCAATGTCTTCCTGGGTCAGCGTACGGTCGAGATCAACATCATAGTAAAAACCGTTGTCGATAACAGGACCGATAGCCATTTTCGTATCTGGCCACAGTTGCTTGATCGCGTGCCCTAAAAGGTGGGCGCAGGAGTGACGAATAATTTCCAGACCCGCATCGTCTTTCGCCGTGATGATGGCAACTTGTGCGTCTTCGGTGATCGGGTCAACCGCATCAACCAGTTCGCCATTGACACGTCCGGCAATACAGGCTTTCGCCAGGCCAGGACCGATGTCCAGAGCAATATCCATCACGCTTACGGCGTGGTCAAACGAACGCTGGCTTCCATCAGGAAGAGTAATAACAGGCATGAAACATCCTTAATTGCAGTGGTAACCCACACGTAAGATTACATGCAAAATTAAAATTTACGTTATACAACAAGCACTTTGCACTTGAAACCGACTCACATTTGCCGATTTGGTACAGGCCTGGTACACATATTCAAAAGTGTCTGTTTATCAGAAACTTCAGAAGGAGGAACATCTTACACTTCATAGAGGTCAATTGCACGGGGGCGTGTCTTAAGCAATGAACGGATACGTCATCAAATGGCTTTAGGATCAGAGAGAAACCGTTCAGAAACGAAGCAGGAGGATTCGAGGCAGGAGAAAAACGAGCCGCAGGCAGCGGCTCGTCTGAGGATTACATCGCGTAGGAAAGCATGATCGTTGTTTTGGTATCAGTATGATCAGGCGCAGACTCTGGAGGATTCTGGTTCCAGGTCACGTTGTAAGCCATTTTCAGGGCGAAATGTTCATTAATCGCCACCTGAAGACCGGTTTCTGAGTTGACGGTAGTATCGTCGCTACCCAGAACGGAAACACCCTGAATGAACTTGGTGGTATCGGTTAACTGCCACTGGTAGCTAAATGCACCGTAAGCCAGCGCCTGAGTTTCATGGCCACCTTGATGGTAATCGTCATAACGCACACCAGGACCGGCTTCCACACGCAGTGAGTGCACCGGGCCATTCAGCAGCTGACGACCATAACCTGCCGCCAGGATGGAACGACCATCGTAGCCATTGAAACGGTCACTTAACCAGCTTGCCTGGCCGAACAGGTAATCGGCACTGTTCATGTTGTAACGCGTACGGCCACCCACCTGATAAGTCTCTGAAGAGCGCTCATCATTGGAAGAGGTATTACTGGCGTTGCCCCACAGGCTGTATGCAAAGCTTGGCGTATACCAGGTCAGGTTGGTGTTTGCCGTTGCAGAGGAGCTGGTGGTGTTGCCAGACTGCGCCAGATAACCCGCAGCGGCGTTGCCTTCAAAATCTTTTTTCGCCGTGGAAGGGTCATCCATAACCGTGAAGACGTTATTATCCGCCAGGGCTTGTTGACACAGTGCTCCCCCGGAGAGCAGCAGAACTACAGACAGCTTATTAAGCGCTTTCATTTAAATGTGACCCGTACGACAGTTTTTAAAAGAGTGAGTCTGAAGCGTTTTGAAGGACGATCAACGCATTTTACGGTAATATTCGTAACAATTTGTTAATTCGCTCTTTTTACAAAGCATCATGACAAAACAGCACCGTTATTGAGAACATTCCCATTAACGCGGCGCATTATAGAGGGTATTTGGTGAGAAAACACCTGGCTGTAAATAAGAAATATCTTTAGTAACGGGTATTTTTTCACCGAAAACCGTCAGCAATGTGACTAAATGTAAAATCCCCCCAGTCAACGGGCTGCTTTCTTCTTCACCTCTTTCTCAAGCCCCCTGCTCTGATTTGCAACACGCACAAATGTGTTAATGCGCCACATCCCCCCTACGATATGCTGATTTTACTGCGCCCCCTTCAGGATGGGCTACGCTGAAAACATGTTTTTTTACAATGAGGTGAATGATGAGTAATCAGGGGATCCATCAGTATGTTGTGACTTTTCATTACGATGAAAAAGGTTTGTCAGATGTGCTGGAACTCAGTAGTGCGCTGATTAGTAGTGGATTTTCTACCACGTTGAAAGATGACGATGGTCATCCACACGAACTTGGCACCAACAGTTTCGGCATCATTACCGCTTTGTCAGAAGAGGATATCCACCAGCAAGCGGTGGGGATCGGTGAACAGGTACTGGGAGAAGTACCGCAACTTGACGTTCAGCACTGGGAAGACTTCCGCAGTAACACCGACTAAGTTTTTGTAAAGACGGGCGCTTAACGTGCGCAAGCGCAGATTTTGGTTATTCTTTAAGCGTTATCATAGTGCAATCACAGCGAAAAAGAGGAGTGTCCTATGTGGTCAGCCATTCGTCGTCTGTTGAGTGAGCAGTTGGGGTCGGCAGAGATCACCGAACGCAGCGAGCTGCCCGGTGGTGATGTTCATCCCACCTGGTATCTGCGCTATGGTGAGCATGAAATCTTCGTTAAATGTAACCAGCGTGACATGCAGGACCTGTTCACATGGGAAGCCGATCAGTTACAGCTGCTGGCACGCAGTCAGACAGTGCGCGTACCAGCGGTATACGGGGTGGGTAGCGATCGCGATACCAGCTTTTTACTGCTTGAGTACATCCCGGTCAGGCCGCTTGATGCCCATGGTGCTTTTCAACTGGGTCAGCAGCTGGCGCACCTTCATCAGTGGAGTGAACAACCGCAGTTTGGCCTCGACTTCGACAATAACATCACCACCTCCCTGCAGCCGAACAGCTGGTTGCGCCGCTGGTCGGTATTCTTTGCCGAACAGCGCATCGGCTGGCAGCTTCAGCTCGCCGCAGAGAAAGGCATTCAGTATGGTGACAGCGAACTGATTGTCCATTGTGCACAAGCGATTCTGGAATCACATCACCCTCAGCCGTCCCTGCTGCATGGCGACCTGTGGCCGGCCAACTGTGCCGGAAGTGACAGCGGACCGTGGATATTTGATCCCGCCTGCTACTGGGGGGATCGTGAATGCGATCTGGCGATGCTGTCCTGGTTCCCGGATGTTCCGGTGCAGGTTTATGATGGTTACCAGTCAGTCTGGCCGCTGCCTGGCGACTTCCTGCAACGGCAGCCTGTCTATCAGCTCTATTACCTGCTTAACCGCGCCAATGTCTTTGGCGGACGCTGGCTGGGAGAGGCGCAACGGGCCACAAGCGCATTGCTGGATACCGATGAGCGGGTAAAACGCCACGCGCGCCCTGCCTGATGGCAGAACGCAAACGTGGGTATGAGGGCTGGCTTAGTAGATGAAGCCAGCCAGTTTCAACACAAAATATCCGGCCACTATGATGATCACCGGCAGGATGTAGAGTGGGAAGATTTGCAGGAAAATCGTGTGCCGTGGCACCACAATTTTTGCTTCCAGCTGTTCCCGGCTTTGCCCTTCTGTGCCGCGCGCTTTCTCCAGGATCATCTGATCTTCCAGACTCTCACGCAGAAAACGCGTCTGCCGCCACATACGTGCTCCCGAGGCCTGTAACGCCAGACCAACAAAAATCAGCACATAAATTATCCAGAACAGGACATTCGTCCCCTGATTAAAATCCGGTATGGGCGAATTTGCCCAGAAGCCAGAGAGAAAACCAGTATTGAAGCGGATCATATCAATCATCACATGGGCGAAATCCTGCATCACCGCATTGATACCTTCGCGCTGCTCACGACTCTTTTCCAGAAAACCCAGCAGTGAAATCAGCGTCGATAACAACGCGGGAATAAAAATAATCCAGCCCGCGATGCGCTTTATAATCGCAACCCTGCCAGCCTGTTGATATGTCATGCTTTCTCCAGTCCATCTGTTGTCTGCCTGTCAGTTTACCTGTAGTGACATAAAAGTGCCTGCAAAATGCAGAGTTAATGCCAGGTTTACACAGACAGCCTGCCGCGATGATAATTTTTTCATCAACACTTCGTGCTAAGCTGCCATAAACTGTTAAATGGAGCCGTAGCATGTCTTATCACCGCCCTGTACTCGCCGCCATTTTTGATATGGATGGTCTGCTGATTGATTCCGAGCCCCTGTGGCAACAAGCCGAGCTGGATATCTTAACCACCCTTGATGTTGACCTCAGCCGTCGCGGTGAAATGCCGGATGCGCTGGGTCTGCGTATCGATCAGGTGGTACGTATGTGGTATGAAAACCTGCCGTGGAAAGGCCCCTCCCAGGCCGAAGTCACCCAGCGAGTCATCGCACGGGCACTGAGTCTGGTCGAAGAAACCCGGCCGCTCCTGCCCGGCGTTGAACAGGCATTACAGCTCTGTCAGTCCGAGGGACTGAAGATCGGCCTCGCGTCTGCCTCACCGCTATTTATGCTGGAACGTGTGCTGGAGATGTTCAACCTGCGCCAGTACTTTGAGGTCCTGGCCTCGGCAGAGGCGCTGCCTTACAGTAAACCCCACCCGCAGGTCTATCTGGATGCGGCCGCCCGCCTGGGCGTGGATCCGCTCAACTGCGTGACGCTGGAAGACTCATTTAACGGCATGATCGCCACCAAAGCAGGACGTATGCGCTCTATCGTCGTCCCGGATGCCGCTCATGCCGCCGATCTGCGCTGGTCACTGGCTGACGTAAAACTCGCCAGCCTTGAAGAGCTTACAGCACAGCATCTGCACGGACGCTGAGTCAGTACCAGGCGGCAATGCGTCCGCCTGGTTTTTTATTATCACCCATTGCCGTTAAAATAAATAAAACATCGTTTCATTTTTGTTGAATTCATCCCCGCTTCTGCCTATGCTCCGTTAACCGGCTCGCGCATATCCGTTATGTCATCTCTGCCATGGCGCGTGCCCACTTATCTATAAGGAGCCACGATGATCCTGAACACATTTAATCTTGAAGGCAAAGTGGCCATGATTACCGGCTGTAACACCGGTCTTGGTCAGGGAATGGCGCTTGGGCTGGCCCAGGCAGGATGCGATATTATTGGTGTTAATCGCTCCTCTGCCAGCGAGACTGCACAAAAAGTCATGGCCACCGGGCGACGGTTTGTCAGCATCACGGCAGACCTTTCCGACAGCCATTGCCTTGAGAGCGTGATGGATCAGGCGCTGACCGCCTGCCCACAGTTAGATATTTTGGTCAACAATGCCGGGATTATTCGCCGGGCAGACGCGCTCGACTTCAGCGAACGTGACTGGGATGACGTAATGAACGTTAACAGCAAGACATTGTTTTTCCTCTCACAGGCGGTAGCCCGCCAGTTTGTTCGCCAGGGGCGTGGGGGTAAAATCATCAATATCGCTTCAATGCTCTCTTATCAGGGGGGGATCCGGGTGCCGTCCTACACGGCGTCAAAAAGCGCCGTGATGGGGCTCACGCGCCTGATGGCCAATGAATGGGCGCAGTATGGCATCAACGTCAATGCCATCGCCCCCGGTTATATGGCCACCAATAACACGGAACAGCTACGCGACGATGAAGACAGGAATCAGCAAATTCTGGATCGCATCCCTGCCGGACGCTGGGGTCAAAGTGACGATATGATGGGCCCGGTGGTATTTCTCGCCTCTGCGGCCGCTGACTACGTCAATGGCTATACGCTGGCGGTAGACGGTGGCTGGCTGGCACGTTAATGCGCTGCGGTGAACAAAAGCCGCTCACGCTTTGTTCACCGCACGATTAATGCCAAATTATTTATCTTTCGTTACAGCGTCACATATTTATTCTACTGTATATATTCCCTATACTGGATGCATTGACAGTTATGCAGCCAGGTACTCCCATGACGGCCGAAGGCCATCTTATTTTTGCCATCGCCAGTGCAATTTTTGCGAAACGTGCCGAACTCACTCCCGTTCTGGCCAGCGCAGACTGGTGGCACATTATCCCCGCTACGTTGCTGACCTGCCTGTTGCCCGATATCGACCATCCGAAGTCGTTTCTGGGCCAGCGCCTGAGGTGGCTATCGCATCCTATCGCCCGTGCGTTTGGCCACCGGGGGTTCACCCACAGCCTGCTGGCAGTCGTCGGGGGCGTTGCCCTGTTGCAGTTAAAGCTCCCAGACGCCTGGCTGATTCCAGCGGATGCTTTTCAGGGGATGGTGCTGGGTTATCTGAGCCACATCGTCGCCGACATGCTGACACCCGCTGGCGTGCCGCTGCTCTGGCCCTGTCGCTGGCGCTTTCGTTTGCCCGTGCTGAACAGCCAAAAAGGCAATCAGCTGGAGCGCGCCCTGTGCCTGGTTTTAGTCGGCTATGCCATCTGGTTCCCCCCCAGCTCGCTACCTTTTGGTGCATCCGGCTGGACAAACCAGGTGGTCAGCTCCGCGCAATATCACATTGAGCGATTAATTAATAAACGAAGGGTTGATTAAGTGTTCAAATAACACCGAAAAGTTATAAATAATTCCATCTGGATATAAGGCTGCACCATAAGTAGCTGATACCATTCCGCCACTGTTTTTACTTTCTGCGCGTCAAAAATTAATTGTCACCAGCATGGCGACATTGTAGTCCGTATTTATTGGGAGAAAATGGGAATGAACTTTCCGCTAATCATTAACCTTGTGGCGTTTGTCGCCCTGCTGCTGCTGGTAGCAAAAACCGGTCGCACAGGTTGGAGCCTGTCAAAGAAAGTGCTGTTCGGTCTGGTGATCGGGGTACTGTTCGGGCTGGCCCTTCACGCGATCTACGGCGAAAACAGCCCGATCATTAAAGAGTCGGTCAGCTGGTTTAACCTCGTCGGTAACGGCTATGTTCAGCTGTTACAAATGATTGTTATGCCGCTGGTATTTGCCTCTATCCTCAGCGCAGTTGCCCGTCTGCACAACGCGTCATCACTGGGTAAAATCAGCCTGCTGACGATTGGTGTTCTGCTGTTCACTACCGCGATTTCAGCGGCAGTCGGGATCTTTGTTACCTGGCTGTTTGGCCTGAATGCCAGTGGACTGGTGCAGGGTGTGCAGGAAAGTGCGCGTCTGGCTGCGATCCAAAATAATTACGTCGGCAAAGTTGCTGACCTCAGTGCGCCGCAGCTGTTGCTCTCTTTTGTTCCGAAGAATCCGTTTGCCGATCTGACCGGTGCCAATCCGACGTCAATTATCAGCGTGGTGATCTTCGCGGCCTTCCTCGGTGTTGCCGCGCTGCAACTGCTGAAGGATGATGCCGAAAAAGGTCAGCGTGTTCTGAAAGCCATCGATACGCTGCAAGCGTGGGTGATGAAGCTGGTCCGCCTGATTATGAAGCTGACGCCGTACGGCGTGCTGGCGCTGATGACCAAAGTCGTCGCCACATCCAACCTCAGCGACATTATTAAACTGGGTAGCTTCGTGCTGGCATCCTATCTTGGCCTGGCGATTATGTTCGCCGTGCACGCCCTGCTGCTGTCGGTTAACGGTGTAAATCCACTGCGCTTCTTCCGCAAAGTGTGGCCAGTGATTACCTTTGCGTTCACCAGCCGTTCCAGTGCCGCCACTATCCCGCTGAGCGTTGAGGCTCAAACCCGCCGTCTGGGTATTCCTGAATCCATCGCCAGCTTTGCCGCCTCATTCGGTGCCACTATCGGTCAGAACGGCTGTGCCGGTCTCTATCCGACCATGCTGGCAGTGATGGTTGCGCCAACCGTTGGCATCAACCCGTTCGAACCGATGTGGATTGCCACGTTGATAGGCATTGTCACCCTCAGTTCTGCGGGTGTGGCAGGCGTTGGCGGCGGTGCCACCTTTGCTGCTCTGATCGTACTGCCGGCGATGGGCCTGCCTGTCACCCTGGTCGCTTTGCTGATCTCCATCGAACCGCTGATCGATATGGGGCGTACTGCGCTGAACGTTAACGGCTCCATGACTGCCGGAACGCTGACCAGTCAGTGGCTGAAGCAAACGGATAAGAAGATTTTGAATACCGATGCGGATAACGAAGCCGAATTAGCTCACCGTTAATTGCCGTTTACGGGCCGGTATCCTGCCGGCCCTTTTTTATTTCCTGCCATCAATTTGACTTATCCCTCCATTTTGCAGGCGTATACCGCTCACTGTTCTATAGTTACTGGTACCCGAAAGCCCGTCACTGGAGCAGTGTATTATGTCAAAAAAAAACGAACGCCCGGATAGCGGCCACCTTTCCTCACCTGCCAACACTAAAGTTGATGCACTTGACCCCTTTCGCAAGAGCGGAAAAAATCAGCCCCTGACCACCAATCAGGGCACGCGGATCGCGGATGACCAGAATTCACTGCGCGCAGGGACTCGAGGCCCAACCCTGCTCGAAGACTTCATTCTGCGCGAAAAAATCACCCATTTTGACCATGAGCGAATTCCGGAAAGGGTTGTTCATGCGCGCGGTTCGGCTGCACATGGTTATTTCCAGCCCTACCGTGATATGAGTGATATCACTAAAGCCAGTTTTCTGACCTCACTTGATACTGTTACCCCCGTTTTTGTCCGTTTCTCAACGGTTCAGGGCGGGGCGGGTTCCGCCGATACCGTGCGCGATATTCGCGGTTTCGCCACCAAGTTTTATACCGATGAAGGTGTCTTCGACTTAGTGGGTAACAATACCCCGGTTTTCTTCATTCAGGATGCGCACAAATTCCCTGACTTTGTCCATGCAGTGAAGCCCGAACCGCATAATGAAATGCCGCAAGGCGGTAGCGCTCATGACAGTTTCTGGGATTATGTCTCGCTTCAGCCCGAGACCCTGCACAATGTTATGTGGGCAATGTCCGACCGTGGCATCCCGCGCAGCTATCGCACTATGGAAGGTTTTGGTATTCACACCTTCCGCTTTATCAATGCCGCAGGTCACGCCACCTTTGTGCGTTTTCACTGGAAACCGGTGGCAGGTAAAGCGTCACTGCTATGGGATGAATCCCAGAAACTCAGCGGCCGCGATCCGGATTTCCATCGTCGTGATCTGTGGGAGTCTATTGAGGCCGGTGATTTCCCTGAGTACGAACTGGGCGTACAGCTGGTAGAAGAGAGCGATGAGTTTGCTTTTGATTTTGATCTGCTGGATGCCACCAAGCTGATCCCTGAAGAACTGGTCCCCGTAGAGCTGATTGGCAAGATGGTACTGAACCGTAACCCGGATAACTTCTTCGCCGAAACTGAACAGGTCGCCTTCCATCCAGGCCATATCGTTCCTGGCATGGACTTCACCAATGACCCGTTGCTTCAGGGACGCCTTTTTTCTTACACCGATACGCAAATCAGTCGTCTTGGTGGGCCTAACTTCCACGAAATTCCCATCAATCGCCCGGTGTGTCCTTATCACAACTTTCAGCGTCAGGGTATGCATCGCATGGATATCGATACCAACCCGGCCAACTACGAACCTAACTCGATTAATGACAACTGGCCGAGGGAAACCCCTCCTGCGGCTCAGCGGGGTGGATTCGAAAGCTACCAGGAACGCATTGAAGGTCATAAAGTCCGTGAGCGCAGCCCCACATTTGATGAGCATTACTCTCAGCCACGGCTGTTCTGGCTCAGCCAGATGCCCGTAGAACAGCAGCACATTATTGAAGCCTTCTCCTTTGAATTAAGTAAGGTGAGCCGTAGTGCTATCCGCGAACGCGTGGTGGATCAGCTGACGCATATTGATATCTCTCTCGCCACCGGTGTGGCTGAACATCTGGGTGTGACGCTGTCCGATGAGCAGATGCAGACCGCCCCTCCTAAGGACATTAATGGTCTGAAAAAAGATGCCAGCCTGAGCCTTTATGCTGTTCCCAGCGGCAATATCAAAGGCCGGCAGGTTGCTCTGCTTGTCAGCGATGGCGTTGATGCTGCTGATACGCTGGCTATTTTTCTGGCACTTAAACAACATGGCGTACATGCAAAACTGCTGGCGGCGCACATGGGCGAGGTAACCGCCAGCGATGGTTCCTCACTTCCCGTGGATGGCACCTTTAGCGCGTTGCCCTCACTCGCTTTTGATGCTGTCATCGTTCCGGATGGCAATATCGATGCGCTGCTGCTGCGCGGCGATGCGTGCTATTTCCTTCTGGAGGCTTATAAACACCTGAAAGTGATCGGTCTGAGTGGAGATGCACGGCGCTTTGCGGCGCACTTTGGTCTGACTGACGACGAACAGGAGGAAGGCATTATTACGGAAAGCAAAGCGGAAGGTAAATTAATGAGCGATTTTGTCGCGGCACTGGCGATGCACCGCATCTGGTCACGCAGCCAGAAAGCATTAAGTGTTCCGGCATAAACGACAGAAGAAAACTCCGTATAAAAAAAGGCCACCGAAGTGGCCTCTTTTTATTCAGACAATCTGCTACTGATTAACCTGAGGATCGGTATCGTACTCTTTACAGCTCTGGAAGCCGTAGTTCATTACGCGACCGGTGTCAGCGTAGCTAACGAAGTAGGTTTGCTGCTTGCCGTCACGTTCACCCAACACATAGGTCTGGCACGTACCACGCGCATGTACCATCGTAATTTCGGTTGATGGTGGGCCGGCAATATCACGAACCTGCTGACGCGTCATACCTTTTTTCACATCCTGTACGACTGGTTTCGTCGCATAGCTTTCAGCGCGGTCGTAAGCTGTACAACCAGATAACACAGCCAGTGCTACTGCGGCACCTATCAATCCCGTCATTTTACGCATTTATTCTTCCTCGTGTCTTATCCGTGTAACGTTAAGCCTGGAATAGAAATACAGATTTTTCAACTTTTTGGCGTCAAATTATTATCAGTTACCTCCGTAGGGTGCTTATAATCTACAGATTGAGAATGAACATTCGCACTGACTATCCTGATCTGCGTCATCCGCGTTTACAGGACCGTTTTACCTGACAGTGGAGCACCAGTGAGCCTACAAACAGAAGCCCGTGATGCCCGCCATCGTCTGCGCCAGGATGAAATCATTATCGCCGCCCGTCGCTGTTTCCGTCAGCATGGTTTTCATGCCGCCAGTATGGCGCAACTGGCCACTGAAGCGCAGTTGAGTGTCGGCCAGATTTATCGTTATTTCACCAATAAAGATGCGATTATCCAGGAAATCGTGAAGCGAATTATTGACTCCCGTGTGCAGGAGATGCTCGCCACCAGCAGCAATATTCATCTGGCAAGGATGCTGGCATGGCGTGAAGCTCAGGATGAAGATGATGAAGCGCTGATGGTGGAAGTGGCTGCCGAAGCCACCCGTAACCCGCGCGTGGCACAAATGATAGCTGATGCTGATGAGCGCATGTTCAGCCATGCCTGTCAGAAAGTTGCCCGCCTGCATCCCGAATTCAGTGCCGAACGGGTTCGGGCCAGCGTCGAGATCCTCGCCGTGATGGTTGAAGGCACCTCTTATCGTCGGCTGACACCGCAAAAAGCCTCACCCGAGCGCCTCTACACCTTATATCAACACATTAACGACCTTCTTTTTAAATCAGAGGAATCATGACACCTGTACACCCCAAACGTCTTGGCTATGCCATCACGCTCGGACTGCTGGCGGCCCTGGGCCCGCTTTGCATCGACCTCTATCTGCCCGCTCTGCCAGAGTTGGCCACGGACCTGAACACCCCAACGGCCACTGCCCAGTTGAGCCTGACCGCCGGGTTGCTTGGCCTCGGTCTTGGGCAGCTGTTTTTTGGCCCCTTGAGTGATAAATATGGCCGCATTCGTCCTTTGCTGCTGTCACTGGTATTGCTGCTGGTGGCATCGATCGGCTGTGCGCTGGCGCAGGATATCCACCAGCTTCTGCTGGCACGCCTGTTTGAAGGATTGTCCGGCGCCGGCGGCGCGGTTCTGTCACGTGCTATCGCTCGCGATATGTATAGCGGGCACGAGTTAACCCGCTTCTTCGCCCTGTTGATGCTGGTGAACGGACTGGCCCCGATTGCCGCCCCGGTGATGGGTGGCGCACTGATGGCCTTCCTCGACTGGCGGGGCCTGTTTATGGTCATCGCACTCATCGCACTGCTGCTGTTTATTCTGGCACGTATCAAGCTGCATGAAACTCTGCCCCCGGAACGACGTAGCCAGGGCAGTATCTTCTCTGCGTGGGCCGCCTTAGGTCAGGTGGTCACTCATCGTCCGTTTATGGGATTCTGCCTGACTCAGGGCTTTATGATGTCCGGCATGTTCGCTTACATCGGCGCCTCCCCTTTCGTGTTGCAACAAATCTACCAACTGTCGCCGCAGGCCTTCAGTTTATGTTTTGCTGCGAACGGTGTCGGCCTGATAATTGCATCACAGGTCAGTGCCCGTCTCTGCCCGCTTTGGGGTGAATACCGGGTGCTGAAAGGTGGTCTGACACTGGCGTTTATCTCATCCAGTAGTTTGCTGCTGGCAGGTTTAAGCGGCGCGGCTCTGCCGCTGGTGCTGGTCGCGCTGTTCTTTAGCGTGGCCAGTAACGGGGTCATTTCCGTCACCGCGTCATCGCTGGCGATGCAAAGCCAGGGTCACCGGGCGGGCAGCGCCTCAGCGGTGATTGGCGTCACCATGTTTACCCTGGGCGGCATCAGCGTGCCGGTAACTGGCATTGGCGGCACATCGGTACTGACCATGACCGCCACCATATTCGGTTGCTATATGCTGGCCATATTGATGTTTACCCTGCTGGCAGTGAAACCGAAAAACGCCTGATATATCAGCGTGTGGCGCGAATAAGTATTTGTTGTTTCGCGCCATGCAGGTTAGCTTTAACAGACAAAAATGCATCTGGCCGCCGTCTGTCGGCGCTGAATCTGAGGAGAGGTCAATGGCTTTGCAACAGGACATTATCAAGGCGCTGGGCGTCAAACCCACTATTGATGCCCGTGAAGAAGTTCGCACCAGCGTAGAGTTTCTCAAGTCGTATCTGAAAACCTATCCGTTCCTGAAAACGCTCGTGCTGGGGATCAGCGGCGGTCAGGACTCTACGTTAACCGGAAAACTGTGTCAGACCGCCATCAACGAACTGCGTGACGAAACCGGCGATACGACTTACCAGTTTATCGCCGTACGTCTGCCGCACGGCATTCAGGCTGACGAGCAAGATTGCCAGGATGCGATTACGTTTATCCAGCCAGACCGCGTACTGACAGTTAACATCAAGGCGGCGGTGCAGGCCAGCGAGCAGGCACTGCGCGAGGCAGGTATTACGCTGTCTGATTTTATTCGTGGTAATGAGAAAGCCCGTGAGCGTATGAAAGCTCAGTACAGCATCGCGGGGATGACAGCAGGTGTGGTGGTCGGTACCGATCATGCTGCCGAAGCGGTCACTGGATTTTTCACCAAGTATGGCGATGGCGGTACGGACATTAACCCGATTTTCCGTCTCAACAAAGGCCAGGGAAAACAGCTATTGAAAGCGCTGGGTTGCCCGGAACATCTCTATCTGAAACAGCCTACGGCCGACCTGGAAGATGACCGTCCAGGTTTGCAGGATGAAGTCGCGCTGGGCGTGACCTATGAGATGATCGATCGTTATCTTCAAGGCGAAACGATCGATGCCAGCGCGGCGAAAACCATTGAAAGCTGGTATCTGAAAACGGAGCATAAACGTCGCCCACCGATTACCGTCTTCGACGATTTCTGGAAGAAATAACCCTCAGCGGGGCGGCATCCTGCCACCCCGCTGCTTTTTCATCCCTGCATTCACTGCTACACTGTACAAGTAACCAGTAAGTGGAGTCGTGAGTGACAAAAAAAATAGCCAGCCGTCGCCCTGTTTTCGAGGCAGAAACCCTCTACCAATACCCCGAGCAACTCCGTCCGTGGCTTTCCAGTCTCCCCGCCCTGCCCGGTGTGTATACCTTCCACGGCGAAAGCGACAGACTGCCGCTCTATATCGGCAAAAGTGTCAATATCCGCAGCCGCGTGCTGTCGCACCTGCGCACCCCAGCCGAGGCAAGAATGCTGTATCAGGCCAGGCGCATCAGTTTTATTCCTACCGCCGGAGAGATGGGCGCTCTGTTGCTGGAAGCACAGATGATCAAGCTACAGCAACCGCTGTTTAATAAGCGCCTGCGCAAAAACCGCCAGCTCTGCGCACTGCAAATCCGTGAGGGTCGGCCCGACGTAGTCTATGCCAAAGAGGTCGATTTTTCCCATACATCGAATCTGTTTGGTCTGTATGCACATCGCCGCGCTGCGCTGGCTACGCTGCAGAAGATCGCCGATGAACAACAGCTCTGTTACGGCCTGCTGGGTCTGGAGCCGTTAAGCAAAGGACGAGCCTGCTTTCGTTTTGCCCTGAAGCGCTGTGCAGGTGCCTGCTGCGGTAAAGAGCCACCCGAGGAACATCAGCAGCGTTTACTGGCCGCGCTGGAAGCCGTACGGCTTCAGTGCTGGCCATGGCCTGGCGCAGTGGCGGTGATTGAAGAGGGAGAGATGCAAAAGCAGATACATGTGATCAATAACTGGCTGTATCTGGGATCGGTCAGCGAACTGGAAGACGCCGTCGCACTGTGCAAAACGCCGCCAGGATTTGACAGCGATGGCTACAAAATCCTTTGCAAACCGCTGCTCTCGGGCAAACTGCCCGTGATCCCCCTGCCCCTGTAAACAAAACCGCCGACGCTGACCACCGCCATTCAGGCAAGGTGGGCAACGTCGGCGGTCTCCAATCTATGTCAGCGAGGTTTAGTCGTCTGCAGGAAGCATTTTACCTTCATGCTGTGGTTTTTCTGTCAGACGTTTCTCAAAATTCTGATTAAACTGTTTTTTCTGCTCAGGAGTCAGCACGTTATACAGTTTGTTCTGCGTTTCCAGCATCGACAGTGCGCGCGCTTTGCCGTTCGCCGACATCTCCGTTGCCTGGGCTTCCGCTTTAGTCCGGTCGAAGCTGTCTGCTGCGATAATGCTGTGTATCGCACGACGCTCTTCCAGGGAAGGACGCTCCATCTCTTTGTGCGACTCTTTCATAATGGTGCGCATCTGTTGTTTCTGCGCATCCGTCAAATTCAGCCCCTTGAACATTTCATGCATACCGCCATGGCGTGGTGGCTTATGCATCATCGGTTTTTCAGCGCCCGCTGGCGGGGGGGTTAAGGTATCCGCTGCGGCATGAACGATACCAGCAGTACCCAAGGCCAGTGTAGCGGCTACAACGAAAGAAGATAATTTACGCATAATATTGTCCTTATATTTCAGTCTGTGGCAATTCAGTTGTCGTGATGTCGAAAGCAAGTTTACGACGCTGAACGTCAAGTACTCAGAGGCAGAGTAAAGCCGTGAAAGCATAAAAGACAATCTATCGCCAATCATGGAGACAATGCGAAGGATTCGGTGAGGAATTGCAAAAGAGTATGAATTTACGGGGATTTATGCAGAGATTATGGAGAAGTGTAATACGGAAGGCAGAATAGCGGAAGGAAAAAGTTAGCGTCTTTACCTGTTACTGTGCAATGAACCACACCAGCAGAGCGCAATAAAAGTGCGACCGTGGTCCGGCCGCATTCTATCGCATTCCCTTAGGGTAACGTCGATCCCAGCGCCTCGTTATGCGCACTGTCTTCCACCAGCATCAGCCCGGCGCGTAAGCCCGTGGCGACAGCAGGGTTCGGGAACAGAACAAATTCCCGCGCCTGCTGGACGTAATAGCGCTTATCGCCATCTTCCGCCAACAGCGCCCCCTGCGGGAAAGCGGTGAAGTTCAGCGTCTCAGGACTCATATGTAATACAAATTTTTCGGAAAGCCGGGTAATTTGCTGTGACACGCGATAGCGGCGTGGCGGCTCTGCCACCTCAGGTAATGCGCCGCCGCTGATCAATGCGTGCAGCGCCTGCGCAGAAGCCGCAAACTGGCTCAGATCGTTCTCACCGAAGGGTAACGCTTTACCCAGTTCCAGCGTACAGCTGGCAGCCTGGAAATGCTGATTACTGTAATGCGTAAACGTCCCGCCCGGTGCCCGGTGAAACACCAGTGCATCCAGTCCGGCAGCGGCCAGCCAGTCCATAAAGGTTTCAGGCCACGGCGTCTCACGCAGCGGCATCACACCGAAACGGGTGTGATACGAACCACGGATTGCCGTGTGCATGTCGATATGCCAGCGCACCTCTTCATATTCACCCGCCTGCCAGAAGTTTTCCATTGCCTGCTCCAGCCGCCAGGCACGACGCGCTTCGGGGCAATCCTCATACTGCTGCCAGCGGCCGCCAAACATGCGGTTCATGTCGCCGTGCAGATAACGCTTATTCTGGCGCAGCGCAGCCGGATTGCCGTAAATCACCAGCAAGCGGGTTAACAGCGGCTGCTCACCGCGCAACAGCGGCTCGAGAAGCTGCTCGAGGATCTCTACGGGGGCCGTTTCATTACCATGAATGCCCGCGGAGACCACCAGCGCCATCGACACCGTCTCATTCGGCGTCAGTTCAAGAATACCCACGTCAATCCAGCGCCAGCTCAGATGCGCATTCTGCCCTTCCGAATGCGCAGGGCTGTGCCCGTTGAGGGTTAATGTGAGGAAATCCTGCATCGATACTCCTTAGAATAATCGCCGTTCAGCCCTGACAGGCCGGAGAAGATCTCCGGCCCTGCGATCATCGCTTTACTGCTGAAAACGGTACACATTGCCTAAGTTTAGCAGCTTCGTCAGCTCTTCGAGTGCTTCGCGTCCTTCGCGCAGCAAATGAGGGTCGGCAAGGTCAGCCTGCGACAGCCGATCGCGGTAGTGACGCTCCACCCAGGCATTGAGGGTCGCGAATAACCGATCGTTCATCATGACCGCCGGATTAACTGCCGCCTGCTGCTGTGCATTCAGCACCACACGCAGTCGCAAACAGGCCGGGCCGCCGCCGTTGCACATACTTTCACGCAGGTCGAACACCTTCAGTTCATCAATCACGCCGCCGCTGGCCGCCAGCTCCGTCAGATATGACCAGACGCCGGCCTGACGCCGTGCTTCATCAGGCAGCACCAGTAACATCTTGCCATCGTCCTTACTTAACAGCTGGCTGTTAAACAGATAGGTTGCCACCGCATCCGCCACACTGACGCGCTCGTCAGGCACTTCAATCGCGATAAATCCTGGTATTTTTTCGGCCAGTTCAGCCAGCAGCTGCGGCTGGTGTAAGAACGCCTGCTGATGGCAAAACAGCGCGTGCTGGTTGCTGACCGCAATCACGTCGTTATGAAACACGCCCTGATCGATCACCGCCGGATTCTGCTGGGCAAACACCGTGCGCGCCGCATCAAGCTGATGCAGGCGGCTTACCGCTTCGCTGGCTTCACGCGTCTGACGCGCCGGGTAGCGCGTTGGAGCCTCGCCACCGTTCAGCTCGGCACGACCATAGACAAACATCTGCACACCGGCCTCACCATAACCCCGGCTAAAGCGGTTATGATTTGCCGCCCCTTCGTCACCGAACATTGCCACCTGAGGTAAAGCATCGTGCACGCTGAAGTGCTCAGGATCGCGGAAGATAGCCCGCAGCAGCGCGCCTGTCGTTGGCGCTTCCATGGCGCGGTGGAATTTATTATTCAGGTTCGCCACGGTGAGGTGCACGCGACCATCGGCGCTGTCGGCTGATGGCGAAACCGTGGCAGCATTAGCCACCCACATCGCTGAGGCGGAACTGGCGGCAGACAGCAGGGCCGGATTCTGTTTGGCCGCCTGCGCCAGCACCTGTTCATCGCTGCCGCTGAAGCCAATCTGGCGCAACGCCGCAATATTGGGGCGCTCATGCGGTGGGATCACGCCCTGGGCAAAGCCCATATCGGCCAGGGCTTTCATCTTCATCAACCCCTGCAACGCCGCCAACTTCGGGTTGGAGACCTGGTGCTGATAACGCGTTGAGGCCTCATTACCAAACGACAGTCCCGCGTAATGATGCGTCAGACCCGGTAAACCATCGAAATTCACTTCACGGGCGCTCATGGCGTTTCTCCCTGTGCACTAAAATCCAGACCCGGTGACAGGCTGGCGGGCAGCGTTAAGTCAGGCGATTCCAGTGACGCCATCGGCCATGCGCAGTAATCCGCAGCATACCAGGCGCTGGCACGATGGTTACCTGAGGCACCCACTCCGCCAAACGGTGCTGTACTCGCCGCCCCGGTCAGCGGTTTGTTCCAGTTCACAATCCCTGCGCGTGCTTCGATCAACAGGCGTTCAAATTTGTCGCGCTGCGGCGAAATCAACCCGCATGCCAGCCCGTAGCGGGTGTGATTAGCGAGTCGGATTGCGCGGTCAAAATCGTCATAGCGAATCACCGCCAGCAGCGGACCAAAGACTTCTTCATCCGGCAAATTTTGCAGCCCGGTCACATCAATAATTCCCGGTGTCAGAATGGCACTGCTGCGATCCGGCCACTGCATCGGCAGCAACACCCTGCCCCCCGCATCAATACGTGCCTGCCACTCGCTGAAGATCTTCTCTGCCGCCGGGATTGAGATCACACTGCCCATAAAAGGCTGAGGCTCATCGTTCCAGCGACCGGTACGAATTTTTGCCGCCACCGCCACCAGACGGTCGAGGAACGCATCCCCGGCGGCGCCACGTTTCACCAGCAGACGACGTGCGCAGGTACAGCGCTGTCCGGCACTGATAAAGGCCGACTGAATGGCAATATGCACAGCGGCATCGATATCATCGGGATCTTCAACGATCAACGGGTTATTGCCGCCCATCTCCAGCGCCAGCATTTTTTCCGGCTGTCCGGCCAGCTGGCGGTGCAGCTGATAACCGGTTGCAGCGCTGCCGGTAAACAGGACACCGTCCACCTGAGGTTCCTGCGCCAGCGCCTGTCCGGTCTCTCGGCCGCCCTGCACCAGATTAAACACGCCGCCCGGCAGCCCGGCACTCAGCCATAATTTTCCCGTCAGCTCAGCCGTCATCGGTGTCAGCTCGCTGGGTTTGAATACCACGCAGTTGCCCGCCAGCAAGGCGGGAACGATATGACCATTGGGCAGATGACCCGGGAAGTTATACGGGCCAAAGACCGCCATCACCCCGTGCGGACGGTGGCGCAGCGAACTTTCGCCTTCCGCCTGTTCACCGGTGCGGGCATGCCAGGCGCGCAGCGAAATCGCCACTTTATTGATCATCGCCTGCACTTCTGTCTGCGTTTCCCAGCGCGGTTTTCCGGTTTCACGCGAGATGGTTTCACTCAGTTCAACTTTGTTTTTTTCCAGCAACACGGCAAATTTCTCCGCGATGGCCTGGCGCTCAGAGAACGGGCGGCGTGCCCAGGCCGGAAAAGCGGCACGTGCCGCTTCACAGGCCGAGGTCACCTGTGCGGCCGTTGCGGCTTTACCCTGCCATAACAGTTCACCGCTGACCGGATCGATTTTACTGACGTTATCACCACCACCGGTCAGCCACTGACCATTAATACAGTGCGTCATGCTTTTTTCTCCTCACGACTAAGGGTAACCACCCGCAGGTTATCACCCGGCTGGCACCCTAAAATGTCGGCCTGAGCGGCCGTAATACGGATGGTGTCACCCTGCGGATCGGCAGGCAGCAACATCACACGGAACTGTTGATAGTTTTCATTGGACACCAGGCACAGCGGCAGCGCGTCATCTTGCTCCTCACTGAACAAAGCCGTCTGCAAACGGCTTTTTCGGATCGCGCGGACGCGATCAATGTCGCACTCCAGCGTCGGGCCGCCGTCGAAAATATCGACGTAATTCTGGAAGTGAAAACCTTCGGCTTCCAGCACGGCACGCGCAGGCGCAGTATGCGGATGGACCTGCCCAATCACGGACTTTGCCTCATCCGACAGGTAATCGATATACAGCGGATGCTTCGGCATCAGCTCGGCAATAAAGGCTTTTTGCCCGGTGCCGCACAGATAGTCAGCATCGGAAAATGACATCGAGAAGAAGCGACTGCCCACGCTGTCCCAGAAGGGCGATTGCCCCTGTTCATCAATCACACCCCGCATTTCGGCCACCACTTTCTGCATAAAGTGCTGGCGGAATCCGGCCATAAACAGAAAGCGTGATTTTGATAGCAGATAGCCGTTTTTCCCGTTTCGGTAATCCGGGTCAAGAAACAGTGTGCACAGTTCGCTGCTGCCCGTGTGGTCGTTGCTTAACGACAGCGTGGGCAACATATTGTAAACATTCAGCTCTTTCGAGGCGTGCACCTGAGTACCGACGCGAAAGTTGTACCACGGGTCCTGCAGACCCACCGCCACTTCAATGGCGCAGATACCCACGGCCTTTTTGCTCTCACTGTCTGCCAGTACAAATACGTATCCCTGTTCTGCACGCGGCAGTTTTCCCTGCCAGGTTAAAAGTGAACGATCGATACGTGCTGATAGCGTGTCACTGTCAGCAGGCAGCGAGGTCAACCCCCCGCCGGTTTTCCCGGCGAGGTACATTAACTGCGCCAGATCGTCTCGTTCAACGGGACGAATATACATCATGCGCGGGCTCCTTCAGTGACGGCGAGGCAGGCACGTTCAAAGCGCGCCAGCCCCTCCTCAACTTCCTGCCGGGTGATGATCAGCGACGGAGCAAAACGCACCACGCTGGCACCCGCGATTAACACCATCAACCCTTCACGGGCGGCAGCCTGATTAATCAGTTTCGCCTTGCCGCTATAGTCCTGATTAAGCACACAGCCAATTAACAGCCCCAGTCCGCGGATTTCACTGAACAGCTGCAAGCGCTGGTTGATGGCATTCAGTCCGTCAACAAACCACCGATGGCGTTCTGCCACGCCTGCCAGCACTTCCGGGCGATTGATCAGTTCCATCACCTTGCCACCCACTGCGCCTGCCAATGGATTGCCGCCGTAGGTGGTGCCATGACTGCCCACATTCAGGTGCTCAGCCAGGGTTTCCGTCGTCAGCATCGCGCCAATCGGGAAGCCGCCACCCAGTGCTTTCGCGGTGCTCAGCACATCCGGTGTGACGCCATAATGCATATAGGCATACAGCGATCCGGTTCGGCCCACCCCGGTCTGGACTTCATCGAAAATCAGCAGCGCACCGTGTTTATCACACAGTTCGCGCAGACCACGCAGGAAGGCCGGCTCGGCCGGAACCACACCGCCCTCACCCTGAATCGGCTCGACAATCACTGCACAGGTCTGGTCGTTAATCAACGCAGCAGCCGATGCCAGATCGTTGTACACCGCGTGCTGAATGCCCTGCGGCAGCGGTGCAAAATCTTTCGAGTAGGCCGGCTGGCCCCCCGCGGAAACCGTAAACAGCGTGCGCCCATGAAACGCATTGTTAAATGCCACAATACCGCTTTTCTGCGAGTGGCCATGATCCATCGCCACCTTACGCGCCAGCTTCAGTGCCGCTTCATTCGCTTCCGCACCGGAGTTACAAAAGAACGCCCTGTCGGCAAACGTGGCATCAATAAGCTGTTTGGCCAGCCGCAGAATGGGTTCATTGGTGTAACCATTCCCGGTATGCCACAACAGTGCTGCCTGCTGCTGTAACGCAAGCTGCAAGTCGGGATGCGCATGGCCGAGGGCATTGACCGCAATACCGCCGGCAAAGTCGATATATGACTTCCCTTCCTGATCCCACAGCGTCGAACCTTCTGCTTTTACCGGAACAAAGCTGGCCGGGGCATAGGTGGGAACAATCCATTGATCGAAGTTTTCACGGGTCACTGACGGTTGCATATCGGCCTCGTTTTGCACATTCCCCGCCTCAGGCAGGGTGAATTAAAAGTTTAAAAAATGTTAATGAGATGATTCATTGCAGCTCTACTGTAGATTGCACGCCGCGTGCCATCCAGAGAAAAAAATGCATAAACCGTTCTCAACCACCAAATATCAATGAGTTACATCATTAGCCTATTCATTGTTAATGCATAGAAAGTGAATAACAATCTGAACAACCTGCCTTTACAGCACAATAAAAAGCAGAATTATGCAGTGGTAAAATAAAATATCGAATGTGTGATCAATGCCGGGATTTGGTTTTAAAAAGAGTCAGTTAACGCCCCAAAAGACGTCAACCGCACCAAAATGGCGCGCAGTGAGGGTGCATAACAGTAAAAGAAGCGGTTGAGTGGATTTTCATTCCCCTGCTGATAATCCCCTCTTTTATTATTATGGTTGAAAGTTATTTCACAGCGGATAATAGTCTTTATTTACATATGGACATTTCATGTTAATGAAAATGAATTCCTGTAATTAAACTATGGAAAAAACATGAAAAACAAACGTTCAAAAAATAAGCCAATGCAATTTTTAATATAAGATAAAATTATCCAGGAATAAAGAAACCCTATAGTTAAAATAACTGTAAGCTATTGAGTTAAAATAAAATAAATTAAATAAGTCATACACAGAGCGAGAGTGTCCGTATAAAATACAGACAGAATTAAAAATGAAAATGCATTGCACTGGTTTTCATTTATCTGGGCTAAAAGCTGATATTACATTTTGTTACCAATATTTGGTTTTTATGACACACTTACCTGTGTCATTTTTCATTCCGCACGATTTGACAAAACATTATAAATTTAAAGAACAGGGATTATTTAATGATGAAGCATTCTTTTCTGGCTTTAACGGTATCTGCATTACTGGCTTCCACTGCGGCCCAGGCTGCCGAAATCTACAATAAAGATGGCAATAAACTGGACCTGAACGGCAAGATCAACGTCGGGCACCTGTTCTCGGATGACATCAATAACGATGGTGACGTGTCTTATGCGCGCTTCGGTTTCAAAGGTGAAACCAAGATCAGCGATGAGTTAACGGGTTATGGGCAATGGCAGTACAACTTCCAGCTGAACAAATCTGAAGGGTCGGATGCATTAAGCGGCGATAAAACCCGCCTTGGTTTCGCCGGCCTGAAGTACGGTAAATGGGGTTCATTCGACTACGGTCGTAACTATGGCCTGGTGTACGATGCGCTGGCCTGGACCGATATGCTGCCTAAATTCGGCGGTGATTCCGGTTATGCCGATGTGTTCCTCTCAACCCGTGCTACCGGTGTCGCGACCTGGCGTAATACGAATTTCTTCGGTCTGGTCGACGGTCTGAACGTTGCGGTACAGTACCAGGGTAAAAATGAACGTACCGACGGCAACGCCGTGCGTCGTTCAAATGGCGATGGTTACGCCACATCGGTCAGTTGGACGGCCGATTCTGGTTTCGGCATTGTCGGCAGCTATGCCAACCTGGGCCGTACCGGAACACAAAACAATGCCACCTTCGGTAAAGGTGATCGCGCAGAGCACTGGGCAACGGCAATCAAATATGATGCTAACCAGATTTACCTGGCCGCGATGTACGGTAACACGCACAACGCCACGCCAATTACGGGTGGCTTTGCCAACAAGGCGGTGAATTTTGAAGCTATCGCCCAGTATCAGTTCCTGAATGGTTTCCGCCCTTCTCTGGCGTATGTCAGCTCACGTGGTAAAGACATTGAGAACGTGGGTGATGCCGATATCGTTAAATATGCCTCTGCGGGTGCGAACTACTACTTCAACAAAAACTTCCTGGTCTATGCCGAGTACAAATTCAATCTGCTGAAGGATAACAATCCGTTAGCGCTGGCGGATGATGATGTGGCGGGTGTGGGTCTGAACTATCAGTTCTGATGGGGAAATCGGACCAAAACAGGCAGGGTTTAACACTGACAGCGGGCACGCTCTTGCGGTGATGAAGCCAGTTTGAGGTAAGCCGGACGTCACGCGGCAGGGATGCCGCGAGCCGAGGCACGCAAGGAGGTGTTTTTTGCCAATCCGGCGTGCTCAAACTGACCCCATACCTGAAGCCGACCCACCCGCCCGCAAATCCCTCACGTCAACCGATAACGGCAGTCCGGTCGTGGCGTATCCGGCAATTCTTCTTCCAGATTCATTTCCCGCAGATTAATCTCAATATTGGTGCACATCGCATCCAGCGGCAGATGGTTGTTGGCAAAACCAAACGGCATCTCCAGCTCTTCCGCCAGCGTGTCCAGCGACAGGAAGGTATAAGCAATAAACACCGATACCAGCGGCGTCATGTAGTGTAAGTCCGGCACCAGCGCAAACGGCAACAGCGTACAGAACAGATATACCGTTCTGTGCAGCAGCAAACCATAGGCAAACGGCACGGGCATACTCGCCAGACGCTCACATCCGCCCAGCACCTGTGACAGCTGATTAATATTGCTGTCCATATGCATATAGAGAATGTCGGACAGGTTACCGCGGCGGCGCTGGTCGGCCAGCCACTGCGACAGTTGCAGCTCAATGAAATTGGTCGGCGAACGACGTTTCAGCACTTCATCCGCTTCATCCCCGAGGTAACGACGCAGATCCTCACGGGCATCACTGTGGCGCAACTGATGCTTGAGGCTATAAGAGAACGCCAGCAGCAACGATGTGACACGCGGCGCATCAGCGGGCGAAATCGCCAGTGCCAGACGTTGTAACGTGCGGCAGGCAATCAGCAGATTGCCCCAGAACATACGCGCTTCAATAAAGCGGCCAAAGCAGACGCTGTTACGAAAACCCAAAAATACCGCAATGGAAACCCCCAGCAGGCTGAACGGTGCCAGCGTCAGCTTGATACCCAGCGTTTCATACCAGTCGAGACAGAAAATAGCGATCAGGGACATCAGCAGATTAAGCGTTAAGCGGAACCAGATTCCGGGTAATACCGAACCGTGCCAGGCGAACAGGCGGATAAACCAGTGACTATTAGGACGGATGATCATGATGTGCAGGCGAGTGAGATTTTTCGCAGATTGTGCAGAAAATTCCCGCGCCTGAGAAGTGGTTTTTTGTGACTTTAGTCACATATATTTCGAGACAGTGTATTGACAAAAATCACGTTTTCAGCCGATAGCAGAATCCCCTGTATTCAAGGGGACATCAGGTCGAAACTCCCGGTATCCGCAGGCTGTAACGTGACGGGTTGCGCCAGTTTTAGCGTGATCCAGTTAGAAGTCACGCGCTGCTGCTTACTGTCTTCCAGCGTGACCGACAGATGATATTCATTGCTGGCCCCTTCGCTGCTGTCCCACGCCGGAGCGATAATACTCCAGCCGTTAGGGCTCGCATTATCTGCCGGAGGTGTCAGGCTCAATGCCTGCGTATCCCCCTGCCAGCTCACCGCTTTAATCGCATTGCTGTTACGAACCTGTAATTTCAGCGCCAGTGTTTCACCCGGCTGCACCTGCCACGGTGGCGTGGCGAGGAAGACTGACAGCGTTTTACGCTGGCGGAACTCCATCACCGGGGAATTATTGCGGTTAACCTGATCGTAACGGCTCCCGCTTAACGACTTCGCCGCCGCGACATTGCTGGCCGAAAGCTGCTGGCTCAGCGCCACACCAATGCGGTAATTCATCTTCAACGCAAACTGGTCCTGTGACTCTCCACCATCGCCCTCTTTATGGCTGGCAGAGAGGGTAAACAGCGGCACTGGCGTGTAATTAACGCCCAGGGAAACCGCCGTCGGGTTTGCCGTTGCATTGCCACTGTTAAACAGATCGATATGATTGCCGAGATACTGCTCGTAACTCAGGCTAACCCCTAACTGGCGGTAAAAGGGCAGATACCCCTGTGTAGTGATGTCATAACCGCGCGCCATCCGCATCTGTGTTGTGCTGTTGTGATTACGCCAGCCCGATAGCGGATGATAATAATTGGCGGAAAAACGCAGATACTCTCCCCAGGCTTCTGCCCCCAGAGAACCGCGCTGCTGGTGGGTAGTGAGCACATCGTCAACGAACGCGTTATACCCCACACGCCAGCTCCCGGCGATCCAACGCTGGCCCAGCCCGGCGTTGCCTACAGTGCCATATTCCGTTTGCTCCACCCCTAACTGGCTGAAAGTCAGATACTGATAATTGTCCTGCCACGGCGTCATCAACTGAGCGGAGGTGCCATTAAAACTCCCGGCATCATCTACGGCCAGCGACACGCTGGCGCGGCCATAAGGTGACAGAAGCAGTTCACCTTCACTGGCGGCACGCTCGCTGGCGGCAGTACGGAACTGATTAAACGCCCACTGACCGGCTTCCTCACGCAGCGATTTATCACTGTCGTTGTTCATGCTGGCTTCACCGATGCTTTTTGCCGCCTCAGCGATTTTCTGTGCCAGCCCGTTATCATGATCGGTGATACCCATACCCGGCAGCTGTTGCTGCATCTGCCGGAAACGACCGGGATCATCAAAGGGAGCATCGGGTACGCGTGTGGACTCATCAAAAGCACGTGCCGCCGTGATCGGCAGGCCGATCACGGCAAGGGAAAACATCAGGCTGGAAACGTGGGACAAATAACGACTAAATAGAATCATAAGCTCAAAGCAATATTTTTTATCTGCGCGAGTGTGAGTTTGTTCACAAAATCATACAACTAACCTTAGCACAGAATCCCTTCCCAACGCGAAAATCGGGCGGCCCGCGCGAAGGACCGCCCAAAAACTTACAGTGCTCGCCAGATCAAGACGGCGATACCACCGAACAGCAGCCATTTGATCACATAATATATCGGCTTATTCCACGCCTTCAGGCGTTTCCCGACCTTGCGCACCGCATAGAGATATTTGAACACCCGGTTAATGCCCCCGGTACGGTCACTGTTATTATTGGGGGCCGCAGCCGCACCCACCAGATGACGGCCAAGCCAGTGATTCACTGCCTGCGTCCAACGCCAGATCATCGGCCGCTCAATATCGCAAAACAGGATCAATCGAGGCTGCCCGCTGTGATTCTCAGCATAGTGAATATAGGTTTCATCAAACACCACACCCTCGCCGTCACGCCAGCTGTAACGTTCACCATCCACTTCAATAAAGCAGCGGTCATCATTCGGGGTGATCAAGCCAAGGTGGTAGCGCAGCGATCCGGCATACGGATCGCGGTGGCGCGGCAGGCGGCTGCCGTCCGGGAGTGAGGCAAACATGGCGGCTTTGATCGATGGAATACCGCGCAACAGCGCGGTGGTACGCGGGCAGAGAGACATCGCAGAGGGATGTGCCTCGTCATACCATTTCAGATAAAAGCGTTTCCAACCGGTTCTAAAAAACGAGTTAAACCCGGCATCGTTATAGCGGTCCGAGGCTTTAATCTGCTCTGACGCTAGCAGCGCCTCGCCTTCGTCACGAATCGACTGCCAGTTGTCACGCAGCTCAGCAAGCTCGGGGAAGTGATGAGGTGAAAGAAAGGGCGTGGTGGGAATGCGGGAAAACAGATACATAAAACAGTTAAGGGGAGCGACAAAGGTAGAATGGTCAGCCAGCTGACGCCAGAAACCGTAACGAACCTTCCCTCTCCAGTGCACATACAGTACGGTAATTATCCACATCAATAAAATGAAGTATTTCATGTTGCTCTACTCGTCAGGTGACCGGGATCATCCTGTGATCCCGTAGATAAATGTCAGCATGTGTCAGGCAGGCGAAGACGACTTTTCGCCGGGTAGTGCATGACCGGAGAGAGTATAAAGACTTTTCGGCGGAGCAGAATGACGGTGGCACGAATGGAACAAAATCGGCCACCGCAACGCATCAGGACATAATCAGACCACCGTCGACGTTGATCGTCTGCCCGGTAATATAGCGTGCATCATCAGAGGCGAGGAAAGCCACCAGCCCGGCAACATCGTCCGGCTGCCCCGCGCGTTTTAACGGAATACCCTGCACCCATTCCGCCATCAGCTCGCCTTTGCCATATTTTTTACTGTCGGTACTAAGGATTTCACCCCATACGCGGTCATTGTAATCCCACATTTCGCTTTCGATAATGCCGGGACAAAACGCGTTGACGGTGATATTCCACGGTGCCAGCTCCTGTGACAGGCTCTGCGTAATCCCGATCACTCCCATCTTGCTGGCGGCATAATGCGGCGTATAGATAAAGCCCTGACGCCCCTGCCCTGACGATGTATTGATCAGGCTACCGGACTGCTGTTTCACCATATACTTCGCGGCTTCGCGGCAGCAAAGCCAGACGCCCGTGGTATTCACCGCAAGGATTTTATCGAAGTCAGCTTTGGGCATTTTGTCGAACGTGTCGATGGTGATCACTCCGGCGTTCTGGATCGACACGTCAATCGTCCCGAAACGTTCCGCAGCCTGGCGATACAACCCCTGCACCTGCTCTTCATCGGTGACATCCACCTGCAATGCCAGAATCTCACTGCCCCAGGCGGCTTTTATCCGATCAGCGGTTTCAAACACGCGCTCGGCGTTGGAGACCATCACCAGGTTTGCACCGTCTCTGGCAAAACGTTCGGCAATACCCGCCCCAATACCGCGACATGCTCCCGTGATCACCACGGTTTTATTACTGAAATTACGTTTCATCTGTTGCTCCTTTATGACGGGTCAGGCATGCCTGACCCCTACGGAATTCGGTACAAAGCTGTGAAGCCATTCTGTGTTGTAGGGGCGGGTCAGGCGTGCCTGACCCCTACGGAATTCGGTACAAAGCTGTGACGCCATTCTGTGTTGTAGGGGCGGGTCAGGCATGCCTGACCCCTACGGGATTCGATACAAAGCTGTGACGCCATTCTGTGTTGTAGGGGCGGGCAGGCGTGCCTGACCCCTACGGAATTCGATACAAAGCTGTGACGCCATTCTGTGTTGTAGGGGCAGGCAGGCATGCCTGACCCCTACGGAAATCGGTACCTGGCCGTAACAGCCTTCTGTGTTGTAGGGGCGAGGCATGCCTCGCCCGACCAAACCACACTGCACGGCAGTTAACGCGACGGCTGCCACAGGGTACGTTTCACCGCATCCTGCCAGCCCAGCCAGCTCTGTTGGCAACGTTCATGGCGGCCCGGATCGGGCTGCCAGAGATCATGTTCTGGTATCAGCGCCAGCAGTTGTTCGTCATTAAGCTGGCCGAGCGTCCGTCGTGCCAGTAGCCCGGCACCGAGCGCCGACAGCTCTGGCGTACTGCTGCGGGCCACCGGGCAACCCAACAGATCAGCCTGAAACTGCATCAGCCACGGATTTTGCGTGGGGCCACCATCCACCATCAGTGTCTCCAGACGGAATCCCGGGTGAAGGCGCATGGCCTCAATCACATCGGCAATCTGGTAGGCAATCGCTTCCAGTGACGCACGGATCAAATGTGCTGGCGTTACGCCCCGGCTGAGCCCACAAATCACGCCGCGCGCCTGGTCATCCCACCAGGGAGCGCCGGTTCCGGTCAGCGCCGGAACAAAATAGACGCCGAGAGTCGAATCGATACTGGCGGGCAGCTCATGTAGCGCGCGGCTCAGCACCAGACCTTTACCATCGGTCAGTCCGGTCGCCTGCGCCATCCACGCCACGCCGTCCCCAGTATGAGGAATATTGCCTTCAAGACCGTAAACCAGCCGCTGGCCATCATGCCAGGCCACGGTGGTTGCCAGCGAGGTGATACTGGTATCCGCCTGGCCCAGAGGTGCCATCACCGACGATCCGGTGCCATAGGTGGCTTTCACCCCGCCCGGTGCCCCCAGTCCGTGACCGTACAATGCGGCATGGGAATCCCCGACCATGGCCATGATGGGCAGCCCATCGGGAATACCGGCCAGACCGAGGGTCACGCCAAACAGGCTACCTGAGGGGCAAATTTCCGGCAGCGCGGCACGCGGGATGCCAAACAGCGCCAGCATCGATTCATCCCAGCCGCCGCTGTGCAGATTTAACAGCTGGGTACGTGATGCATTCGAGGTATCGCAGCGGAACTGCTGCCCGCCGCTCAGGTTCCATAGCAGCCAGGCATCGATGGTACCGAGGCAAATCTCGCCGCTGTCGGCACGCGAATGCCCCTCCGGCGTGTTATCCAGCAGCCAGCGCATTTTCGATGCTGAAAACAGCGGTGCCACCGGTAACCCGGTAATGGCACGGATCAGCCCCTCCTGATTATCGCGTTTGAGCCGATCGCAGAAGACACCTGAGCGTGAACACTGCCAGGTCAGCGCAGGCCCAATAGGGCGACCACTGTGGCGCTCCCAGCCGATGGCCGTCTCGCGCTGATTGCTGATGGCCAGTGCCGCCACCCGATTTTCGCCCACGGTGTTGAGCACTTCGCGCAGCACCGTCAGCGATGCGTTAAGCAGCGTGAGTCCATCCTGTTCAACCCAGCCCGGCTGCGGCGTGGCAACCGTGAGCGGGCGGGACGCTTTTGCCACCACTTCACCGCGAGCATCAATCGCCACCGCTTTCACATTGCTGGTCCCTTCATCCAGCGCAACAATCAGTTCTCTAGCCATGGCTGACCTCAGAGAGAGGCGCGGCCGCCTGCTTTTTTTCATGGCGACGCATCAACACCACTTTGCTTTGCAGCTTCTGCTGGAACTGGTCGATGACAACGGCGGTGACAATCACCAGCCCTTTGATCACCATCTGCCAGAAATCGCTGACGCCCATCATCACCATGCCATCGGCCAGGAAGACAATCACAAAGGCACCGATGATCGATCCGGACACACGTCCGCGTCCCCCGGCCAGTGCCGTACCACCAAGCACCGTGGCCCCAATGGCATCCATCTCAAACATATTCCCGGTCATCGGATGCGCAGTTTGCAGCTGCGACGCCACCACCAGCCCGACCAGCGCGGCACACAGACCGGAAAAGGCGTAGACAAAGACTTTCACTTTGATAATCGGCACACCGGCCAGACGGGCGGCAGATTCATTGCCACCCGCCGCATAGATATAGCGGCCCAGCGGCGTTTTACGCGTGATATACAGCCCAATCAGCAGGAAACCGATCATCAGCCAGATCGGAAAGTAGACGCCAAGGAAGCTGCCCGAACCAAGCAGTGAAAACCCGGTATTGCCCAACTGCGGCACGCCAACCAGGTTGGCGTAGGTGCTGCCGTCGTTAAACAGCAGCGCCGCGCCGCGGGCGATATACATCATGCCGAGCGTACAGATAAAGGGCGCGACGCCAAGACGGGTGATCACCGTACCGTTGATCAACCCCAGCACCACCCCGAACAACGCCACCGCGAGGATCACTTCCGGGACGTTAAGAAACAACACCTGTCCGCCCCAGAGAGGGACACCGCTGGTCAGCAGCGCCCCGGCCACCATTCCACAAATGCCCGCCACCGCCCCAACGGAGAGGTCAATCCCGCCCGTCAGAATCACCAGCGTCATGCCAATCGCCAGCAGGCCGGTGATCGCCACGTGCTGCGTCATAATCAGCACATTGGACAGGGTCAGGAAGTTCGGCACCATCACACTGAAAAAGCCCACCACAATCAGCAAGGCAATAAACGTTCTGGCTTTCAGCAGGTACATATACAGCAGATATTTTTGATTCATTTTTTCTTCCTCAAGCCCGCTTATTCGTGCGGTGTCGACGCAGTGATTAACGTTTCGCGCGTGGCATCAGCACGCAGCAGGTCAGCGGTAATACGCCCATCCGCCATCACCAAAATGCGGTCGGCCAGCGCCATCACCTCATCCAGTTCCGAGGACGAAAACATCACGGCCAGCCCCTCCTGGGCCATTTTGCCGATCAGTTGATACACATCGGTTTTGGCACCGACATCAATCCCCCGCGTCGGTTCATCCAGCAGCACCACTTCCGGGCCGGTCATCAGTGCCTTGCCCAGCACCACTTTTTGCTGATTACCGCCGCTCAGAGAGGTGATGGGCAGATCGGTATCGCTGACCTTGATCGCCAGGCGTTGCACCATGTCGTTCACCTTTTCGCTCTCCTGCTGCGGACGCAACAGCCCCAGCGCCCGACGAAAGCCGCGCAGACTGAGATCGCTCAAGGTCATATTGGTTTTGATCGACATCATGCCGATCATCCCCTCGCCTTTACGGTCTTCCGGCACCAGCGCGATGCCCTTTTTCAATCGGTACTGAAAATCACGCTTGTCCAGTACTTCGCCGTTCAACACCACGCGGCCGCTCTGGCAGCCCATCAGTCCTATCAGACCTTTAAACAGCTCGGTACGCCCGGCGCCCAGCAGGCCATAAATGCCCACCACTTCACCTTTCCGCAGTGAGAACGTCACATCGTTCAGCTTGTAGCCACCATCCTGACGCAGCGCGGTGAGTCCGCTGACGTCCAGCACCACCTCTCCCTGCGTTGCGGCGGCATAGTCGAACTGCTTTTTCTTATCGCCTACCATCTGGGCGATGATCCACGGCACGCTGGCATCGCGCACATCACGTTCGCTGATAAAACGCCCGTCACGGAAGATGGTGATGTGATCGCCGATCTCCATCAGCTCTTCCAGACGGTGCGAGATATAGATAATGGTGACGCCACGCCGCTTCAGCGCCGCAATCACGTTAAACAGGACTTTGACTTCCGACTGGCTGAGCGCCGAGGTCGGTTCATCCATAATCAGTACCCGGGTGTCTTTCGACAGTGCACGCGCAATTTCCACCAGCTGCTGGTGACCGATGCCCAGCTCACCGAGCGGCGCATAAGGGTCCACATCCAGCTCCAGCCGTTCCAGCAGGGCTTTCGCCAGCTGGTACTGATATTTTTCGTTAATCCGGCCGCGCTGGAAAAACTCATTACCGATAAAGATGTTGTCCATCACATTCATATTCGGGAACAGATTCAGTTCCTGAAAAATGATACTGATCCCGTGCTTCTCAGCCTGCTGGGTCGAGTGCAGCGACACGGGTTCTCCGTCGAGAAAAATCTGCCCGGAGGACGGCACCTCCACTCCGGCCAGCATTTTCATCATGGTGGATTTACCGGCACCGTTCTCACCGATTAATACGTTGACCTTGTTGCGATACACGCGGTAGTTCACCTGGTCCAGCGCGGTCACGCCAGGATAGATACGCGACACATCACGCGTTTCAATCACCACTTCAGGCAGCTGATCCGGCGATAACAGCGGGTCGATTTGATATTCAGCCATCATGAGCCCTCTACTTGCGTACCACGTGAGCCGGGGTGACATCCGGTGGTGTTTGCGGCACATCCCAACTGCTGAAGACCCCATCAACCTCAACGCTTTCACCGACTTTCGGTTGCAGCTTTTTCACCTCATCTGACGCCAGGTTATTGATCGCCTTACCATAATCACCAAACAGCACCTGATCGTTGAAGTCCTGATAGCTGACCCCCTTATAAGCGTCGCGCAGCGCGGTACCGCGAATAATCGGGCCAATCTGCACCACGACCTGCTGTCCGCTGACGTCTTTAATGGTCATTTTTCCACTGCGTGAGGTGGTATTCACCTCAGTAACCGTGCCCTGAATTTTGATGCTGAACACACACGGGTTCTCATCCTGACTGCGGTATCCCCACTGTTTACAGGCCGCATCAAAATCTTTTGCTGTGGCCAGCGACTTCATCAGTTCGTCGAGCGGTTTTGCCTCGCTGACAATTTGTGGCACGATTTTTTGCTGATACGTGGCGGTGACATTTGCCATCGCGGGGTTGGGCGGATTTTTTAAATCGGCCAGCTCCTGCTGTGACACAATACGGCAGCCCCCGAGGGCTAAAGTGGCCATTGCCAGCCAGACTCGCCTGGACATAATTCTCTCCTTTGCGCCCCCACAGGGGGCGCAGTCACATCTTATGAAGCGTTAACTCAGGATTTGAAATTGAAGTCCTGCACTTTGTCTGCGTTGTCCTGGTTGATCAGGATGCCGCGGAACATCACGCGCTGTTTCTCGGGTTTGGTGCCTTTCTGCAGGAAATTGTCGATATCGGTGACGCCCTGCGCGGCGATCGCCTGCGCCTGCAACATCACGGTGGCTTTCAGCGTGCCGGCTTTGACCGCATCACGTTCGTCGTTGCTGCCATCAATACCCACCACAATCACATCACTACGACCGGCCGCTTTCAGGGCAGCAATGGCCCCCAGCGCCACCGGACCGTTACCACAGATCACCCCTTTTACATCCGGGTGCGCCTGGAGAATGCTGTCCATAATGCGCTTACCGTCGATCAGGGTGCCTTTCGCATCCTGCTTCGCCACACTTTTCATATCCGGGTACTGATCCAGTACCTGGTGGAAGGATTTCGAACGGGTGACGCAGTTGTTGTCGGCCAGGTTACAGGTCAGTTCGGCATAGGTGCCTTTCTCGCCCATCTTCTCAACGAAAACGTTCGCCACATCGGAACCCGCCTGGAAGTTGTTGTGGGTGATCTGCTCCAGCGCGACGTCATCAACCGGGATTTCACGGTTAATCAACACCACAGGAATACCGGCATCTTTGGCTTTTTTGATGGCGGCAACGCTGGCGGTGGAGTCAGCGTTATCGAGGATAATGCCCTGCACTTTTTTACCGATGGCGGCATCAATCAGTTCGCTTTGTTTTTTCACATCTTCACCGTGGGACAGCACGGTGGTTTTGTAACCCAGTTCCTGTGCCTTCAGGTTGGCCCCTTTGGCCTCAGAGGCGTAGTACGGGTTATCCAGCGAGTTAACGAGGATCATGATGGTGCCTTTCTCTGCGGCAGTAACGGCATGAGAGAAGGAGCAGGCGGTCGCTAGAGCTAACAGAGTTAAACGCATTTTCATTTTGATGTTCTCTTATGTTGTTATGTGTAGGTACAGCTTTTTAACCTTGGTATCGGATGCCGCAGTTGCGTTTACTTACCGCCTTGCTGCAACGACCGACAGTCGGGATAACATCTCGAATTCTCTGGTGTTGGCGCAGTAATCGGTATTACCAAATAGTGAAACCACCATCGATCATCAGGTCTGCGCCTGTGATCATGTCGCTACCGTTGCTGGCAAAAAACAGCACGGCGGCGGCAATTTCGTCCGTGTAGGCAAAACGTCCCATTGGGATCAGTTGCTTCATCGCCTCCCCTTTCTCCCCACGCCAGGCTTTCTCGCCCATTGGCGTCAGCACCACGGTAGGCGACAGGGTATTCACGTTAATTTTGTGGGGCGCAAACTCTTTCGCCATCACTTTGGTCATCCCCAACAGCCCGGCTTTCGCCGAGGTATAGGCCACATGGTTATCGATGGCGATGGATGCCGCCTGCGAGGCAATATTGATGATCTTTCCGCCTTTACCCGCTTTCACCATGCGTTTTGCCACCGCCTGAGAACAGAGGAATGGCCCGGTCAGATTGACTGCCACCTGCTTCTGCCACTCGGCAAATTCCGTTTCCAGTACCGGCTGCAACATCACGTAGCCCGCACAGTTCACCAGAATATCGATCTGGCCATAGTGCGCTTCAACCTGTGCTATTGCCTGCTCCACAGAGTCCGGGTCAGTGACATCGCACTGAACAAACTGGACGCTATCGGCTGCGAACTGCCCGGCAACATCCGCCACTTTGCTCTGTTCAAACGCCGGATAGAGCAGTGCCAGCTTCGCGCCTTTCTCCAGCAGCATCTGATTGCTGGCCATCGCAATCCCCCCCAGCCCCCCGGTGACCACGGCCACCTTGCCACTGAGATCCCCGTTAATATCTACGCCGTAGCGCAGATTGACGTCATATTCGTTACTCATTTCCAGACTCTCCTTAAGCGGCAACAAGATTTTCTAACGTGGCGCGCAGGCCTTCAGCATCGATGCGGAACTGGCGACGCAGGGCAACACGACTGCTGCTATGGGTAAATTCATACGGCGGGATACCCAGCGGAATAAAGTGCTGGCGCAGGCTGTGCTGATGCAGCAGCTCACCGATAATGCTGCTCAGACCGCCACTCAACACATGTTCTTCCATGGTGATCACCTGACGGTGTGCGGTAATCAGCTTGATGACCGCCGCTTCGTCCAGCGGCCACAGAGAAGGCAGTGAGACGATGGTGATGCTGTCATCTTTAGCGGCCAGGGCTTCATGAGCCAGCGTTCCCAGACAGAACACCACGGTGTCTTTACCCTGCTGTAACACCTCTGGTTTACCCGGCACAAACTGGTAATCGGCATCATGCAGCAGCGGCACTTTATCGCTGTCCATACGGATATAAACCGGCCCTTTATGGCTGATGGCATGGCGGGCAATCGCGCTGGCCTGAATGGCATCTGCTGGCGCGAAAATTTGCAGGTTGCCCATCGAACGGGCGATAGCAATGTCGTTAGTACAGTGGTGCGTGGCACCCAACGGACCGTAAGCAAAACCGGCATTCAGGCCGAGCATCTTGACGTTAGTTTCTGAGTAACAAACATCATTTTTCAATTGCTCATTCGAGCGGGCAAACAGAAACGGTGCAGCGTTAGCGGTGAATACCGTACGGCCACTCAGTGCCACTCCCGCCGCCATTCCCACCATATTCTGTTCAGCGATACCCACGTTGATGACCCGATCCGGGAAGGCTTTTTCAAACGGGGCAATTTTTGATGTTGAGGTGGAGTCGGCCACCATGACACTGAGGTCTGCTCCCTCATTCTGGGCTTCCACCAGCGTGGCAATCACGGCGTCACGTAAGTCTTGCATGGTTAATCCTCCAGCTCGGCCAGCCCAAGGGCCAGTTGCTCATCATTAGGTACGGCGTGATGCCAGGCCGGGACGTTGGCCATAAACGAGATACCGTGCCCTTTTTCGGTATTGGCTAAAATAACGCGGGGTTTACCGATGCCGGGTTGGTTAGCGGCGGCGGCAATGGCGGCAGGATCGTGCCCGTTGCACTCCAGCACTTCGAAACCGAATGCCAGCCATTTGTCGGCCAGCGGCTCCAGCGGCATGATATCTTCGGTTTTCCCGGCCAGTTGCAAACGGTTACGGTCAACAATCGCCACCAGGTTTTCCAGTTTGAATTTACTGGCCGACATCGCCGCTTCCCAGTTAGAACCTTCCGCCAGTTCACCATCTCCGAGCAGGACAAAAGCACGACGGTCAGCACGACCAGAGAGTTTGTTGCCCAGCGCCAGACCCACACCAATCGATAACCCGTGGCCTAAACCACCCGAGTTAATTTCCACCAGCTCTGGCAGCTTCTGATGGATGGGATGGCCCGCCAGCAGCGTATCGTCCCCCATAAACTGGTCGAGGATCGCCGGGTCAATCAGGCCCATAGCAGCCGCGCTGCAATACAACCCGCCTGCCCCGTGACCTTTGGAGAGGATGAAACGGTCCTGATCGGGACGCGGACGGCTGCGATCCATCACCGCCATAAATAAGGTACAGATGATATCCACCTCAGAGAGGTCGGCACCGGTATGACCTTTGCCTGCCCGATGATTCATTTGCAGTACATAGCGCCGGGCCTGACGCGCAGTCTGTTTGATTGCCTGAAAGTCCATCATTACCTCTTCATCTATGACGCCGCGGGCCGGATAGCGTGTTGATATGACAGTCAACAGCGGCAATTTCGTTTTCGAATAAAAATATACGCTATCGTTTGTAATCATATTGTGGGGTGGATCATATTTCAAACAAAAGCCAAAAATAACATTAATGCATTATAAAACAGCAATGTAGCGAGAATTCGCGGCGAGTATTGCGATGAAGACAATGTTAAATATCAGTTAAATCAATTGAATGGCCATTTTTGACTTTCATTCGAAAATTGAAAGTCACTTTTGCAGATCTCGCAATTGATGCGGACGAGGGTTACTATTTATCGCAACAGCCCGGCTGACGGGGCAGGCAACCCGCATTCAGGCAAAGGGAGTGATTGACTTGAAAAGCAAAAATGAACAACTGGCTGATATGCAGCAACGGCGGGAAAAGATCCTGGAGATGATCCGTGAGGATGGCACCGTCACGGTAAAAATGCTGACGGAGACTTTCGGACTGACCGAAGCCACTATCCGTACCGACCTGCGTATGCTGCAAAAAGAGGGGTATGTGCAGCGTTATCACGGCGGTGCAACATTGATTACAGGTAAGCAAAATACCGGCGCATTGCTGCTGGAACGGCAAACCCATCTCGACGCAAAAGACGCCATTGGGCGTCTGGCGGCACAGCATATCGAAAACGGCGATACGGTCATTTTCGATTCGGGCACCACGACGACGGCGATCGCCAATCATATGAATCACATCCGGCGCCTGTCGGTGGTGACCAACGCCGTGAATATTGCCCTGAAGCTGGGCGGTGAGCCGGGGATTAATATCCTGCTGACCGGCGGCACCTTTAAGTTCCCCACCCTGTCGACGTCAGGTGAAAAGGCCGCCAGTTTTTTTGAAAACGTGCTGGCGGAGAAGCTGTTTCTCGCCACGGCCTGCATTTCTCCCCGCCTCGGTCTGAGTTTTCCCAGCGAGACGGATATCAAGGTGAAAAGCGCCATGATCCACTCTGCGAACACCGTTTACGTGGTGGCTGACTCCAGTAAAATCGACAAGGTGTCGATGTTTGCGTTGCCCTGCGAATGGAGCAAAATCCAGTATCTGATCACCGACAGCGGCATTACTCAGGCGTCTATTGACGCCTTTGAAGCACTGGGGGTGAAGGTGCTGGTGGCGCCCTGATCGGCGTCAGTTCGGTATAAACGCACCACGTCACCGACAATCAACAGGCCCGGTGACTGTGGCTGCCGTTCCGCTACCGTCTGCGCCAGCCGGTCAAGGCGGGTAATGTGGGTGCGCTGATCGTGACGTGTGCCCCGCTCGATAATCGCTACCGGCGTATGCGCATCGCGTCCGTGCCGGATCATCTGCTCGCTTAATGCCTCACACCATGTTAATCCCATATAAAACACCAGCGTCTGGCGGGCATCACGTAAACTTTCCCAGTCAAGCTGGGGTTTGCCGTCACGTCCATGACCGGTGATAAAGCGCACCGACTGGGCCATGTCGCGGTGCGTCAGCGGGATGCCAGTGGCGGCCGCACAGCCGGTAGCGGCGGTAATGCCGGGCACAATATGGCAGGTCACTCCCGCCTGTTGCAGCCACTGCATCTCTTCCCCTCCCCGGCCGAAAATAAAGGGATCGCCGCCTTTAAGACGGATCACCTGCCGCCCGGCACGGGCCAGATCCACCAGCAATTGGTTGATCTGTGACTGCTTCATGCCATGAAAACCCGGCGTTTTTCCCACGTCAATATTCAGTGCCGTTGGGGGGATCAGTGCCAGAATATCCGGCCCGACCAGCCGATCGCAGACCACCACCTCAGCCTTTTCGATAAGACGCAGCGCGCGCACCGTCAACAGGTCCACGGCTCCCGGCCCGGCCCCCACCAGCCAGACATCTCCCTGCTGGCCGGGGGGGAAGCCCCCGGCCAGCAAACGATCAAGAGCAGGTATTTTTACAGTCATTTTCGGCCTCATACTGTCAGGGCGGTGTCGCCCGGAGTCTGAACCAGCGGCGTGCTGGCAACCCAGACCAGCCCCTGTTCAATTTTCACTGGCCAGCAGCGCTGGTAAAGCGCCGGGTTGTCCAGGCTCTGTCCGTCTTTCAGTCGGAATCGCTGTTTGTATAACGGCGAAATCACCAGCGGTTCACCCTGACTGTCGCCCAAAAGCCCGCGCGACAGCACATTGGCTTCCGTTCCTGGTTCATGGTCATCCAGTGCGTAAACCGTATCATCAAGCCGGAACAGGGCTATCGCCTGTGAGCCGAGGTGCGCGCCGATCCCGGCCTGCGGGGGGATCTCCTTAAGGGTGCAGACCTTATTCCACAGCGATGTGGGCTGCACGTCATTTACCGAGCGACGGAACAGCGCCAGACGATCGGGGCTGGCCAGCGTGGTCTGCCATTCACACTGATAGCGGTCAACGACGCGCTGCATCTCCTGCTCCAGTTCGGCAGCAATCCCGAGCACATCATCCATCACCACCTGACGCAGATACTCCAGCCCCCCTTCAAGGTTATCCATCCATACGCTGGTTCGTTGCAGACGATCGGCAGTACGGATATAGAACATCAGCAGACGGTCGACATAGCGCACCAGTGTTTCTGCATCCAGGTCGCTGGCAAACAGGTCGGCATGACGCGGCTTCATCCCGCCATTGCCGCAGACGTACAGATTCCAGCCTTTGTCGGTGGCAATCACGCCAATGTCCTTACTCTGGGCCTCTGCGCATTCGCGCGTGCACCCCGATACGGCCATTTTAAACTTATGGGGGGTTCGCAGCCCCTTGTAACGGTTTTCCAGCCGGGTCGCGAAACTGGTTGAATCCTGCACGCCGTAGCGGCACCAGGTCGATCCGACACAGGACTTCACGGTGCGCAGCGATTTGCCGTACGCATGCCCGGTTTCAAAACCTGCGTCCACCAGCGCCTGCCAGATAACCGGTAACTGCTCCAGCCGGGCACCAAACAGATCGATACGCTGGCCCCCGGTGACTTTGCAGTACAAATTGTATTTTTGCGCAATTTCACCGATGGCGATCAGCCCCTCTGCGCTGACCTCACCGGCCGGCATCCGGGGTACAACCGAATAAGTCCCGTCCTTCTGGATATTGGCAAAATAACGGTCGTTGGTATCCTGCAGGGGTAACAAAGCGGGCGTCAGCAGATAGTCATTCCAGCAGGAGGCCAGCATCGATCCCACCAGCGGTTTACAGATTTCACAGCCGTTGCCGCGTCCCTGCTTCGCCAGCAACTCTTCAAAGCTTTTGATATTGCCCATGCGAATCAGTGAGTACAGCTCCTGACGTGACCACGGGAAGTGCTCGCAGATATCTTTCTTCACTTCTACGCCCAGATCCGCCAACTGGTACTCCATGACCTGTTTGACCAGCGCGGCACAGCCGCCGCAGCCCGTGGCCGCTTTGGTGCTGGCTTTCAGCGATGCCATATCGCTGCATCCTGCTTTGACCGCGGCGCAGATATCCCCTTTGGTCACGTTATGACAGGAGCAGACCTGCGCGCTGTCCGGCAGAGCCGCCACGCCAAGCGCTTTCGACGGAGCCCCGGCACTCTGCGGCAGGATCAGACTTTCAGGGGCATCAGGCAGCGCCATGCCGTTCAGCATCATTTGTAGCAGCAGGCTGTACTCGCTGCTGTCACCGACCAGCACGCCGCCCAGCAGCGTTTTACCGTCAGCCGAAACGACAATCTTTTTATAGATTTCCCGGGGTTCATTGGTCCAGTAATAGCTCTGGCTGCCCGCCGTTTCTCCGTGAGCATCCCCCATTGATGCCACCTCGACTCCCAGCAGCTTGAGTTTAGTACTCATATCCGCCCCGCTAAATGCCACGGCTTCTCCTGCCAGCGTTGCCGCCAGCACGCGCGCCATCTGATAGCCGGGAGCCACCAGGCCATAGAGATGCCCCTGCCATACAGCACACTCACCGATGGCCCAGACGGCTGGGTCTGACGTCCGGCAGCAATCGTCTATGACCACGCCACCGCGTTCGCCCAGCATCAGGCCTGCCGCAGCGGCCAGGTGATCGCGTGGGCGGATACCGGCCGAAAACAGTATCAGATCGGTCTCAAGGGCACTGCCATCGGCAAAATTCAGCCGCAGCGTGCCATCTTCCTGAGCGTCAATGCTCTGGCTCTGCTTACCGGTATGAACAGCAACCCCCAGTGCTTCGATTTTCCGGCGCAGCATCGCAGCGCCCCCCTCATCCAACTGCACCGCCATCAGCCGCGAGGAAAGCTCGACCACCGCGGTTTCCAGACCCAGTTTTTGCAGTGCATTGGCCGCCTCCAGCCCCAGCAAGCCCCCGCCAATCACCACACCACGCGTCGACCCGGTGGCCTTCGCGGCGAGGGAATCCAGGTCGTCCAGCGTCCGGTAAACAAAACAGGACGCGTGTTCGCTGCCGGGGATCGGTGGCACAAATGGGCTGGAGCCGCTGGCCAGCACGAGCTGGTCGTACGCCTGAACACGACCATCTGCTTCGTGCACCTGCCGCCGCTGGCAATCGATAGAGACCACCTGCCGCCCGGTTCGCAGTTCAATGCCGCTTTGTTCAATAAATCCGGGGGGGACCAGGGAGAGTTCCGCGTGCCCTTTCCCGGCAAAGTATTCCGATAAATGCACGCGGTCATAAGCGACATGGCGCTCTTCGCCATACACGACAATATGGAACTGCTGCTGTAGCTGTCGGCTGACCATCTGCTCAAGGAAGTGCTGGCCGACCATGCCATGCCCAATCACCACCAGCATGGGTTTATCTGCTGCCTCAACCGCTGTATTCACCACGGGTACGTTGCTCTGTTCTTTGCTCATCATTGCCTTGCCCTGAAAAAAACCATAAAAAAAGGCGTCCACCGACATGCGTAATGCATGCGGTTGGACGCCTTTATCCAAAGCACTCGTTGCACCGCCATTGGTGGAACAAATGCATGTTATTTTGTCTTAACAACTGCAAGATAACTTGCAAACACTGTGCCAGAACCGGGTCCGGTACAGCTGTTTATATGCCGCTGTGCGATCAGTACTTTAGCTTTCGACTACGCACGTTAAGCGCGGTTTCCGCCGCCAGGCACGTCGTTGTGCGCTGCGGTGAAGCAAAAGGTGCACAATCTTTGTGCACACGCTTAGTTGTCCTGAGACGCAAATGCAGAAGCCACCGCCAGCAGTGCGCTGGCAATATCCGCCATGCGCTTGTTCTGATTCATCGCCATTTTACTTAGCGCCTGCCAGGCTTGCTCTTCACTGTAGCCGTGGTGCTGCATCAGTAACACTTTGGCGCGGTCGATCTGCTTACGATCCTCAATACTGGCTCGCATGGCGGCCAGCTCATTATCCTGATCCTGAAGCCGCTGTGACTGCTGCTGGATCAGCGCCAGTAATGACCGTCCCAGTTGAGGTGTCAGCCCACCGGGCTCCTGCGTGCCTGACGAAACAGGTGCCCGTCCGTCATTTCCAGCGATGAAGACGCTCCAGGCCGGCTCACGGGCACTTTTTTGCATCTGTTGTTGCAGGTCGATCGGGGTGATATCCCGCTGAGCTTCAGCCGCAGCAATACTCTGGCGGCAGCGCTGCATCAGTGCGCGAGCAAGACAATCTTCCACCGTTTTCAGCCCATCGATCCGCTGGCTCAAAGACTGATGCCAGCGCAGCGCCATTGCCGCGCCCTGCTCATCAGTTCGTGCAGTCGTGCAGGCTATACGCCTTAACCGCTCGATATTATTTTCACTCTGCGCCACCTGCTGCCAGCGTTGCAGGCTCTCTTCGTCTGCGAATCCGGTAAAATGGCTAAAACAGCGCTCCTGGGCATCAATCAACGCTACAATCTGTTGACTGATCGCCGGGGTAAATTGCCCGGAAGCAAACCCTGCCGCGCCGATAGACCGTTCCTGCCCGGCCAGTTCTTTACCCTGCATAAAGCTGAACATGGCAATTAACACGCGCGAAACACCGGGGTCCGAAGCGGTATCCACCATTTCAAACACCAGGTTCAGCAACTGGCGGATAATATGGTTGAACTGCTCCATGACAACGGCCTGGGTCAACTGCAATGTCCGCACCTGCTTCCGCAGCGTGCTCAGCTCCCCCAGTGCCTGCAAGGCGGTGGCAATACGGCTGTAGAGACGGCTGGATGCGGGCCCCTCCTGACTGTCATCCGGCACGGCCGGTAGCAGGAGCATCACCTCTTGCTGGCTGCGAGTGACCCGGCATCCGCACTGCGATAGCTCGTCACTGAACAACTGCCCCTGAGAACAAATCCACAGATTGCTTGCTCCCCGTTCGCGCTGAATCTCATGAATCAACTGACTGACTTCCGTTGTCAGCCTTCCGCTCTGTAAAAGGGAGCGCAGGCTGGCGATTTCCCGCTGCCGTGATGCCAGAAGATACGCCAGCGCAGAAGGATAATGATCTGTCATCGACTTAACTCCGCTAGCATTCAAAAGGTCTGGCTAAGCAATTACCGTGCCGGGATGGCGCGACGAACCTGACTGGCATTTCACTGAAAAAAGGCATAGTGCCTGTTTACTGGAGTGATACGGAATCAATTAGTCATATTTATTCATTCAATTACGTGATAGTCAGCCAGCGTGTGGTTTCTAAGCAACCACCATAGCGCAGAGCGGAATACCGATTATTGACGCTAATCAAATTGCCGTTTTGTCACCTTTCAGGCAAACTCTGTCACGCTTATAGCAGGCCGATAACATGTTCAACAGGCTCCTGCAATGGTTTCCATTCCCAAAAGCGTCAGGTAAACTGACATGAGAATTATCTTTATGTAAACCTGTGAGATTTTTTCCTGGAACGTACAGGGTAATTGACTTTTAATAACACGATATGGCGTCGTTTAATGCCGCCCTGTCGCGTCTGTAAAGAACCCGATTTATAGATGATATTCACGAGGACCAATGTGAAAATTAGCATCGCGTTTACCCTGCTGGCCGTGCTCACTTTAGCGGGATGCAAAGCGCCTCCACCGCCTGTCACTGATGACACCGTCGTCAGCAGCGTTGTTGATGGCGTAACGTTAACGCATCGCTATGCGGTGAAAGCCCCCGCATCCTTCACTCCAGTGAATGAGAATTATCGCGCCCTGTATAATGCGTCTGTCATGACCCGTCCCGACTATAGTGGCAAAGTGGTGCGCTATCTGGAAAACGGTAAGCCGTTCCTGGTGCTGGGTGAAGTGGAGAACCGCTGGTTCGCCATTGCTGACGTTGATGAGCAACAGCTGATTGGCTACGTGCCGCTGAAAGCTGGGGTGAAGAGCGATATGTACGATGCCACACTGCGCAGTGACCGCCCGCGCCCGCGTAAAAACAGCAAGAAAGTGTGCGTCGATGTTGGCGGTAAGAGCAAAGCCTGCCGCAACAATAATACGGCGACCTGGATTCTGGAGTAAGCGCGCCGGATAAGGCCTCACCGTTGCCACGGATGGCAGCAAAAGCGTTTTATTCACTCTACGGTGAAGTTGACCCTATTTGCCTGCTGGCACACAGCCGAGATTAACACATCCTGATGACGTCGGAATTTCCCGTTGACCCAGCCACACCGGTCAGCCCAGACAATCCCCTGGTAACAGCGGCCTCTCCGCTGCTCAATGCCATTGTACAAATTCGTCTGGCGGCCACCCATGACGATCCGGCCGGTTTACGCCATCAGCTGATCGATGAAATACGCCAGTTCGAAACACGCTGCAAACAGACTGGCATGCCGTTTGAAATGATTATTGGTGCCCGCTATACACTTTGCGCGGTGCTGGACGAAGCCGCAGCACAAACCCCCTGGGGCAGCCGTGGCGTCTGGTCCGGCAATGGTTTGCTGGTCACGTTCCATAATGAAAGCTGGGGCGGCGAAAAAGTCTTTCAGCTGCTCGCACGCATTTCCCAGAACCCCACCCAGCATCTCTGGCTACTGGAAGTGATCCATTTCTGTTTACTGCTGGGTTATGAGGGTCGCTATCGCAGCATGGATAACGGCCGCCTGCAACGGGATGCCGTACGTACCCGCCTCGCACAGCTCATCCAGGAAACGCGTGGACAACAGGAACCGCCGCCTCTGCAAACGGTCGTCGCCGCCGGGCAAAATACGCTGTGGCGCCCGCCTGTGCCGCTGTGGGTCTGTATCTCTCTTGCCACATTTGTTGGCTGCCTGATTTTTTCCAGTCTCAACTGGCGTCTGGGCAATGCAGCAGAACCGCTACTGCGGCAGATCTGGCAAACGCCGCTGCCAAAAGTGGTCGCAGGACAGCGCGGTGCAGCTCCGCAGGCCCTGCTCGATTTACGCCTGCGTCTGAGCGATCTGATTGCCGAACGTAAGGTTGATGTCACCGACAGCGCCAACGGCAGTAAAGTCATCCTGCCGGCCGATCGCTTATTCGCGCCATCCACGACGGTGCTGTCTCCTGAAGGTCGTGCGCTGATTGCCCGCGTGGCCACCGCGATGGAGTCCGCCAAAGGGACCATTCTGGTCAGCGTCTATACGGATGACGAGCGGATACTGTCCAGCCGTTTTCCCTCAAACTATGAATACTCTGCCACCCAGGCGCGCGCCATCAGCAGCATGATGGCGCAGTTGATCGCCCAGCCAGGCATCAACGTGCGCGCACAGGGCCGGGGTGATAGCGGTGCACTGTTACCGAACGACAGTAGCGAAAATCGCGCGCAGAACCGCCGCGTTGAAATCACCCTGTTCGCTGCCCCTGAGTCAGACGACAGCCACACTCCGGGGAAAAATTAATGCTGAAGACTTTCTTTTCACTGCTCTCCAGCCGCCTGTTATGGGGGCTGGTCGGTGTTACCGCGCTGTCTGCCCTGATCTGGATGGTGGGACCGCTGCTGCCTTTTACCCGTTTCCAGTCGCTGGACAGCCCATTAAATCGCCAGCTGTTAATCGGTCTGTGCTACTTTTTGTGGATACTCTTTCAGCTTATCCCTCAGCTTTACCGCGCCTGGTTCAACAGCAAGTTGCTGACCCGCCTGCAACTCAGCAATATCGACCACGCGGAATTACAGGCTACGGGTGAAATGCTCAATAACCGCTTCAGTGAAGCGGCGATGCTGTTAAAGAAAACCCAGTTTGGCAAACGTAAAGGCTGGCTACAGCGTTTCAGCGCGCAGTATCTCTATCAGCTTCCCTGGTATCTGATCGTCGGTGCGCCTGGTGCCGGTAAAACCACGGCACTGATTAATTCCGGCCTCGACTTCCCGCTCAGTGATGCGATGGGGAAAAGCGCGCTGCGCGGTATCGGCGGCACCCGCCACTGCGACTGGTGGTTTACCGGCGAGGCCGTACTGCTGGATACTGCCGGGCGTTATACCCTGCAAGAGAACCAGCGCGCACGCGATGCCAGCGAATGGCAAACCTTTATCACCCTGTTAAAGCGCTATCGCCCGCGCCAGCCCATCAATGGCGTGATCATGACCATCAGCGTGGCGGAGCTGTTGAGCGACTCAGCAGAGGCACGCCATGCGCAGGCCACGGCGCTGCGCCAGCGCATGGCAGAATTACACCAGCAAACTGGTATCCCCTTCCCGGTGTATATCATGGTGACCAAAACCGACCTGCTCAAAGGTTTTATGCGTTACTTCGCCCGGCTGGATAAGCAGCAACGTGAACAGATTTGGGGCTTCACTTTCCCCTGGGAGCCAGGCCTGGGCGATCGCCGACTTCACGCTCAATTTGAACAGCAGTTTCAGTGCCTTTTATCCCGGCTGATGGCCGATCTCAGCGACAAAATGGCACAGGAAAGCGACCTTACCCTGCGTGCTGAATGTTTCCAGTTTCCTCAGGAGTTCAGCGCGCTGCGTCCCCTTCTGGCTGAATATCTGGATATTGTTTTCTCGCCGGAAAACAGCGAAACACCCTGGGCTGCACGCGGTTTGTTCTTTACCAGCGGGACACAAGAAGGCTTGCCGTTTGACCGGGTGATGGGCGAACTGTCACGCAAGCTGCAACTGCCACAACCTCAGGGGCAGTCGATTGCCAGCTGGGACAGTGTGAATCGCAGCGCTCCGATCCCGGCGAATAAGGGACAGAGCTACTTTATTCACGGCCTGCTGCGCGATGTGGTGTTTAAAGAGCGCCGCCTGGCGGGCAGCGATCGCTCCTGGGAACAGCGCAACCGTCTGCTACACCGGGCAGGCTATGCGGTGCTCGGCGTGGCGTTAGTGGCGGCGTCAGCCTTGTGGATCACCAGCTATTATAAGAATCAGCACTATCTGGAACAGGTGTCCACACGCTTACCTGCCGTGACGCGGGAAGCGGTGCAATTGACCGGCAATAATCACGGCAACATCCTGGATCTGCTACCCTTCTTAAACCGTCTGGTGGCATTACCTGAAAGCAGCCAGTTTTCACTGAATGCTCCTCCGCTCAGCCTGCGTGGCGGACTGTACCGGGGGGACCAGATCAGTGAGGCGACCTGGGGCCTGTATCAGGGGGCTTTGAGAGCATTGTTGCTGCCGCGTGTGGCGCAGACCATCGCACAAACCCTACGCAATGATGACGGCAAAGATGCTGAGTTCAGCCGTAATGCCCTGCGCGCTTATCAGATGCTGTACCAGCCGCGCAGCTATGACGGCGAGTTCCTGCGCGGCTGGGTGATGCAGAATCTGCAACGCAGCCTGCCGTCCAGCGTCACGACACAGCAAATCCAGCAGCTGGACTGGCATTTAAGTCAGTTACTGGATCGTCAGATACTAAGTTCGCCTTATATGCGTGATAACGCGCTGATGGTCAGACAACTCACCGCAGCTCACTGAGAAGGTCGTCGTCATGGCAGTAAAAAATGACCTGGGATGGTATGGCAAGCTTCCTACGGCAGGCGACTTTTTACTGCGCCGGATGCCGCAGGTATTGATTGACAGTTGGTCGCACTGGTTTCAGCTTGGGCTGGCGCACTGGCATCACCATCATGACGGAACGACTGACCCGTTCAGCCGCGCGCCGATATGGAATTTCGCGCTGCCCGCCACCTTGGGCGTACAACGCGTGCAGATCGGCTGCATGATGCCGTCGCGCGACAGAGTCGGGCGCGCATGGCCGTTGCTGGTTATTCAGAGCGTGCCGGTAAAAGCCTGGCACCCGGCTCAGCTGTCCATCTCCGGGGAATGGTTCCAGGAGCTGGGCGCCACGATGAATCAGGCCATACAACAGATGCACTCCGCCGACTGGCTGGAACAGGCGCTGCGGGGCATCCCACCGCTGTCGTTACCGGACACCGGGCGCTCCGATATTATGGATGTGATTGGCTATCAGGATCTGCCGTGTACGCTGGCCTGGCGGGAAGTCGCCACGCGCTTTGACCCCTTACAGTACACCAGTTACTGGTGGACTAATCAGAGCGATGGCTATCCGCTTGCCAGCCATAAGCACAGCGGTAATTTGACCGCTCAGCTGTTTTCGCAGTTATTTCATCCGGCAGCCGGATCGCTGTCGGGCCGTCACGGACTCTATCCGCCGATGTTTGAATAGAGTGATCAGGCCTTCGTGCCTCATTGCAGGAAAAACGCATGCGATTGACCATTTTGCAGAATCAGGCCGATGTTCCGGTAACCGCCTGTGATTTTTTGCCACCAGGCGGCACGATTGGCCGCAGCGTTGATAACGATCTGGTGCTGCCCGACCCTGACCGGGCAATCTCTCGTTTACAGGCGCTGGTGCATGTGGCGGCAAACGGCGACTGCCGTCTGACCAACCAGGGCAGTGTGATCGCGGTGATCCACAACGGCAGCGAACTGATGCGCGGCAGCCAGGTGATGCTTGATCACGGCGATACCTTAGCCATTGGCCCTTATCAGATTGATGTCAGCGACCCGCAGCGCGTTACGGTCCCCACAGAGCAACATATTGATCCGCTGTCGCTGTTTGCTGACGATGATGGCAGCAATGACGATCCCTTAAGAATGCAGCACACCGCTGATGACCTTATCGTGCCGCAGATGGAAAGCCTCACTGCCGAGGCGCTTGGGCTGCGATCGGCGCGCCAGACGGTGGCCCGACTGGGCATCGATCCGGTCAGTCACGATGCGCCCGCTGGCGCTCATGACAGCAGTGCTGAGGGCTCGCGTGAACAGCGTCTGCTGGCCGCCCTGCTGGACGGTATGGGGCTGGATACCACGCTGGAGAAAACCCCACTAACTGAAGACCAGATGCGTACCACCGGGCGTATGCTGAGCCTGTTCTCACAGGGAACGGTTGCGTTGCTCTCGTCACGCTCGATCCTCAAGCGCGGGGTTAAGGCAGAGATGACCATGATCCTTAATGAGGCGAATAATCCCTTTAAGATCCTCCCCTCCGGTAAAACCGTATTGATGCAGATTTACCAGAGCCAGATGCCAGGCTTTATGCCACCGGAGCAGGCAGTACGCGATGCGCTGGTCGATTTACAGGCCCACCAGTTGGGGATGATCGCCGGTATTCGCGCCATTATTGCCGCAATGTTGCAATCCTTTAATCCGCAGCGGCTGGAAGATTTGGCCCGTCGCGATGGCGTGGTGCCACGTCTGGCGCTGAGCAGCACGAAGAAAGCGGCACTTTGGGACTATTTTATGCGCCACTATCAGCAGACCGCGGGGGAAATTGAGGATGACTTCCACACCCTGTTTGGTGAAGCATTCCTGCACGCTTACGATGTGGAAGTTAATCAATATAAAGATTCGCAAACTCCCCCGGAAGATGCATGAATATCAATTATTTTGCCACCAGCCAGATCGGCCAGCGTGAAAGCAATCAAGACACCACTGGCGCCCTGCTGGGGCAACACAGTGCCTGCTTTATGGTCTGCGATGGTGTGGCAGGAAGTGCGGGTGGCGAACTGGCCGCGCAGATTGCCCGCGATACCCTGCTTGGTCAGCTGGACGGCGAAGCGCCCCTGCACCCCGAGCATACGGCTACGCTGATAGACAATACCGAGCAAGCTATTCGCCATGTGCAGGAGATTAATCCGAAATTTCACCAGATGAGCACCACGCTGGCTGCGCTGTTTATTAACCGTGATGCCCTGCACGCCTGGTGGGTACATGCCGGGGACAGCAGGGTCTATCTCTTCCGTCGCGGGGTCGTCCATAGCGTCACCCGCGACCACAGTCTGGTACAGCAGTTGCAGGATGCAGGTTACGAAAATACGGGAATTAACAGTAATTTACTGTATAACGCCCTGGGTGCTGATACCGCGAGCCCGCATGGTTACAGCGAAGTGATGGCGCTGGAAGATGGTGACGCATTTTTAATTTGCACGGATGGTTTCTGGAGTAACCTGACGCCCGCCGAGATGGAGCAGGCGCTTCGGATGGTTAATTCCCCTGCCGAGTGGCTGGCGCTGATGCAAAAAGCCATCGACCGTAGCGCAAAAACAGATAATCTGAGCGCCGTGGCGGTATGGGTGGGTTCACCTCAAGAGACCACATTACTCTTTTCCATGGCGGATTCTGCCCGTTTTCTCCCGCCACGCGATTAACACCAAGGAATGCTATGAAATTTTGGTTGCCAGCTACATTGACTCTGTTGTTCGCCACCACGGCCCAGGCGGCAGACTATCGAGTGGTCTATTCCCCCAGCCTTGAGCTGGAAGTGTTTATCGATAATGTGACCAGCAACACGCCTGCGGCATGGTGCCAGGAGACGCTTAACCTGCGCATCGTTTCCGGTAAAAGTACCGAATCGGGCGTGCTGACCAGCTTCTTACCGCGCGTGGGAAATTTACTGCAAAATCAATGTGGCAAACTGCTGGAACTGCCCTGGCAGATGACCAATGGTAAAGGCACGGTTTTGGCGACCGGCACGGCGGCAAAAGAGCAGAGCTGGCGCCCGATTGTCACCGCGGATGCCACCGCGACGGCAACGGCCAGTAATGCCTCGCCACTCGATCTCTCGCAGCCGGCTAACGCCGAGCCGTTGCAGCATTTCGATCTTCCCGGCGGCTGCCATTTCCGCACCTGGTGGGATGATAACGGCCAGTCGCTGTTTATCCCTGACGATAAAACGATGAATTGCTCTACCGAAGGCTGGCTGGAAGGCTCGAGTACACTGACGCTGGCTCAGGGTAACTCGCGCGAACCGCTGGCCGTCAGTTTCTATCAGGGCTATCCGCTGACGCATCTGCATCCGAAGCCAGACTCCCTGGATGTGGTGGCAGTGAATAACCAGCGCCTGGTGCTGGCACGGCGCGATGCCCCTAACAGCTGGCTGGTGCTGCCCTTTAATAATAACCTGCATGTGTGGTCATTTGATGGTGCGCTGTTGGTGAAAATGGACAAAGCGCAGGCCAGCGATGGGGCTGCATTGAAAGCAACGGTGGATGCCGTACGCAAAACCTGGTCAGGCATCATCGACGCAGGTGTGAAAGTGAACGTGCTGTTGGTGGATGACCTGCACGCCGACCTGGCCGACCCGGCGATTGGCGCCTGGCGCACCGTTAACTAAACCCCGTTTATCAGGACGCCAGGAGCGTTTCACTATGTCGGCAAACGAACAACAAAAAAATGTCCCGAACGCCCTCCCGGCGGGCTACCGTTTTAATGAGTTTGAAATCAAGGAAGTGATCGGTGGCGGCGGTTTCGGCATTGTGTACCGCGCCTGGGATCACCTGCTGGAACGGACGATTGCGATCAAAGAGTATCTGCCGGTGTCACTGGCCAGCCGCAACGATGATCTCGCCATCCAGCTGCGCGGCGAACGCTACCAGCGCTTATTTAACGCCGGACTGAACAGTTTTATCCAGGAAGCACGTCTGCTGGCACGGTTTAATCACCCGGGACTGCTGCACGTCCTGCGTTTCTGGGAAGAGAACGGCACCGCGTATATGGGGACGCTGTTTTACAGTGGGATGACGCTGAAAGAGTGGCAACAGGGCAGCCCGGAAAGCATTAACGAGGCATGGATACGCCATCTGCTCCCGCCGCTGTTCGGTGCCATCAATACCCTCCACCGTGCTGGTTATCTGCACCGTGATATCTCGCTGGATAATATTCAGATTCAGGAAAATCAACTGCCGGTCTTGCTCGACTTCGGTTCGGCGCGCAAAGAGATCGGTAACCTTTCCGATGAAACGGAGATTATGCTGAAACCGGGTTATGCGCCGATTGAACAGTACAGCGAAGAAGGCGACAGCGATCAGGGTCCCTGGACCGATATCTATGCGCTGGGCGCCGTGCTGCATACGCTGATTACGGGCAATCCGCCGCCGGTCAGCGTGGTGCGCTGCATCGAAGATCACTACCAGCCGCTCAGCACATTACGCCCGGAAGGCTACTCCCTGTCGCTGCTCAATGCGATTGACCAGGCGTTACAGATGGACCCGCAACAGCGTCCGCAGTCCATTGATGACCTGGCCGCCCTGCTCGATTCTCCGGTGAGTGAAATGGGTGAACTGGTGAGTAACGTGGTGGTACCGCAAGAAGAGCCGCCACAGTTACCCGACCCCGAACCCGTTGCGCTGGCGGTTAATCCTGCTGCGGGCACCATGGAGCCGGTTATGGCACCGCGCGTGGCTAAACGCCTGTCGCGGCCGTTGATGTTACTCAGCGGTCTGGCGGTCATCGCGGTAGCGGCCCTGGTGTGGGGACTGAATCGTGGCGATAATGTGGCACCCGAGCATTCTGCTGCCGCCAGCAATACCCCCGGCACCGTCACCTCCGCCGTGCAGGCACCTGTCGCCAGCGCGCCGGCAATGGCAACCGTCTACCTGAAGCTGAGCGGTAACGACTCTCTGCTGCTGAACGGCAGCGTGATGGAGGTCAAGCCTAACAACAGCGGTTACGCGTCCTTGAACCTGGCGGCGGGGGATTATCATCTGGAAGTGCGTACATCAACCGGTGTTCACAGTCAGCAGCTGAAGATTGATCATGCAGGCACCTGGTTAATTAACCCGGGCCGCTAGTTCTGCGAGATCGATGCCCACACGGGATACACGTTTGACGTTATTCCGTGTGGGCCATCGCGATGCGGTTATCCCACCAATCCATTGTGGCACTGCTGTAATTCACGCACACGCTGCACCAGATCTGTCAGACAGTCGTCATGCATCCCCCGCTGCTTCAGCTCTGTTTCCAGCGAAAACAGATACTGCGCGTTGGTACCCAATGGCCCTTTCGCTTGTGCGATCAAAGGCGCGATGGTTTTCGGGCAGGAGTCCGGCTCATACAGAGCGTGACGCGGGTCCATCACAAACACCAGTGCGGTTACCGTGCGCCCGTCATCCAGCGCCATGTCACACCAGGTCGGCAGATAACAGCCGGTGATCATCTCACGCTTCCACAGCAGTTCCAGCTCTTCGTGCAGCTTTTCCTCGGGCAGGCAGAATGCCAGTCCGGTGGTTTGGCCGCCCTCTTTCAGCGCCAGCATACGTCCTGGCTGGCTGGCGGTGCCGCGCCCGGCGGTCAGCCGCAGACAGAACGCCCGGTGCCAGCCTTTCAGCGTACCGGCAGCAACTTCATCCGCCTCAAATACCGGGTTCCACATCAGGGAGCCGTAGCCAAAGATCCATACCGGGCTATGATCGGGGCGACAGGCAAGCGCCGCCGCCAGCGAAGCAGCCCGTTGTTCACTGGTCCACAACAATGACTCTTCGATATCGCCAAAAGCCGTTTTACAATCGGCCTGTAACAGGAAATCTCTTGTTAACATTGCACCTCCAACACCCTGGCTTGACGTCCACGCTGTCCTGACTGCTTCCGTGAATTGTCTCGTTTTCAGCAACATCTGAATGCTACTAACGACCTTATGCATTTCCGCGTACGCAATCAAGTTTGAAGGCGATCACAAAAGAAAAAAGTTTCACTTAAGGTGATCGGCAGCCAGAGGAAAATCTTTACGCCTTCTCTCACCCAACCCTCGTCAAAACGATAAAAGAATTTTGATTTTTTTGCTAAACCAGTTTAGCTTTTCGTCAGATAACCACTTCAGGATAATGACAATGAGCAAGAAAATTTGGGTACTGGGCGATGCGGTAGTAGACCTCCTGCCCGAGGGGGAAACACATTTGCTGAAGTGCCCCGGCGGTGCCCCTGCCAATGTGGCCGTGGGTATTGCCCGCCTTGGCGGCCACAGCGCCTTTATCGGCTGCGTTGGCGATGACCCCTTTGGTGAATTCCTGCAACAGACCCTGCACCATGAAAACGTGAATATCGACTGGATGTACCGCGCCCCGGGTCAGCGTACCTCGACGGTACTGGTCAGTCTGGATGCTGAGGGAGAACGCCAGTTTACGTTTATGGTGCGTCCTGCGGCTGACCTGTTTCTCAGTGCCGACCGTTTGCCTCCTTTCCATGCCGGTGAAGGACTGCATTTATGCTCCATCGCCCTGAGTGCAGAACCCTCACGCAGCGCGGCGATGCAGGCGATGCGCGCGATAAAAATGGCTGGAGGATGGGTCAGTTTCGATCCGAATCTACGCGATGATTTATGGTCAGACCCTCTGGAAATGGCCGCTGTACTGGCCGATGCCTTCGCGCTGGCCGATATTATCAAGCTGTCAGAAGATGAGCTTTGCGCCCTGACGACGTGTCGCGACATGGCGGCTGGCATCGATCGCTTCACTCTACAGTATCAACCTTCACTGCTGCTGGTGACCTGCGGCAGCCAGGGTGTGTACCTGTGGCAGGCCGGGTCTGTTCAACACGTGGCTGCCCCGCGTGTTGAGGTGGTGGATACCACCGGTGCGGGCGACGCGTTTGTCGCCGGGCTGTTGGCTGCGCTGGCGACCGAAGCGCATCCGCTGGTACCTGAGCGGCTTGATGATGCCATTCAACAGGCACAGCGCAGTGGTGCGGCGGCGACGACCGCCAAAGGGGCGATGACCGCCCTGCCTTATGCTGGTGATCTTATGAAATTTTAGCGGGCAACCTGAAAGGCAACGTCAAGGTCTTAAGGTCAAGGTCTTAAGGTCAAGGTCTTAAGGTCAAGGGCGTTTCGCTTTCCCGCTGCGCGGGCTGAGCGACAAGGGGCGGCCAGTCGCCGCCGCCCCTTGACCCCGGGCTTGCGGCAGGCGCTGCGCCCGCTTCCAGCGGGTGCCTTCGCAAGCTCCGTTCACCGACGGACCGCTCGTGACGGCACCTCCCTGTGCCGGCCCGAGCTTTCACCGCCGTCCTGGCGGTTCATCCTGGTTCACATCACTTCCTCAGCGCAGCTTAATTGCCGCCTCAACATCAAAACCCAGGTCAAACCCCAAATATTAAAAAAACCAAAATGACTAAAAGCCCAGAAAGGTTTTTTGTTTTGTCTGTGTTGGGTTTTTCTTTTGATTTTGACCTTTTGAGCGGCAATTAAGCCTCGCCGAAGGAGAGCGGATTTCCAGGACGAGCCGACAGGACGTCGGCGAGAGGGTGAGCCGGGACAGGGATGTCCCGTCACGCCCGGTCCGGCAGGAAAACCGCTTGACTGAGGGCACCCGCTGAAAGCGGGCGATGCGCCTGCCGCAAGCCCGGGTTCCCAGGGCGGCGGCGACTGGCCGCCCTGGGTCGCTCAGCCCGCGTAGCGGGAAAGCGAAATGCCCTTGACCTTAAGACGTTGACGTTGACGTTGACCTTAAAACATTGACCTTGACCTTAACCCCGCCTGCCCAGGCCCCCCACCAACAGACGCTAAAGTGCCAACCCGATCACACTTCCTAAACCGGGTTAGCCAATGTGATTGAAATACATAATCCGCTTCGCTTACTCTCTGCATCGAACCGGTTTAGCAAAAAAACAAAACAATCACACTGGGAACCGTGCAAATGATCAAACCTCGTATTCTGGCGACCGCCATTGGCCTCGCTTTAGCCGTACCGACATTCAGCTTCGCCGCACCCACGTTGACCAGCCTGGAAGAGCGACTGATGGCCATGGAGCAGCGTCTGCAAAAAGCCGAAGATCGTGCCGCGATCGCGGAAAACCGTGCCGAGACAGCAGAGAAAAAAATCGTCCGACTGGAAACACAGCAACAGAAACAGCCCGCCGCCCTGCCTGTAGCGGCCAGCGCCCCCGCTCCTGCCACCACCGCCGCGACCACCAGCACCAGCAATTTCGCTGACGGTTTCGAATTCCACGGCTATGCACGTTCTGGTCTGATCATGAATGATTCCGCAGCGGGAACGCAAAGTGGCCCCTATCTGACGCCCGCCGGGGACACTGGCGGTGCCGTTGGGCGACTGGGTAACGAAAACAACACCTACGTTGAGCTGAACTTTGAACACAAGCAGCAGCTTGCCAACGGTGCCACCACGCGCTTCAAGGCGATGCTGGCCGACGGCCAGCGGGATTATAACGACTGGACAGGCAGTACCAGCGAACTGAACATTCGTCAGGCGTTTGTTGAACTGGGCAATTTACCGGAATTCACCGGTGTGTTTGACCAGAGCACGCTGTGGGCGGGTAAACGCTTTGACCGCGATAACTTCGATATTCACTGGCTTGACTCGGATGTGGTGTTCCTTGCCGGCACCGGGGGCGGGATCTATGACGTCCAGTGGGCAGATGGCCTGAAGAGTAACTTCTCGCTGTACGGGCGTAATTTCGGCGATATTGAAGCGATTGATAACACCATTCAGAACTACATTGTCACCAGCAATAACTTTGCCGGTCCATTCCAGCTGATGGTCAGCGGGCTGCGGGCAAAAGATAACGATGAGCGCCTGAATCCGAGCCGCGAGAATGACAATGCCGGTGACAGCGGTGTTCACGCTATGCTGGCACTGCACAACGACAGTTTCTGGGGCCTGCGCGAAGGATCGGCGAAAACCGCCCTGCTGTATGGTCGCGGGCTCGGGGCCGAAGTGAAAGGCATCGGCTCTGACGGCAATCTGACCCAGCAGGCAGAAACCTGGCGCCTCGCCAGCTATGGCGTCACGCCGCTGAATAAAACATGGAGTTTTGCCCCGGCCGTGCTGGCGCAAACCAGCAGCGATCGTTATGCCGCCGGTGACCACTATCGCTGGGCCACGCTCAATGCGCGTTTGATCCACGAGATTAACCAAAACTTTGCCCTCGCCTACGAAGGCAGCTATCAGTATATGGACCTCGATCCGCAAGGCTATAAAGATCGTCAGGCGGTATCCGGCAGTTTCTGGAAGCTCACCGTTGCCCCCACCTTTAAAGTGGCTGATATCGGTGATTTCTTTACCCGTCCGGAGATCCGCCTCTTCGCCAGCTGGATGGACTGGAACAGCTCGCTTGATCGCTATGCCAGCGACGATTCATTCGGCAGCAGCGGCTTCAGCGCAGGCGGCGAATGGAACTTCGGTGTGCAGATGGAAACCTGGTTCTGATGACCTCATCACAATAAATAAAAGGTGACATGATGGATTTTGAAAAAATTGCCCGGGAACTGCTGCCGTTACTCGGTGGTCGGGAAAATATAGCCAGCGCTGCGCACTGCGCCACGCGTCTGCGGCTGGTGATGGTCGATGATGAGTTAGTGCAGAAAGACGCCATTGAGGCGCTGGAAGGGGTGAAAGGCTGCTTCCGCAACGCCGGACAGATGCAGGTGATCTTCGGCAGCGGCATCGTCAACAAAGTCCACGCCGCTTTTGTGAAGGAAGCCGGGATTAACGAGTCCAGCAAGAGCGAAGCGGCCGATATCGCGGCACAGAAGCTGAATCCCTTCCAGCGGATTGCCCGGGTATTATCGAATATTTTTGTGCCGATTATTCCGGCGATCGTCGCTTCAGGCCTGCTGATGGGTCTGCTGGGGATGGTGAAAACCTACGGCTGGGTAGATGCCGGTAGCGCGCTGTTTATCATGCTGGATATGTGCAGCTCGGCAGCCTTTATCATTCTGCCCATCCTGATCGGCTTTACCGCCGCCCGTGAGTTTGGCGGCAACCCCTATCTGGGTGCCACGCTGGGTGGCATCCTCACGCACCCGGCACTGACCAATGCCTGGGGCGTTGCCAGCGGTTTCCATACCATGAATTTCTTTGGGCTGGAGATTGCGATGATCGGCTATCAGGGAACGGTATTCCCGGTGCTGCTGGCCGTGTGGTTTATGAGCCACTGCGAAAAGCGTCTGCGCCGGGTGATCCCGGATGCGCTGGATATAATCCTCACACCGTTCCTGACCGTGATTATCTCCGGCTTTATCGCCCTGCTGATCATTGGCCCGGCAGGACGTATGCTGGGGGATGGCATTTCACTGGTTCTCAGTACGCTGATCGCCCATGCGGGCTGGCTGGCCGGATTGCTGTTTGGTGGTCTTTATTCGGTGATTGTCATCACCGGCATCCACCACAGTTTCCATGCCATCGAGGCCGGATTACTCGGCAACCCGTCGATTGGCGTCAATTTCCTGTTACCGATCTGGTCCATGGCGAACGTGGCGCAGGGAGGGGCCTGCCTGGCGGTGTGGTTTAAAACCCGTGATATCAAAGTGCGCAGTATCGTACTGCCCTCCGCCTTTTCGGCGATGCTGGGCATTACCGAAGCCGCCATTTTCGGGGTGAACCTGCGCTATATTAAGCCGTTTATCGCCGGACTGGTGGGTGGCGCGCTCGGCGGTGCCTGGGTTGTGACGATGCACGTGAATATGACCGCCGTAGGGCTAACCGCACTGCCTGGCATGGCGATTGTGCAGGCCAGTTCAATGCTCAATTATCTCATCGGCATGGTTATCGCCTTCGGCACGGCGTTTGTCCTGTCACTGCTGTTGAAAATCAAATTTGAGGTGAAAGCATGAGTGAAGCCCACCTGCTCAAACAGGCGTTGCGGGCGGTCCTCTCCGGCCAGCAGCGTGCGGCAGCCGATCATCATCGACCGGCGTGGCATCTTGCCCCGCCGGTCGGGTTAATGAACGACCCGAACGGATTTATCCACTTCAATCAGCGTTACGTACTGTGCTATCAGTGGAACCCACTGGCCTGCGCGCATGGCGCCAAGTTCTGGGGCCAGTGGAGTTCGGCTGATTTGGTCAACTGGCGGCATGAACCGCTGGCGCTGGCGCCTTCCGAATCCTATGAAAGCCACGGCTGTTACTCCGGCAGCGCGGTCGATAACCAGGGGGTGATGACGCTGCTCTACACCGGAAACGTCAAGTTTGACGATGGCAGCCGCACCGCCTGGCAGTGCCTGGCCACGCGTGACGAACAGGGTGAATTCCATAAGCATGGCCCGGTGCTGGCCTTACCGGAAGGCTACACTGGCCACGTCCGTGACCCGAAAGTCTGGCAGCACGACGGCCTGTGGTACATGGTGCTGGGTGCACAGGATCTGGCGTTGCAGGGCAAGGTTCTGCTGTTCCGTTCCCCCGATCTGCATCAGTGGACATCGCTGGGTGAAATTGCCGGAAGCCACGTGAACGGGCTGGGCGAGTTCGGCTATATGTGGGAGTGCCCTGACCTGTTTGAACTGGATGGCCGCAGCGTGCTGGTGGTTTGCCCGCAGGGGCTGCCGTCTGAAGAGTGGCGCTGGCGCAATACCTTCCAGAGTGGCTATTTCTGCGGTTCCTTCGACTACAACACCCATCAGTTCCGTCATGATGAGTTCCACGAGCTTGACCTGGGGTTTGAGTTTTACGCACCGCAAACCTGCCTCAGCGACGACGGTCGCCGTCTGCTGATTGGCTGGATGGGGATCCCTGACGGCGATGAGTTCTTCCAGCCCACACAGGCAAATGGCTGGATGCATATCATGACCTGTCCGCGTGAGCTGACGCTACAAGGTGACCGGTTGTATCAGCAGCCCGCCCGTGAACTGCAACAGCTGCGCGGTGAAGAGACCCAGTGTACGGGCAGCGCGGAAACGCTGCCTGCCCTGCCCGTTAACAGCGCCGAGCTGGCGCTGACCGTTAGCGGCGCCTGTGAACTTGATTTCGCGGGGGAATTACACCTGGCGATCCATGCTCAGGGCGTGACGCTGCGGCGCAACAATCTGCGCAGCGGTGAATCCGAAGAACGTCACTGGCGGGGTGAGGTGCGTACGCTGCGCTTGATGTGCGATCGCTCCAGCGTAGAAATCTTCATTAACGAGGGGGAAGCCGTCATGTCGTCACGCTATTTCCCGTCCGCAAACCCTGAGTTGCATTTTAGTGGCACGGGAGAGATCGGGCTGCGTCACTGGAGCTTGCAGCAATGCATGATAGAATAAGCCGATGAGCCCTCACACGTAAGCCACTGTGACTAAAAACAAACGTATCACGATTAACGATATTGCCCGGCTGGCGGGCGTTTCTAAATCTACCGCCAGTCTGGTCCTCAATGGCCGTGGGAAAGAGCTGCGCGTGGCCGAAGCGACACGTGAACGCGTGCTGGAGATCGCCCGTCAGCAGCATTATCAGCCAAGTATCCACGCACGCGCCCTCAACTCTGCCCGCAGCAACACCATCGGGCTGGTCGTACCGGAAATGACCAACCAGGGGTTTGCCCGTTTCTCTCACGAACTCGAGATGCTGTGCCGTGATGCAGGTTTACAGCTGCTGATCGCCTGCACGGCAGAAAATGCCAGCCAGGAAACGCTGGCGGTCAATAACCTGATCCAGCGCCAGGTCGACGCCCTGATTGTCGCCTCAAGTCAGCTAAACGATACCGAGTACCAGAAAATTAACCAGCAGCTGCCAGTGGTGCTTTTTGACCGTCATCTGGGCGAGTCGACGCTGCCGCTGGTGATCACCGATGCGACCGGCCCCACCGCCACGCTGATGGAAGCGGTCGCACGCGAAGGGTATGACGAGATTTATTTCTTTGGTGGCCAGCCGCGCATTTCTCCCACCCGCGATCGCCTGGCCGGGTTCCGTCTCGGGCTGGAGCGTGCGGGAGTCGAGGTGAAACCGGAATGGATTATGCACGGTCATTATCATGCCAGCTCTGGCTATGAGTTATTTGCAGAACTCTATTCACGGCTGGGACGTGTGCCTCAGGCGCTGTTCTGTGCCGCCTGCGGGCTTCAGGAAGGCGTACTGCGCTACCTCAGCCAGCATGACTTGCTGAACACGCCGATGCACCTCAGCAGCTTCGACGACCACTATCTGTATGATGCATTATCAGTACGTATTGATACCGTAGCTCAAGATGAGCGGCTGCTGGCCTGGAACTGTTTTGAGATGGTGACGCAGCTTATTGACGAGCAGACGCCGGAGGTCACCCAGCGCTGGCTGCCGGCGCGCCTGAAATGGCGGCGTGCAACCGCTGCAGGCTAAGCCATACCTCCCGGGCGTTCACCTCATCGATGCAACGCCTGGTCATTTCTTATGCCACTTGTCGTCATCCCCCTTCTGATACTGGTGCTTCACAGCCGCCCACGCGACTTTATGCGCCACCTCTTCACGTGAGTCATCGCCGCGCCTGTCCTCTTTATCTTTATACTGCTCCCAGGCGCTGTTAAAGGCTTCCAGATAGATATCCTGGGCATGCGCAGGCAGAACATGTCTGACGCTGTCGGGTAACGCACTGCGATTATTATAGGGCATGTTTTATCTCTTTTCAGGGCCTCTGATAAGCCTGGTACAAGCAGAATATTTTTCCAGCAGGGTCTTTACAGCCCATTAAGAAGATATCGCTACAAAATGCATTATTTACCCTATGATCGCATACAATAATGCCCCCTTAATGCCCTTAAAAATTTTATGGGGATAATAAACTCAGCGTACTTTCATTGAGATAGAATCTAAACAGCAACAAATACAAGCTACGAGATAATTATTAACCCAAACCGTAAAACCGCGTAAATATCTTAAAGGCCTGTGCAAAAAAAGGTTATACTTTCGCCACTTGTCTTTCATATTGTCAGACTATGTTTAATAGGCCTGTGGCGATCCTCGCCAACTTCGGGCCAACAGGATACAGATAAGGAGCGTTTGCCTATGAGTGCGCACGAGAGCAGTAAAACCCGCCACACCGAGTATTCCCTTACCTTCCCTGTCATCGCTCTGATTATTTTGTGGTTCTGGGGCACTACAGATTCCCTGCCACTGGTCATCGGCATTAACCTGATAGCCCTTGTTGCCATCCTCAGCAGCGCCTTCAGCGTGGTACGTCATGCGGACGTACTGGCACATCGTCTGGGCGAACCTTACGGCTCGCTGATCCTGAGCCTTTCCGTTGTTATTCTTGAAGTGAGTCTGATATCCGCGCTGATGGCGACCGGCGACGCTGCCCCGGCACTGATGCGCGATACCCTCTACTCCATCATTATGATTGTGACCTGTGGCCTGGTGGGCTTTGCCCTGTTGCTGGGTGGGCGTAAATTCGCCACGCAGTATGTGAATCTGGCCGGGGTCAAACAATATCTTATCGCAATTTTTCCGCTTGGCATTATTGTACTGGTGTTTCCGAATGCCCTGCCCGGCGGTAACTTTTCCATTGGACAGGCGCTGCTGGTTTCCGGGATTTCAGCCGCTATGTACTGGGTATTCCTGCTGATCCAGACCAAAACACATCAGAGTCTGTTTGTTTATGAGCATGAAGATGAAGGCGATGATCCGCATCATGGCAAGCCATCGGCGCATTCCAGCACCTGGCACACCGTCTGGTTGCTGGTGCATCTGGTCGCGGTGATTGCCGTCACTAAGATGAATGCGAATACGCTGGAGTCATTGCTGACCGAGGTGAAAGCACCGGAACAGTTCACCGGCTTCCTGGTGGCGTTACTGATCCTCTCACCTGAAGGATTGGGGGCAATTAAAGCGGTGCTGGCGAACCAGGTGCAGCGCGCAATGAACCTGTTCTTCGGGTCCGTGCTGGCGACAATTTCACTGACAGTGCCTGCGGTGACGCTGATAGCGACCCTGACAGGGCAGCAGCTGATCTTTGGCCTTGAACCACCGCAGATGGTGGTGATGATTGCCGCGCTGTTACTGTGTCAGATTTCGTTTTCGACCGGACGCACGAATGTGTTGAATGGCGCCGCCCATCTGGCGTTATTCATTGCCTATCTGATGACGATAATGCTGTAAATTTGCGCGGGTAGATCGTGCTGTGCTGGCCGACCGGAACAGAAAAGCGGTGAGTGAGCAGACGGTCTGTCATTCCTGTAGGGGTCGACCTTTTTTACGGTCGACCCGTGCTGATGGTGTGCAACACGGGTCAGGTCCGCGTTACTGCGCGGTATACTCCAGCGTATGACCACTTCCCGTCAGCGTCAGCGTTTGCTCAGTCAATTTCACCTCTGCCCCTTTCGTCAGCACCACCGATAACGTCTGTTCCCACTGATTGAGCTGTGGGTCGCTGCACATCATTTTCGTCGAGGCCAGCATGGGTACAGTCAGTCGCCCCTGCTCCAGATGCCCCTGCCCGAAGAAACGATTACACATCACACCGCTGACCCGGAGACTGTCATTAAACCCGATCCCCGGTTTCATCCCTTCATGAGATTTTACGCTCTGACCATCAACAGCACTGAGCGCAAACAGACGGTTTGCTAACTGTCCGGCATCAGAGTGTGGGGTCTGGCTGCAACCATTGAGCGCAATCGCACCCAATAGCAAAACAAACGTTTTTTTCATAGGAACTCCTTTTTATGTACTTTCCATTGTAGGTCAAAAACACTGTAGATTCAGGCGGGTTGAAGAATACTGCGCAGAGAAAACGAGCCAGTTTTCTGGCTCGTTTTGAGGATCAAAAAAACTTAGTTGCTGGTATCGAGTTCAGCGAAGCTTTTCACCAAATCATCAATCGCTTTCATCTGAACCAGGAAAGGCTCCAGTTTATCCAGCGGCAGTGCAGACGGGCCGTCGCACTTAGCGTTTGCCGGGTCCGGGTGGGCTTCAATAAACAGACCAGCAATACCCACTGCCATACCCGCACGTGCCAGCTCAGATACCTGCGCGCGACGACCACTGGACGCACTGCCCATCGGGTCACGGCACTGCAATGCGTGGGTCACGTCGAAGATCACCGGGCTACCGTTAGAGACCTGCTTCATCACATTGAAGCCCAGCATGTCGACCACCAGGTTGTCATAACCGAAGTTAGCACCGCGATCGCACAGGATCACTTTTTCGTTGCCGCCTTCAGCGAATTTATCAACGATGTTGCCCATCTGGCCTGGGCTGACGAACTGAGGTTTCTTCACGTTGATCACCGCACCGGTTTTCGCCATCGCTTCAACCAGGTCGGTCTGACGTGCGAGGAAGGCCGGTAACTGAATCACATCCACCACATCGGCCACGGCCTGCGCCTGGCTGGCTTCATGGACGTCGGTGATAATTTTCACGCCGAAAGCCTGTTTGATTTCCTGGAAGATTTTCATGCCTTCTTCCAGGCCCGGGCCACGATACGAATGAATGGAAGAGCGGTTAGCTTTATCAAATGAGGCTTTGAACACATAAGGAATGCCCAGTTTCTGGGTCACAGTGACGTAGTGCTCACAAATGCGCATCGCCAAATCACGCGACTCCAGCACGTTCATACCACCAAACAGGACGAACGGCAGATCGTTAGCGACCTTGATATCACCAATGTTAACCACTTTTTGTTTCATGTCTTCGCCTTTATAGAGTTCACTTCAGTTAGTGAAGGGTAATCTGTTTCTGTTCAATTGAGTGGATCTGGACTTTAATCATCTCGCTGATCGGGTCTTCGGGGCACTGCTCAACAAAATACGTTAAATCATTGAGGGCCACATGTTCGCACTCTAGCTGGGCAAAAATCAGACCGCGATCGCGGATTTCATACGGGTCTTCCGGGTCCATCTGCACCAGCACCTGGCTGACGTGCAGCGCCATCTCCATCTGTTTCTCATCCATCAGCGCGGATTTCAGAGTGTCGAGCATTTTGCGCAGCACCATCAGCGGCTCGGCTTCCTGCAGATCGTCATCATACAGTTCGGTCCCTGGCCCGATATTGCCCTGAAGCCACACTTCCAGCTGGTGTTCATCCAGCGTTTCACCATCAAAGGGGTTGATGAGCCACATATCTTCATCGATCCAGTCGGCTCGAAGAATCAGCTGTGTCGGAAAAATCACGGGCATCATCGGCAGGTCGAGCTGATCCGCAATGTGCAAAAAAATGACGCCCAGCGACACAGCGGTGCCCTGACGGGTTCGCAATACATTGTCCAGCCACAGCGTATCAGACAACCGATAAACCCCGCTCGCGCCGCCAAAACCCCAGCGGCCCCAGAACAGGGCGATCAATTGCTCAACCTGTAAATCCGCGGCAAGTTCTGACGGAATTTCAGCTCGTGCTTCGGCAACCAGCGCCGCTAAGCGCGCTCTGACATCATCAGCCGGAAAGTCGCGACGGACCGCGAGCGATGCAGTAATCACCGCGTCACTCAGCGTTCCGGCGGTAAAATCAAAATCAGCGATAGACGTCATACAAACCCCAGCAGTGGCATTTTAGTTGTGGCAAGTTTCACGATGACCACAAGGGCGATTAACGCCACAATAAACGCTATCCAGCGTATTTTTTGTGCGCGCGGACGGCGTCCGAGGGCAATAAAACCCAGCGCGATATAGATAATAACGCCAAAAAGCTTCTCAGTCAGCCAGACACCTTGTGGGCTGAACGGGTAAAAATGCGTTATGGCGACCAGTAACCCACCCGACAGTAATAAGAGCGTGTCATTCAGATGAGGTACGATGCGCACCCAGCGGCGTTGCAGCATCGAAGAATGGGTCTGGTACCAGTAGAAGCGCAGCACAAACATCAGTGCAGTGATCGCCACGGTTAACAGATGAAAATGTTTTAGCGGGAAGTACCAGGCAGCCATATAAATTCCTTATTATCCTTGTCTTTGCCCGACGGTTACGCGGTCATTGCCGCCATAATCCTGACAGGTTTCCACTGCGTGGAAGCTGTTTTCGCGCAAAATTTTCCTGACGTCTTCGCCCTGCTGCCAGCCGTGTTCCAGTAATAACCAGCCATTATCCTGTAAATAGCGCCCTGCTTCTGCGGCAATGATTCGGATATCGGCCAGGCCATGATCGCCTGCCACCAGCGCACTGGCGGGTTCAAAACGCACGTCGCCCTGTGAAAGATGGTGGTCATCGGCATCAATGTAGGGGGGATTACTGACAATCAGCGCAAACTGTTGTCCTTCGAGGGCGGAAAACCAGTGGCTTTGCAAAAAACCGGTATTAGCCAGCGCCAGCTTGCTGGCATTGTGCTGTGCCAGTGCCACTGCGGCAGCAATACGATCCACGCCTGTGACCTGGCAATGGGGGCGTTCGCTGGCCAGCGCCAGGGCAATCGCCCCGGTGCCGGTGCCGAGATCCAACACCTTGCAAGGCTCAGCAGGCAGACGCGCGAGCGCCTGCTCTACCAGCACCTCGCTATCCGGGCGGGGGATCAACGTGTCGGGCGATACCGTCAGCGACAGAGACCAGAACTCACGTTCCCCTGTCAGGTATGCCACTGGCTCCCCAGCGGCACGGCGTTCCAGCAGCGCATCCAGCTGCGCAAGCTGCGCGTCATCCAGCGTGGCATCGTCAAAGGCGATCAACCAGGCGCGGGATTTACCGAGCACTTTCCCCAGCAGAATTTCAGCATCGCGTTTCGGGCTGTCACTGTCCGGCAACTGAGCGACCGCGTTACGCAGCCAGACACGGATCTGCATTAATCCTGCCCGGCGAGTGCGGCCAGCTGATCCGCCTGGTACTCCTGAACCACAGGTTCAATCAGCGCATCCAGCTTCCCTTCCATTGCGTCATCCAGACGGTAAATGGTCAGGTTGATACGGTGGTCAGTAATGCGGCCCTGCGGGAAGTTATAGGTACGGTTACGGTCAGAGCGGTCGCCAGTGCCAAGCAAGTTACGGCGGGTGGAGGACTCTTCCTGTTGACGACGTGCCATTTCGGCAGCACGGATACGCGAACCCAGCACGCCCAACGCTTTCGCTTTGTTTTTATGCTGTGAACGTTCGTCCTGGCACTCGACCACGATACCGGTGGGCAAGTGGGTAATACGGATAGCGGAATCGGTGGTGTTAACGTGCTGACCACCAGCCCCGGAGGAGCGGAACGTATCGATTTTTAAATCAGACGGATTGATATCCGGCAGTTCGGCTTCCGGCAGTTCGGGCATCACCGCAACCGTACAGGCTGAGGTGTGGATGCGCCCCTGTGACTCCGTCTCCGGCACACGTTGCACGCGGTGGCCGCCAGATTCGAACTTCAGGCGGCCATAGGCACCTTCGCCGATCACTTTGGCGATGATCTCTTTATAACCGCCATGTTCGCCTTCGTTAGCGCTCATCACTTCCACTTTCCAGCGTTTTGACTCCGCATAACGGCTGTACATACGGAACAGATCGCCGGCGAAAATAGCGGCTTCATCACCACCGGTTCCGGCACGCACTTCCAGATAGCAGTTACGTTCGTCATCCGGATCTTTCGGCAACAGCAACACCTGTAACTGTTGCTCCAGCACGTCACTGGCGGCACGGGCTTCTTTCAGCTCTTCCTGAGCCATCTCACGCATTTCCAGGTCACTGAGCATCATTTCAGCGGTTTCGATATCTTCCTGGGTCTGCTGCCACTGACGGAAACACTGGCTGACGTCGGTAAGCTGGGCATATTCGCGGGAGAGTGCACGAAAACGTTCCTGATCGGCAATCACTCCGGCATCGCCCAGCATCGCCTCCACTTCTTCGTGGCGCTCCTGCAAGGCTTCCAGTTTAGCAACAATAGAAGGCTTCATTCGTAGTCTTTTACCTTGTAAGAAAAGAGGCTTGAAACGCTAATCCAGCCCGAGGCTGTCGCGTAAAATTTGCAGGCGTTCGCCATCGCCGTCGCGTGCGGCCTGCTGAAGAGATTTGGTAGGAGCGTGGATCAAACGGTTGGTCAGCTTATGGGCCAGGTCGCGCAACACCTCTTCAGCGTTGCCTCCCTGTTGCAGGGCCGCTATGGCACGCGCTTCCAGTTCAGCACGCACCTGTTCCGCCTGTGAGCGGTAATCGCGGATAGTCTCAACGGCGCTCTGGGCCCGTAGCCAGGACATAAACTCGCTGCTTTCCTGCACCACGATGGTTTCAGCCTGCACGGCCGCCGCCTGGCGCTGGGCCATATTGCTTTCAATAATCGCCTGCAGGTCATCAACGCTATAGAGATAGGCATTGGGCAATTTACCCACTTCCGGCTCCACGTCACGCGGTACGGCAATATCCACCAGCAGCATAGGCTGATTACGGCGCTGTTTAAGCGCACGCTCCACCATCCCCTTACCGATAATCGGCAGCGGGCTGGCTGTAGAACTGATAATGATGTCGGCTTCCGCCAGACGGGAATCGATTTCCGGCAGGCTGATGACTTCAGCCCCGACCTCATCCGCCAGCGCTTGTGCACGTTCGCGGGTACGGTTGGCGATCATCAACTTCTTCACCTTATGCTGATGCAGATGGCGGGCAGCCAGTTCAATGGTTTCACCCGCGCCCACCAGCAGCACGTTAACCGTGGAGAGGGACTCGAAGATCTGGCGTGCCAGCGTGCAGGCAGCAAATGCCACGGAGACGGCACTGGCACCGATTTCGGTTTCGGTACGCACGCGTTTGGCCACGGAGAACGATTTCTGGAACATACGCTCCAGTTCGCTGGAAAGCGAGTGGCCGCGCTGGGAATCAGCAAACGCCTTTTTGACCTGACCAAGAATTTGAGGTTCACCCAGCACCAGGGAATCCAGCCCGCTGGCGACGCGCATCAGGTGGCTGACGGCATCGTTATCATGATGCCAGTAGAGGCTTTTACGCACTTCATCGACGCTGAGCTTGTGGTAATCACAGAGCCAGGTCACCAGCTGTTCCTGCAGGTTTTCCTGCTGTTCGACGCTCAGATACAACTCGGTACGGTTACAGGTAGACAGCACAACGCCGCCCTGAACCAGCGGCTGCGCCAACAGGCTAGTGAGCGCCTGTTCCAGCTGATCCGGCGAGAACGTCACGCGTTCGCGCAGAGACACAGGTGCCGTTTTGTGATTGATGCCGAGAGCCAGTAACGTCATGGTGCAGGTTGGGTTAATCCCACAGTTGTCAGGGTTTTGTGTGGCGCATTCTACAAGATGAGCGAGATCAATAAAAGCCATGCTTCGCCTATCCCTGTAACAAGATATACCTCTTGCGGGTCAAATGAGACAATTTGAGCATTGACGCCGCCGTTTTAGCTGGTTAGCGTGGGCGGTTGATTGCGAACTGAGTCTTAGGAGCTGACCTGAACATGTTATCGTCGAATCGCCGCCTGCTGCGGCTTCTTCCCCTTGCCGCCCTGCTGCTAACCGGGTGTGTTCTTAACGAACCAGCGCAAACTCCGGGCCAAAGCCCGACGTCCCCGCAATGGCGTGACCATCAGCAGGCGGTGGAAAAAATCACTCAGTACCAGACGCGTGGCGCCTTTGCCTACCTTTCCGATCGGCAAAAAGTCTATGCGCGCTACAACTGGCAACAGACAGCAGCGGATCGCTATCGCCTGCTGTTGACCAATCCCCTGGGCAGCACAGAGCTGCAGCTTGACCAGCAAGGACAAGTTGCACAGATCGTTGACAATAAAGGCAAGCGCTATGTCAGCAACGATGCGGCTAAAATGATTTCTCAGCTCACGGGCATGAGTATTCCTCTGGATAACCTGCGCCAGTGGATCCTTGGCTTGCCGGGTGATGCCACCGATTTCACCCTGGATGACCAGTATCGTCTGCGTGAAGTGAACTACAGCCAGGACGGTAAACAGTGGAAAGTGACCTATCAGGGCTACGACAGTAAACAGAATCCACCGCTACCGTCGAACCTCGAACTGCGTGAAGGCGACCAGCGTATTAAGCTGAAAATGGATAGCTGGACTGTAAAATGATCACAACATGGCCTGCCCCGGCAAAACTGAATCTGTTTCTCTACATCACCGGCCGCCGCGCTGACGGCTACCATGACCTCCAGACGCTGTTTCAGTTTCTGGATTATGGTGACACGCTGAAGATTGAAACCAACAGTCAGGGTGAATTGCGTCTGCTGACACCCGTCGATGGCGTGCCTGATGAACAGAACCTGATCGTCCGTGCCGCGCAACTGCTGCGCGAACGGGCGCTCGATCAGGGCGTGCTGCCCGCCAGCGCAGGGGCGACCCTGGCGGTAGAGAAGCGGTTACCCATGGGCGGTGGACTGGGCGGAGGCTCCTCCAACGCCGCCACCGTACTGGTGGCACTCAATCATTTATGGCAAACCGGCTTCAGTTTTGAACAACTGGCCGAGCTTGGCCTGCAACTGGGTGCCGACGTGCCTGTCTTTGTGCGCGGATTTTCTGCCTTCGCTGAGGGGGTGGGTGAGCAACTGACACCGGTTTCGCCACCAGAAAAATGGTATCTGGTGATGCATCCTGGTGTCAGCGTTGCGACACCCGTGGTATTTAACGATCCTGAATTGACCAGAAACACGCCAAAAAGGGAAATCAGCGCCTTATTAGCAGCCGAATTCCGCAATGATTGTGAGGCAGCAGTAAGAAATCGTTTTCGCGAGGTTGAACAGCTCGTTTCCTGGCTGCTAGAATACGCGCCGTCGCGCCTGACTGGAACGGGTGCTTGTGTGTTTGCAGAATTTGACACCGAGTACGCCGCAAGACAGGTGCTTGAGCTGGCTCCGAAAGGGTTGCAGGGGTTTGTTGCGCGAGGCGTTAACGTTTCGCCACTGCACCGCACCCTTTCAGAGCAATAGAGTTGATGTGACAGTGTCACCTGTTCCAGACGCTGCACCACTGCTCTGATATAACCCAAGCTATTGGCGCTGTGGCAAGGCGGCAAGTGGATGAGTCCCCGGGAGCTTACTTGAGTAAGTCACCGGGATGAATACATGCAGCCAACGCCGCTACGGCGTCAAGAACACAGGGTTAAGACACCCGTATGAAAGCATAAGTCGTATACCGCCCAGTGCGATTTATGGTATTTCATTCTCTGGACGCAAAGCCTGAGGTTCTTCTCGTGCCTGATATGAAGCTTTTTGCTGGTAACGCCACCCCGGAACTAGCACAACGTATTGCCAACCGCCTTTACACCAGCCTGGGCGACGCCGCCGTCGGTCGTTTCAGTGATGGTGAAGTGAGCGTACAAATTAACGAAAATGTACGCGGTGGTGATATTTTCATCATCCAGTCCACCTGTGCCCCCACCAATGACAACCTGATGGAACTGGTTGTGATGGTAGATGCCCTGCGTCGTGCTTCCGCGGGTCGTATTACTGCGGTTATTCCTTACTTTGGTTATGCACGTCAGGACCGCCGCGTGCGCTCCGCCCGTGTCCCTATTACTGCCAAAGTGGTTGCCGATTTTCTCTCCAGCGTTGGTGTTGACCGCGTTTTGACTGTGGATCTGCATGCTGAACAGATTCAGGGTTTCTTTGACGTCCCGGTTGATAACGTATTTGGTAGCCCGATCCTGCTCGAAGATATGCTGCAGATTGGCCTGGTGAACCCGATTGTGGTTTCTCCGGACATCGGTGGTGTGGTTCGTGCACGTGCTATTGCTAAACTGCTGAACGATACCGATATGGCCATCATCGACAAACGCCGTCCACGCGCCAACGTCTCTCAGGTGATGCACATCATAGGTGATGTTGCTGGCCGTGACTGTGTGCTGGTTGACGATATGATCGATACCGGTGGCACGCTGTGTAAAGCCGCTGAAGCGCTGAAAGAACGTGGCGCTAAACGCGTATTCGCCTATGCGACTCACCCTATCTTCTCCGGTAACGCGGTCGAAAACCTGCGTAACTCGGTGATTGATGAAGTCGTAGTGTGCGATACCATTCCGCTGCCAGAAGAGATCAAAGCCCTGCCAAACGTGCGTACCCTGACGCTGTCAGGCATGCTGGCTGAAGCGATCCGTCGCATCAGCAACGAAGAGTCTATTTCTGCGATGTTTGAGCATTGATCGTGGCGTGACCTGGCGGGCAGCCCCTACAGTTAACAGGTGTAGGGGCTGACCTTTTGTTTCGGTCGGCCCCGTCAGGCCATGCTGCATAAGAGGGACAGGTTAACGCCTGTCCCTTTTTTATTTGCTCAATGCAATATGCTCTGCCAGATAGTCAATCAGTACCCGTAATTTAGGCAGCAGATGCCGGTTCCCCGGCCAGAGCAGCGAAAACTGCCCTCCTGCGCTGATGTGTTCATCCAGCACGCTTTGCAGCTCCCCGCTCTCCAGGTATTCCGTCACTGCAAAATCCGGTACGTAGATCAGCCCCAGCCCCCGGCGCGCGGCCGAGATCTGCGCCTCAAGATTATTAAACACCAGCGGCCCGGCCAGCGAGAGTGTGCGATCGTCAGCACCGTCAAACTGCCAGGGCTGAAGCTGACTGTTGCCGGAAAAGCGATACAGCAGGCAGGCATGTTGCGCCAGGTCTTCCGGCCCCTGCGGCACGCCGTATCGTGCGAAATAGTCTGTTGCGCCCACCAGACGAAAGCGAAAACCGCCCAGCCGTCGCGCCTTCAGCCGTGAATCGGCAAACTCGCCACTGCGCAGAACCGCGTCATACCCTTCCCCGATAACATCCACCAGCCGATCGTTAAAGTCGAGATCCAGCTCAATTTCAGGATAACGGGCGGTGAAACCCGGCAACAGCGGCAGGAGCAAACGATAACCAATCGCGGGAAAACTCAGACGCAGCCGCCCGCGCGGGGCCGCCATCAGCCTTGACAGCTCCTGCTCCGCCTCTTCCAGCTCCATCACAATGCGCTGGCTGCGTTCAAAAAACAGCAGGCCTTCTTCTGTCAGGCTCAGGCTTCGTGTGCTGCGATTAAACAGACTCACCCCGAGGCTGGCCTCCAGCCGCGCAACGCTTTTCCCGATGGCCGATGCCGAGACGCTCAGCCGCTCTGCGGCCGCGACAAAGCTGCCAAGCTGGGCGGCTTTCACAAATGCATTGAGCCCACTCAAACTTTCCACGCTGCTCATTCGCGACTTTATGTCCTTTATCTGCGGCCATTCGGCCTGTTTATCACCCGGTAACGCCAATTTATCCTGCTTCTTCACTGGAAGAAAGCGGAGAGTTACCCATGAGTTCCCTGACACTGACGGCACAAAGCAGCCGCTGGAGCATTCTGGCGGTGTGCAGCGCTGCACTGATGTTGCCCCTGAGTTTTTCTGCCGGGGTGATCGCCACCCCGGCCATTGCCCTGCAAACAGGCGGATCGGCGCTGGCACTGAGCTGGATCACCAACGCGTTCCTGCTCAGCTTTGGCAGTCTGCTGATGGCGGCAGGTGCACTGGCCGACCGTTATGGCCGTAAACGCCTGTTTATCAGCGGCGTCAGCGTTTTTACTATGCTGTCGTTGCTGACCGGCTGGGTGCCCTCCATCGTCTGGCTGGACGTGGTACGTGCTCTACAGGGCGCAGCGGCAGCGGCGGCGCTGGCTGGCGGCGGTGCCGCGCTGGCGAATGCCTTTGACGGGGCCGAACGCGCGCGGGCATTCAGTCTGCTGGGCACCAGCTTTGGCGTAGGTCTGGCGGCTGGCCCGGTGATTGCCGGTATGCTGATGTCCATCGCCGGCTGGCACAGCGTCTTTCTTTGCTGCGCGCTTTTTGGCGTGCTGGCGCTCGTTATCGGTATGCGTACCCTGCCAGAATCACGCAACCCGGACGCCAGTGCGCTGGACTGGCCGGGGATTATCAGCTTCAGCACCACGCTCACTCTGTTTACCTGGGGAATGTTACAGGTGGCTGACAGCGGTGCGGGTCCGCTGGCAACAGGATTGCTGCTGGCTTCGCTGGTCGTGGCGCTGCTGTTTGTCTGGATAGAACGCCGCAGCGCACACCCGATGCTTGACCTGAGCCTGTTCCGCTACGGCCGGTTTATCGGCGTACAGCTGCTGCCCGTCGCCACCTGCTACTGCTTTGTGGTACTGCTGGTGCTGCTGCCTCTGCGCTTTATGGGCTTCTACGGTTATGACGCCCTGACCACCGGCTTGCTGATGCTGGCGATCTCGCTGCCGATGCTGGTGGTACCTTCTCTTGCCGTTGCGCTGACGCGCCGCTTTCACCCTGGCAGCGTGAGCTGTGCGGGTTTAGTGCTTGCTGCAGCGGGTATTGGCCTGCTCAGCCTGGTAACACCACATAGCTCACTGGCAGTGACCCTGCTGGCGATGGTAATGATCGGTAGCGGCAGCGGTCTGCCCTGGGGATTGATGGATAATTTATCGGTGAGCGTGGTGCCACCGCAGCGCGCCGGGATGGCAACCGGTATCTTTAGTACCGTGCGCGTGGCAGGTGAAGGGGTCGCACTGGCGAGCGTCAGTACGTTGTTCAGCCAGTTGCTGGTTAGCCAACTGTCACAGCAGGGTAAATCGATCGAGAAAGCACATCAGTTGGCCAGTTATCATGTCAGCAGCCCGGATCTTCTGCCGCTGGCAGAGACCGCTTTTCACCAGTTACTGCTGGTCCTGATGGTCGTGACATTGCTTTGTGCCGTGGCCATCTGGCGCTGTCTGGTGCCTGCGCCCAGGCCACTTTCCTGAGTTCATATTAATTTTTTTACTGTAACGGTTCAGCCCCCCTGTTGGTAAGTATTCATTAGTGATATTTTGCTCTGATAGCTTATCCAGGAATAATCCTAAAATGGTACTCGATGTTTATACGCTGTTTGTCTGTGAACTCTATGTGCTGGCTTTTCTCAGCATTATCATGGTGTTCGCGTGGCGCGGAGCGCAGTACAGCAGAGTACTGGGGTTTAACTGTCTCTCTTTGTTGTTGAGCATTGTCGCTGTCGGCCTCAGCAGCCTGCGTAGCTCAGGCTTTATCTTTCTGCCGATAGTGGTGGGAAATCTGCTGATCATGTGCGCCTACGGCCTGCAACTGAATGCATTCCGTGCGCTGCGCGGGGCGCGAGGTGGCTGGCTGTGGCTGCCCGGGATGGTGGTATGGGCGGTACTCTGCCTGTTCCCCTCTTTCTACACCTCGCTACCCATGCGGATTCTGGCCAGCAGCCTGCTGTGTATTATCTATACCTCGGCGATGCTGTATGAACTGCATCGTTCACGCACCCTGCTTCCGATAACCTGGTGGCCCGCCCAGCTGCTGCTGGGTATCCACCTTGGCTTTAATATCCTGCGGGTGTTACTGGACGGCGGGATCCCTAACCCGGTACATGGTGCCATCGGCGGCTCAACCTTCTCGGTGTATGTCATTCTGGAGTCGATCCTGGTGGTGATTGGCCTGAGTTTTACCATGATGGCGATGGTGAATGAGCGTACGCAGATTATCTACCGTCAGGCGTCACTGCTCGATCCGCTAACCGGGGTTTGGAATCGCCGCGCACTGTTTGAAAAAACGGCTCAGCTGACCGCCAGCTGGAGTTGCAGCAGGCAGCCCTTATCGGTGATGCTGTTTGACCTCGACCACTTTAAATCGATTAACGATCGCTATGGTCACTCGCAAGGTGACCGGGTGCTGACCGATTTTTGCCAACAGGTGGCGCACCAGTTACCCGCTGACAGCTATTTTGCGCGTCTCGGCGGGGAAGAATTTGCCGCCGTTGTCATGTGCGCAGAGAGGGAATGTGTGGAGGTAGCCGAACGTATCCGCAAAGTAGTGGAGCGATCTTGCCCCGAGAACGTGAGCTATAGTGTCAGCATTGGCGTGGCAAGCTGCCAGCCAGACCGTGATGCTATCGACAGCTTGATGGCGGCGGCAGATGATGCGTTATATCAGGCGAAGGCCGCAGGCAGAAACCAGGTCAAAACCTTTGGGGCCGTAAATCATGAGGATGTCAGGGGTATTTTAGCCAGTTAAATCCGGAAACACACCGGGTGTGTTTCCGATTCAGGATTAACGATTGTGCTGCTGACTGGAACCGTGACGGCAGCGTTTTTCGCCGCAGTGACGCACCCAGTAATAGCGATCGGCAATTTTCTCACGCCCGCTGATTCTCGCCCCCGCCAGCCACAGCAACGCACCGATAAAGATACTGCCGAGTGCACCATGCACCATAAACTGCGGTAAGTGGAACTGCGGTATTTGATTCACCACTGAGTAACCTACCCCGCCAATCATCACCACCAGGCCCAGCACCATCAGGGTGTTACCCAGTACATGTGTATGTTTACGTTTCATTGCGCACCTCCAGTCAGTGTAAAAAGGCAAACTCCGTTGCCAGATGCGATCAGTCTAGGCAATCTTTAACTGCTCTGATGAGTCTGCGATCACATTTATCGCTTATATTTTGACAAAACTTTACGACTAACAGACTGTTTTTATATAGAAAACGTATTATCACTCTGCTCAACCATTGTGATTTTCATCACAATGCGCGCAGATCTTTGAGTTATCGCAACCGCTTCAGTAAACTAGCCGTTTTTCACCCCGCACGTTTCAGGAAAATCTACTCGTGAGCAGCATCAAACTGATTGTTGGCCTTGCCAACCCCGGCGCTGAATACGCCGCCACACGCCACAATGCCGGTGCATGGTATGTTGACTTGCTGGCTGAACGCCATAATCAGTCGTTAAAAGAAGAGAGCAAATTTTACGGGTATACCGCGCGCCTCAATATTGGCGGCGAAGACGTGCGCCTGCTGGTCCCCACCACGTTTATGAACCTCAGCGGGAAAGCCGTAGCGGCTATGGCCACTTTTTATCGCATTGCCCCTGAAGAAATTCTGGTGGCGCATGACGAGCTCGACCTGCTTCCTGGCGTGGCGAAGTTTAAACAGGGAGGGGGGCACGGAGGGCATAACGGATTGAAAGATATTATTAGCAAACTGGGTAACAACCTGGACTTCCATCGTCTGCGCATTGGCATTGGTCATCCGGGCGACCGTAACAAAGTGGTAGGATTTGTCTTGGGCAAACCCCAGGCTGCGGAACAGACCCTGATTGATAACGCTATCGATGAAGCCGCGCGTTGTACTGAGGTATGGTTAAAAGAAGACAAACTGAAGGCCATGAACCGTTTGCACAGCTACAAAGCCGTCTGATCCGTTGCTATTGATTGAGCCATCGCTGGGGTCTTTGCCACAGCGAGGCTACAAATTTTCACAGCGCTGACCGTCACTGTGATCCAGATTTTCCAGTGTCAGTGCCGGGCTGAAATAACCCTGCACGCCCCAGATTTTGCTGTTACGCAATGTCTCCAGTTGCCCATCTCCGGCCACGCCTTCAACAATCACCCGATTGGTGTACTGACGAATATGGTTAATCAGTACGGTAAAAAACGGTTTATCGACGTTTTCGAGATAAAACTGCCGATCAAGTTTCACCGCTTCAAACATGTTCGACTGCAGTGCGTTGAGATTGGCATCGCCTGCGCCCAGGTCATCAAGCCAGATAATATTCAGTTGCTCAATCAAGGTCCGCAACAGCGGATTATTCATGCCATCATGCAGATTGGGAAAATCTTCCGACAGTTTCAGCCGCACAAAAGGCAGCTGGCTGAGGATTTGCTGAATAAACGATGACTCGGTGACGGCACGAGCCAGTTGAAAATCAATGGCGACACTACACAGCAAGCCGTGCTGACGAAAATAGTCCGCATACTCTTCAACGATCAGCAACTGATTTAACAACCGCTCCTGTGGCGACAGAGACGTAAGAACAGCCCCTGACAGGCCGGTGACGGCCTGGGGCTGCGGCCGGTAGCTCAGATCGATAGCGATCAACTCACCGGTAAGCGTATGAACAGGAGTACAAAAAAAATCGTTTTTCATGCCGTCGGGCCAGTTAACGGGCATCCTGCCAGTGAATACAATCGCCGCACAGATAAACTATAGAAGTAAATTCTGTATTCGCCGTCGCAGAACGACGATTTTTAGGTTATCGGCAGGACCAGCGCCAGCTTTATGGTTCAGACATCATTGCTAGCAACTTTATAATCGGGATCATCAAGTTCATGGCTGCAAAACGGCCCGGCCTGTTGCAGTAAACTGATACAATCCTCACTAAGATGACGCAGACGCAGGCTTTTTCCCGCTTCAAGATAGCGTGCCGTTAATTTATCGATCGCCTCCACGCCGCTGGAATCCATGACCCGGGTGCGAGCAAAATCAATCACCACATGATCCGGGTCCTGCTCCGGGTGGAAAAGCTCCTGGAAACTGGCCGTTGAGCCAAAGAACAGTGGCCCTTCCAGTTGATAGGTTTTCTGCCCTTCTTCCTCAGACTGCGCCAGAATACTGATGCGTGCGTGCTGCCAGGCGAAAACCAGAGCAGAGATAATCACCCCGCAGATCACCGCCATCGCCAGATCGGTAAAAATGGTCACCAGCGTCACCGCCACCATGATCACCGCATCCGCTTTCGGCATCCGCTTCAGACGACGCAGCGAGCTCCACTCAAAGGTGTTGATGCAGACGACAAACATGATCCCGGCCAGCGCTGCAACCGGCAGTAAGGCAATATATTGTGACAGACTAACGACAAACAGGATCAGCAGCACCGCCCCGACCAGATTCGAAATGCGCCCGCGCCCACCTGAGGTAAAGTTGATAATCGACTGGCCGATCATCGCACACCCGGCAAAGCTGCCAAAGAAGCCGCAGATCGTGTTACCAATACCCTGGGCTACGCATTCCTGATTTCCCGCGCCCTTCTTACTGCCCATTTCATCCAGCACGGCCAGCGTTAACAACGACTCAATCAGCCCGACCAGCGCAATCACCACGGCGTAAGGCAGCACGATTTTCAGGGTTTCCCAGCTCAGAGGCGCGGTGGGCAGATGGAACGAGGGTAGCGTGCCGGAAATATCCGCCAGATCGCCCACGCGTTTGGTGTCCAGCCCCAGACCAATTGCCAGTGCACTGATGGCAATTAAGGCGGCCAGCGAGCCGGGGATCGCTTTTGTCAGTTTTGGGAACCACCAGACGATCAGCATTGCCAGCGCCACCAGCGCATACATCACCGGCCCCTGCCCTTTGATCATCGGGAACTGCGCCAGCATGATGACAATCGCCAGCCCGTTCACAAAGCCGTAGATCGCCGGTTGTGGCACCAGACGGATAAACTTGCCCAGCCGCAAGACGCCAATCGACAGCTGAATCAGCCCGGCGAGAATGGTCGCCAGCAGAACATATTCGTAGCCGTGCTGAATAATCAGGCTGATCAGCACCACAATAATCGATCCGGCTGCGCCGGAGATCATCCCCGGTTTACCGCCGAAAAAGGCCGTCACCAGCCCGAGAATAAAAGCGGTATGTAAACCGATGGTCGGTGACAGGCCCGCCAGCAGAGAAAATGCGGTCGCTTCGGGGATCAGCGCGACAGACACCACAGCACCGGCCAGCACGTCATTTTTGACGTCACTCGCCCTGAAATTGCTCAGGTTAAACATGGTCTTTCCATTATTTTAATGTGATCGTTTTCTGCGCCCCGGCGTTCGGGCACAGCTGGCTCGTCAGAGTGACGAGTGGCGGCAACAGGCGTTGCGCTGGCGGGGGGCTCTTAAGGTGGCGTAAGCAGGAAGCGATGCATCTGCGTGGTTCTCCGGTTTCTGTAAAGACACGTCAGTATGAAAAAATGTGAGTTCGATCTCAAGAGATAACTTCACCCGTGCCTGAGAAATCACCCGCCTCCGGGCGGTAATTACGTGTATAATGCGCGGAAACTTTTAAGACAACCGTCTGTGACACTATCAGGGCACGTAAAAGTGCGTTGATTATCAAGCTATTAAGGTGATTCAACATGGGATTCAAATGCGGTATTGTGGGCCTGCCTAACGTCGGGAAATCCACGCTGTTCAATGCGTTAACCAAAGCGGGCATCGAAGCTGCGAACTTCCCGTTCTGTACCATTGAGCCAAATACCGGCGTCGTGCCGATGCCTGATTCACGTCTGGACCAGCTGGCTGAGATCGTCAAGCCACAGCGCATTCTGCCAACCACGATGGAATTCGTTGATATCGCCGGTCTGGTAAAAGGCGCGTCCAAAGGTGAAGGCCTGGGTAACCAGTTCCTGACCAACATCCGTGAAACTGAAGCTATCGGCCACGTGGTGCGCTGCTTCGAGAACGACAATATTATCCACGTGAATAATAAAGTGGATCCGGCTGACGACATCGACACCATTAATACCGAGCTGGCGCTGTCCGACCTGGACACCTGTGAGCGTGCGTTGCAGCGCGTGCAGAAGAAAGCCAAAGGTGGCGATAAAGACGCAAAAGCGGAACAGGTTGCGCTGGAGAAGTGCCTGCCGCATCTGGAAAAAGCCGGGATGCTGCGTGCGCTGGATCTGAACGACGATGATAAAGCCGCCATTCGCTACCTAAGCTTCCTGACCCTGAAGCCCACCATGTACATTGCTAACGTGAACGAAGACGGTTTTGAAAATAACCCGTACCTCGATATCGTGCGTGCGATTGCTGAGAAAGAAGGCTCTGTTGTTGTGCCAGTGTGTGCTGCCGTAGAGTCCGACATTGCTGAGCTGGAAGATGGTGACCGCGAAGAGTTTATGGCCGAGCTGGGTATTGAAGAGCCGGGTCTGAACCGTGTGATCCGCGCCGGTTATGCCCTGCTGAACCTGCAAACCTACTTCACCGCGGGCGTGAAAGAAGTGCGTGCATGGACTATCCCGGTGGGCGCAACGGCTCCGCAGGCTGCCGGTAAAATCCACACCGACTTCGAGAAAGGCTTTATCCGTGCTCAGACCATCGCCTTTGATGACTTCATCACCTACAAGGGTGAGCAAGGCGCGAAAGAAGCCGGTAAAATGCGTTCAGAAGGGAAAGACTACATCGTGAAAGATGGCGATGTGATGAACTTCCTGTTCAACGTCTGATTAGTTTCTGTTGCCTCATGAGGTTTTACAGAATCTCATGAACGTCACAAAAAACGCTAAAATCCACGCCATTGCGTGGATTTTTTATTTCCCGGCATCTCAGAGAATATCCCAGCCAGGTTCGAAAAACTGATAGGAGTCATCACGTCGTGCTTTCGCCTGGTACATCGCTAAATCCGCATTTTCAAATAACACCCTGGCCGATGTCGTCCCGAAACGTGCGAGGCTGATTCCAATAGCAGCCCCGATTTTGACTTCCACATTATTGACAGTAAATGGCGTTTTCAGTCCGTCAATAATACGCTGGGCAATGGCGGACGCCGCCTCACGATCGCCGCATCTGGCGGTTACCACGAACTCATCTCCTCCCATGCGTGCTACCGAGTCGCCCGGGCGCATGCAACCCTGTAGCCTTTCACTTACCTGCTGCAGCAACGTATCCCCTGCCGCGTGCCCCATCGAATCATTGACTGCCTTGAACCCATTCAGATCGATAAACAGCACAGTGGTGTATGACAGGTCTTCAACCTGCTCAAGCATGCAGCGCACCTTGTCGTTAATCCAGGCTCTGTTGGGCAATCCGGTTAACGGATCGCGCGATGCCAGTTGCTCCAGCATCAGCATCTTTTCTTTATCACGAGTGATATCGCGCGAAACCAGCACTGCCCCGATGTTTTTGCCAGTGGAAGGATCGCTGACGCCGCAGGCCTTAGTACCCAGCGTAATGTAGTGACCATTGCGATGGAGTTTGCGCACCTCGACGACGTCCGGCTGTTCGCCACCGTTGAAGATGTTTACCAACGTATCTGTTGCAGGTGCGCGGTCGTCAGGATGCAGGAAGTCCACCACCCGCTGGCCTACCATTTCATCGGCTGACCAGCCAATCATTTCGCTGTAGGAGGGCGAGATCGAAACATATCGGCCATCCGCATCACAATGAGCGATCAGATCCGTGCTGTTTTCAATCAGCAGACGGTATTCTGCCGCCGTACGCAGCGCGTCCTCAAGCGCTTTACGCTGTCCGGTAATATCCAGAACGAAACCGCTGTACTGCAGACGTGAAGCGCCCGGCAGGCCTGAAACAATCACATGTCGCATCGTCCCATCCAGACAGTTTATCGGCACTTCGATATGAAAAGGTGTCATACCTTCTAATGCTGCGGTCAGTTGCAGCGCAATCTTGCCATCCTCATCAGCCTGCGCGAACCGGAGCCATTCACTTAGCGTTATGCCTTTAAGAACGGGCATCATGCCTGCAGGACTTTCCTGACTGGCAATACAGATGCCTTGTGCATCCGTGGACCAAACGGCGGAGAGTGTAGGTTTGATCGCGATGTTCATGCTGGTGGTTCCGTTATTTGCTGATGATGCTGAAAACATTTAATACTGCGTCTAAAACCCAAAAGGTGTTTCGGAAGGGAGTCTGGTAACGAGAATCTCAGTCACTCACGCTGGCAATCGCTGCAGCCTGTTAAGCAACATTCTCAATGGTGCCATTTAACCCCCAGAGAGGTTCGAAAAATCATCGATGACGCAACTCAAGAAAAGTATAGCGACTCCGTGTTTATCGGCCAATGAACCCGCAAGCTTTAATCAACCCGCATGACACATCGCCTGTATCATCTGTAACTGTAGCGTTTAATCTACGTAATGTTGACCAGCCTCACGCTTATCAATGACAACCCCAGCCTGAAGAACGTTGACTCTGAGCTCACTACCCGGGTCTAAGAGCCCCCCCTGTAAAGCGATCGGTCGCGGCGATTTTAGAAGCCCAGGCCCCCCCTCTGTGCGGGGATGAGACCCGTTCTTATCGCTTCTCCTCTACACATCACTCAACACCTTCTCATACAGCCGATAACGCTTATACGGCACCGCACCTACCCGCTCCAGCATCGAACACATACTGCGGTTAGTTTCCAGAATCCACGACATCTCTAATGCCTCGATCCTGCGCCTGGCAAAAGGATCGCGTAACGCCTCAATCAGCAGCAGCGCAATCACCGGTCCTGTCCGGCTAAACTGATACTCCTGGCGCACTCCCATCAACGGCACGCGCGCGGTGCGAACGCCGCTCACTTTCAGGCGCCATAACAGTTTTGCCCAGCCAAAGGGCAATAAACGTCCGTTTAAATCTGCGATGGCCTCATTAATATTGGGCAAGCCCACAATAAATGCGCAGGGCCTGGCATCGATTTCAGCGATGTAGATCAGGTCGTCAGGGACCAAAAACTTAAGCTGGTCGCCCATCACGGCAAACTCATGCTGCGTAAAAGGAACAAAGCCCCAGTTGTTTTGCCAGCCGGAGTTAAAGATCTGCCGCATGATCTGCATCTCTTCACCAAACTGACTACGGTTGAGACGGCGGATGGTGACCTTTTTGCGCACCTGGTCCATCAGGCGGGTTAATGACGGGGAAAAGTGCAGATCGGTACGGCGCATCCACCAGGCCGTTAAGTCTATGCCTTTGGCATAACCCTGCTGCTCCAGCGCCTTCGCATAATAAGGCTTACCGTGCGGCATCATGGTCGAAGGCGGTGTATCAAAACCCTCGATAAGCAATCCACTCTCCTGATTGATATTCAGTCCAAAAGGCCCGGTGATTTTCCGTGCGCCCTTCGACTTCAGCCAGCTCTCTGCCGCGCTAAACAGCGCGCTAAACACCTCGGGATCGTCAATGGCCTCAATCATGCCAAAATGCCCGGTGTCAGCCCCATAACGCTCGCGATGTAAGGTATCGACCTGCGCGGTGATGCGCCCAACCACTCTGCCCTCTTTCTTAGCCACCCATGCCTGCCATTCAATATGTTCTGCTGCGGGGTTTTTCTTAGAAAGATGCTCTGCGCGTTCACTATATAAGGGGGCTATCCAGTGAGGATCATCACGATAGAGTAACGAGGGGAAAGTGATGAATACCTTACGTTCATCCTTATTCTTCACTTTTTCGATGCAAATCATAAAACCCTTAAGCTTTACTATAAAGGAAACAATAGTAACCTGAAAAAAAATCATTAAACTTGCGTTTCACTGCTATTTACCCGCACATTTAAAATAAATTAAGGCATGAGAAAATTATCATTTGAAGAGATATTGCTATTTTTACCTGTTAATGCGCTTCCCACCGTCAACATTAAACAAAGCATACACTTCATCGAAGCTTGCCGTCATAATAACGGCTGAGCAATGACATGAGAACATTGCCCCTCCCATGGGGAGCCCATCAAAATAGCTGCCACTAACCACATGACAAAATCGACATCTTAATCAAAATCGAGGCTTTCAATGCTAATAGATACTGAAATTACAATTCAACACAAAATTTAATTCAAAATCACTAGCGTATGAATACATATATTGATTTTTACAAAAAACAATATTTTTCGTGGCTACTCTTTTAGGGTGATTGTTAATCTATGGCTCCATTATATCTGTCTGAAACCAGTTCAACCCATTCTCTTCCCCTGCGCCATGCTGATTTCCCCAGTCTGGTCGAAGCATTAAATTACGCAGCCCAGGGAAATACCGGAATGAATTTTTACGACCGACGAAATCAGCTCTTAGCTGTACTGGAATATCGTTCACTAAAGCAGCGTGCTATTGCAGGAGCGCGACGCCTGTTATCACTCAATCTTAATCGGGGCGACCGCGTGGCACTGATTGCTGAGACGGAGGTAGGCTTTGTCGAGGCTTTCTTTGCCTGCCAGTATGCAGGGCTGGTTGCCGTACCGCTGGCGGTCCCAATGGGAATGGGTCAGCGTCATTCTTATATTACGAAACTCCACGCGCTATTAATCAACTGTCAGCCTGTTGCTATTATAAGTAATGAAGAGTGGTTGCCCCTGATTCGCCCGGCCTGCACGGATGCGATGACCATTCATATTCTTAGCAATACTGACTTTCAGGAGTTGCCGGAGAAAGAGGTCGAATTACCCCTGCCATCACCCAATGATATTGCCTATCTCCAGTACACATCGGGCAGTACGCGCTTTCCACGTGGTGTGATGATTACCCACCGCGCGGCTATGTCTAATCTGCAGGTGATAAGCCGTAACGGTATCAACGCACGGGTGGGCGACCGTTGTATTTCCTGGCTACCGTTTTATCACGATATGGGGCTGGTGGGCTTCCTGTTGACGCCAGTAGCAACCCAGCTATCCGTCGATTATTTACGCACTCAGGACTTCGCCATGCGTCCGATGCAGTGGTTAAAATTAATCACGAAAAATCGTTGCAGTATTTCTGTCGCACCCCCCTTCGGCTATGACTTGTGCTTGCGCCGATGTAATGATAAAGAATTAGCCGGAATTGACCTCGCCAGTTGGCGTATCGCCGGTGTCGGCGCTGAACCTATTTCCGCTGAGCAACTGACTCTGTTTGCTCAACACTTCAGTCAAGTTAATTTTAATAGCAAGGCATTTATGCCTTGTTATGGATTGGCGGAAAATACACTGGCAGTCTGCTTCGTGGAAGAGAACTCAGGCCTGCTGATTGACAAGGTTGACCGTAGCATTCTTGAATATCAGAATAAAGCAGTGCCACCAGGCCCGCACACTCAATCAACCACGGCCTTTGTTAATTGTGGCAAAGCCCTGCCGCATCACCGCATCGAGATTCGTAGCGACACGGGCATTCCGTTATCTGAGCGTGAAGTCGGAAATATTTTTATTTCAGGCCCCAGTTTAATGAGCGGCTACTTTCAGGATGCCACATCGCAACAGGAGATCCAGTCTAAAGGATGGATGGATACGGGTGATTTAGGCTATTTGCTCAATGGTTGCCTGTTTGTCACCGGGCGTAAGAAAGACCTGATGATTATCCGGGGCCGTAATATATGGCCTCAGGATATTGAATATATTGCCGAGCTGGAGCCAGAAATTCATTCCGGTGATGCAATAGCCTTCGTTACCGCTCACGATCAGAATGCACGGATCATTTTGCAAATCCAGTGCAGGGTCAGTTCCGAAGAGCGTCGGGCGCAAATCATCCATACGTTAACATCGCATATTCACAGCGAATTTGGCGTTACTGTCGGGATTGAACTGCTGCCACCGCATAGTCTCCCGCGCACCTCTTCAGGTAAACCGGCCCGTGCGGAGGCGAAGAAACGCTATCTTAACGCGCGGAATGACGCCATCAACACGCATGCAAAGCTGGCAGGTTGACCGCCATGCCCGTCACGATCGCCCTCACCGGCATGACAGGCTTTATCGGCAGGCATATTGCTGAGAATTTGCTGGCGCGGGGTTATGCCGTGCGGGCGCTCACCCGCAGCAAAGCTGATAAAACATCAGTGAACAATCTGACGTGGATAACAGGCGATCTGGATAACCCCGATGCGCTCTCTGAATTAGTTTACGGTGCTGAGAGCGTGGTGCATTGTGCGGGCCAGGTTCGTGGGCACAAAGAAGCGATCTTTACTCACTGTAATGTCACCGGCAGTCTGCAACTGCTACAGGCGGCTAAAAAAAGTGGCCACATTAAGCGTTTCTTATTTATGTCTTCTCTGGCTGCCCGCCACCCTGGTTTGTCATGGTATGCCCATTCCAAATATGTTGCAGAACAGCAGTTAACTGCCCGAGCGGCGGATATGACCCTCGGAATATTTCGCCCAACGGCGGTGTACGGCCCCGGCGACAAAGAACTCAAACCGCTGTTCACCTGGCTTTTGCGTGGCGTGCTTCCCCGGATGGGAGCATCAGATGCCCGGCTGTCTTTCATCCACGTCAGCGATTTAGCAGAGGCCGTTGGGCAATGGCTAGTCGCCGAACCACAGCCGACTCTTCCCTATGAGCTCTGTGATGGTAATTCCTATAGCTGGCAGCGATTACAACAGATTGGTGAGAACGTGCGTAATGGAAGAGTGCGCTTAATCACAGTTCCTTTCCCTGTGCTCAACCTTATGGCTGATATCAGCCAGGTGTCGAGCAGACTTTCTGGAAAAGAACCGATGCTGACGCGCAGCAAAATTCATGAATTAACCCATCCGGATTGGTCTGCAAGTCATCTCAGTTTGTCCCGACATATTCACTGGAGCCCGATGATAAGTTTGATTCATGCCCTGCGTGAAGGACTCTTTTAATCATCAGATAAGAAGGAATTTAAATTTCTATGATAAATCATGATGCTGTAATGAATTATATTATTCAATGTTTGCAGAATATGGTCGCCAGTGACGTGGAGATACATCCTGACAGCAATCTCATTGATGAACTGGGCCTGGAGTCCATCAAGGTCATGGATCTGTTAATGATGTTAGAAGACAGATTTGATATTCCCATTCCGATAAATATTTTGCTGGATGTCAGAACACCCGAACAGCTGCGGGATGCATTACTTCCTCACCTGGAGAAAACGTATGGGCCTTTATGACAAATTTGCACCCAATATAAACTATCGGGAACACGTCCAGGCATCCGGGTTATGTCCTTTCGGCACCTGTATTGATGAAATCTATTCAGCGACGGAAGGACGCATTGGCCATCAAAAGATTATTCTGGCGGGGACCAATAACTATCTGGGCCTGACATTTAATCCTCAGGCGATCGCGAGCGGTCAGGCAGCATTAGCCGCTCAGGGAACAGGCACCACCGGCTCACGTATGGCGAATGGGAGTTACGGAACGCATCTGGCTTTAGAACACGATTTGGCCACTTTTTTTAACCGGCCGACGGCCATTGTCTTCTCTACTGGTTATACCGCTAATTTAGGTGTTATCAGCACCCTTGCCGATCACGATGCCGTTGTGTTACTGGATGCAGACTGCCACGCCAGCATCTATGATGCGTGCACCCTGGGAGGCGCGGACATCATTCGCTTCCGTCACAATGATGCCCGGGATCTGGAACGCCGCATGCTGCGTCTTGGCGCGCGCGCGCGCGAAGCCATCATTATTGTTGAAGGCATTTACAGCATGTTGGGTGATGTGGCTCCGTTGGTTGACATTGCTGATGTTAAACGCCGTCTTGGGGGGTATCTGATCGTCGATGAAGCGCACTCCTTTGGCGTGATGGGCCACTCGGGCCGGGGTCTGGCTGAAGCACTCGGCGTTGAGCAGGATGTTGATATCATTACCGGCACATTCAGCAAAAGTCTGGCTTCCGTTGGTGGCTTTGCCGTCGGTCCGCTGGCCATGGAGGCACTGCGCTACAGCAGTCGCCCTTACATCTTCACCGCCTCCCCCTCGCCCTCCACGATAGCCTCTGTTCGCTCCTCTTTAAGGACCATTTCACAGCATCCGGAGCTGCGTGAAACACTCTGGGATAATGCGCGTCGGCTCTATCAGGGGCTGAAAAAATGGGGTTACACGCTTGGCCCCAACATCAGCCCGGTGGTCCCGGTGGTGATGGAGTCGAAAGAAGAAGGTCTGCGTTTCTGGCGCGATCTGATAGAAAAGCATGTCTATGTCAACCTGGTGTTACCCCCCGCCACTCCTGCGGGTCAAACGCTACTGCGCTGCAGTGTCAGCGCGGCCCACAGTAAAGCACAAATCGATACCATCATTCAGGCATTCGCCGATCTAAAGCGCTAGTACGCCCTTGCCCTGCGGCTAATGCCGTTGATCAAAGCGATATACCAGCAACAGGGCGAGGATCAACAGCAATACAGGCGGTGCCACTGTCGTTAGCGGTGCATTCAGTGAGAGTAATATCCCTAAGTTGATGATGATTTGATCGGTGATCCAGGCCAGTAGCCCCACAATAACACCGGTGGCTAAACGGCTTCCCAAGCCTGGCGAGCGAGGGAGGCTAAAGGTGAAGGGGATCGCCAGTAATATCATGGCAAGCGTTAAAATAGGCCTTCCCAGTTTCTGCCACAGGGCAATAGCAAATTCCTGACTGGGCTGATGCGTATCTTGCAGGTAGCGAATATAACGACAGAGCTGTCTGATGGAGAAGCTGTTAGCGGGCATAGTCAGTTCAGTCAGGCTGATATCAGAAAAAAGAGAGGCCCAGGGCAGCGTATCCAGCCTGCTAACCTCTTCTTTTCCGTGCCGCCATTTCTTTTGATAAACATCATGCAGAATCCATATTCCATTATCCAGAATGGTGGCGTGTTCGGCATAAATGTAGGATTGCAGCGAGAGATCTTTCTGGTAGGAAAATATTTCAACGCCCAGCGGTTGATGATGTTTATCCAGATTTTTTACCGTAGCAAACTCATCATTGCGCCTGGCCCACAGCCTGTTTTGGGTATTATCGCTATTCGCCCCCAGGGAAATAGCGCTGCTTTTCAGTTGAATTGCGCGTTGCTGTAAGGGCGAGGCCCCCCATTCATCAACTGTGCTGAGAGCCAGGGTCAAAATCAATCCGGCACACACCATTGCCATGGCGATGTTAAAGATGGAAAAACCCACCGTTCGCATCGCCGTTAACTCCAGGTTTTTAGAAAGCAGTCCTAATCCTACGATCCCACCGAGCAGCGCAATAAATGGCCCCATATCAATCAGGCTTCTGGGCAGAGTCATCAGCACCACCAGAATGGCCTGAGTCCAGTGGTATCCCCCCGGAGTGACATCATCCAGCTCACTAATCAGGTTAAACGTAGTAAAAAGCGGAATGAGCAATCCTGCTGCAGCCGCAAATCCGGTGAAGACATGACGCAGTAAATAACGGCTGAAGAGTGTCATCGCAAAAATTTTTGCCATAACGAAAAGTCACGCGCCATCAGTATCACGACGCCAGCCAGCATCAGTAAGGACAAAAACCAGACGCCCGGAATAACAGGAAAGGCGCTATTGGCTACCAGTGTGCGGCACAGATTGCCGCCATAAAAAATAAGGGTAAATACGAGGGTTAAGGGCAGTAATGTGGTAAAACGCCCCTGCCGTGGCTTGATACGGCTTAACGAAATCGCCAATAACGTCATCAATATCGTATTGAGCCCTCGGCTTTCTCGCCATTGTCGTTCGGCGATATCAGCCGGAGCGGTCGAGCGCGATAATGTCGTGATTGATGCCGACTTACGCTTCATCAATGTCGTTGGCTGGATCGCTTTAAGGTGCAGATGCTGATCCTGATAACGCATTTCCTGGTCCCCCCATCCCCGATGATCCAGCACATAAGACGTTCCTGTGTGCAGCAGGACAGAGGGCGATGAAGACTGCGTACCCAGCACTGTGACCTTTCTTGCCCGGTATATATGGCTCTTGTTATCGGATGAGGTATAAATCAGCGCATCGGTTAATACGTTGTTCGCCGCGTCAACCGTTGAAGCGACCACCATCCGCCCATCGTCATTCACATTAAATTTATTGGCTATCAGATGATTCACGTTCATTTCAGACTGCGAGCGCTGTTCTAACTGATAAATCTGTCCGTAAGCCCAGGGTCTGGCGTACAACGAGAGAAGCATGACCCCTATTCCGAAAGGAATGGCAAGCCATAGCACGGCTTTATAAATGCTTATCGGGCTGGCCCCCGCAGCGTGCATCGCAGTGATCTCTGAGTCATTGTAGAGTTGGCCCAGAGCGACCCCAACGGCAACATAGAGCCCCACCGGGATCAGCATTTCGAGTGAAATAAGTACTTTATAAAAGACAATATCGAGCACCACCCCCAGCGATAATGTGCCATTAGCGGCTTCGGTCAGATAGCGCTGAGCTGAATAACTGGCAAAGATAACTATCAGAAAACCGACAAGGGTCAGCACTAACCGTTGGGTCTGAGTCACAATATAACGCTCGATCACGTCCATAGATGATGAAAATCCCACATTCACTGGCTCAGATAGCCTGACGGGCAATCTTAACCAGGACAGACACTTTATTTTGGTGAGTCCGCGTTACGAGGTTTCTCATCCAGCAGATTCAGCACGTTTTTGAGCACCTGACAGACTTCCTCCGGCGTCAAAGCCCCCTCTTTCGCCCACTGAATACGTCCGGCATTATCCAGCACTAAAATGGTTGAACTCTCTTCCTCAAGTTGCCAGGATTTGCGGCCAATACCGTGGCTGTCGATAATAAATTGTGCCCAGGGGTAGCGTTTTTTATTTTTCTCGATTTTTTTCCGCACGAAAAATTGGGTGCCCGGGATCTCGTCGTCGGTGTTAACAAGGGTTGTCGGCTGAAAACGATCGGCAGGGAAATTCGCATTCTTGATCGCACTAATCAGCAATGAATTCTTCTTCTTCGCCGAAGTACGCCCGGCAATATACTGAACGACACGGACTTTCCCTGCCAGCTCTGAACTCCGCCAGGGTTGATAACGTAAGCGATTGTCATTCAATAACAGCTCTCCCCGATCCCTGATAACTATCGGAGCAACCCGCTCACCGATAATAAAGTTATGTGCCGATCCTGCCAACGGCCACAACAGCAGTGCCATAGACATCAGTCTGCATAATCTCATCGCGCTTCCTTTTTTGCGCCTGTTCCTGTTCAGCGCTCTCTGAGCACTGTCTTCTTATAATGGATACCGTGTGAGCAGTAGCTCCAGACGCTGGCGCAGATGAATATCCAGCTGAGCGAGTTCGTCGTAGCGTCTTCTCCCTGACAAATTATCAGCGACCATTTCATCATGCTTATCGCCCATCACCCCATTAATAGCGGCTAAGAAGCGTGAGATCTGATGGAAATCCTGGTTGCCCGGGTCGATAGATCTTAACGTGTCATAATAAGATACCTGCTGGCTGACAATTTTACGCACAGCGTGAAACTCTCGCCCTGTCAGCGCGGTTTTAGCGATTAAAACCTGTAGTTTTCTTATCTGTTTTTTCCGGTAGGCAATAAAATGACTGGCCGAATCTAATGGCATATCACGCAGGGAAAAGTAAACCCAGTTCCAGATCGGTTTACTCAGATAAAAACACAGTATTCCGGCATAAAATTTTACCGCTCTTATATTACTGTTACGAAATGCATCCTGAAGTTTCCCGAGCAGGACCGTTGTCTTACTGAACCAGAGTCTGGATAGATGTTTTTTACTATAGAGTCTCTGCGCGAAGCGTAAATGTTTATAGCGGGATCGAATGTATTTAAACTGCATCCTGGCACTATCAGACAATGTGTCCCCCCTCAATAATTCACGAACTAAATTCAATAGTTCATGACGATCAACTCCCTCTTCCCAATACTGCAGGCACAAAGCATAGTTTTCACGCAGGCTATCCTGTGTGCATTGCACGTCGATCCGCGGGGGAAGACTGACATTTTCATCCACAAGATCATCTTCATTGATTGCAGAAAAGAGCAGCTGTAGGGTTTCAGGTGAAAATGTCTTCACTACGTATCCATTCGTCATTGATGACTCTCCTTTGGTTCCCTAAAAATCAATACATGGCGGTGCCGCCAGGTATATAAAACAGGGATAAATGACAACATAACGTCCAGACATTGTCCGCCCAGATAGGCAAACGCGGCACCCGACACGCCGAATAAATGAGAAAATACGATTAAGAGAATGATATACGCAGCGGATGCTACCGTTTGAGCCACTAAAAACGCGCGTTGTTTTCCCGCCATAAATAGCAATGACTCCTGGGGAAAACCTATCATAGAAACGATAATCGCGCAGAGCATCACCCGGATTAAGTCATATGCCATCAGGTAGCTTTGTCCGAAAAAAAGAGAAATTACCGGCTTACCGACAACCACCACCACCAGCGCAACGAGTATGCCAACTCCCCCCGCTAAACAAGCCGACTTAAGGCCCAATAACCACGGTCTTTTCGTTCGTGGGTCCAGGCGCATAATTTCAGGATAAAAACTTTTTTCCAGCAATTTAGCCGGCGATCCAGCAGCAGCAAAAAACGTCATCGCAATCTTGAATAACCCGGCCGCTGAAGGTCCTAACATAATCCCCACTAACACCGCACTACCTGAATTCCGCGCAGCCCAAACAGAGTGAGCAATGTTGGTTATCCACACAAAATTCCATGCACCTTTGATTTTACGTGCCGTGCCAAATAGCCCTGGTCGTAATGCATGATGAATATCCCTGCGGCGTAACTCCCGCCAGGCAAACCACCAATAGAGTGAACCACCGATCATATTGGAGGCATACCAGGTGATGATAAACCCCGCGAAACCAAACTCACTGAAGTAACAGAGCACACTCCCCGCGGCACGAAGAAAGGGTCGTGTGGCTTGCTGAATTGCGATCAGATCGAAACGGTTTACGGCCCGCAAGATCCCCGTCGGGGTCGCTGCCACCAGCGAGGGGATCAGCGTGCAGTAAAACATGGCAAGCCAGAAACTATCGGAATCAAGCCCCAATGAGTGAGAAAGTAATGGCAGCAGTAACATCCCCACAATGACGGCCACAGCACCGCTGGCGATATCTAATCCAAAAGAAAAGGAAATAACATCACGAAATTTTTCCAGGTTCTTACTGGCTAATGCCGGCGTACCATATTGCACCACCAATTGCCACGTCTGGAATTTTACAAAATCACTTATCGCTTTTGCATAGGATTCAATGACAACAAGCACCCCAAACATCTCTGGTGAAAGGCCTTTTCCCGCGCAAGACAGTGCCAGTAGTCCCAGTAAAGCACTGACAACCTGACTGGAACCTAAATACGCGGCGTTACGAATAATCGTACGAAAAACACCATCGGAGAACCCATGCTTCATCGGTTAACACCTGCCAAATTCCATTTCAACCAGAGAAAACGCGACATTCACAGCATCGGTTTTCTAGCCGAAGAGATCTCAGCTACAGACAATACGGCATTCAATGCCTTATCCAGAACGTCGCCATAGGGTGCTCTTGCGTCCAGCTCAACGATGGTCGCATCGTTGTAATGAATCCTTTCCATGACGGCGATCTTATCCCTTAGCTCATCGTAATCATGATCCGGCTTGCGCGAAAAAGCGGTATCGATATCAATGCCGAGACGGATAACTAACGCAGGACGATATAACGCCATTTGCTGATATAACCGTTTTTCGCGTTTTGCTAAATACGTCAAAAACCAGCCAGTCACGCGCTCCACGCCAATGCCGGGTCCATCATAGTGAAAACCTGAAATTTCGGCCTGCGGATAACGGTCGCTAATCACCCATACGCCGCGCTGTGACAGATGCAGTACGCGACGCAATTTAGCCCTGCGACGTAACGAGAATAAATACATAATGAATGCAACCCATAAAGCAGGGGAATGGGTACTCATGTTTTGATTCTTTGAAGATCGCGTCGCCAGATAGCGTTCAAGCCATATGCCAATAAAGGGCACGCGTTTAATTTTATCGCCATCTTCCCCGGATACCAACCCCAAATAACGGCGTTCCGTCACGCGGTATTGATTCAACATCTTTACCAAATCGAGAGTCAGTGTCGACTTTCCCGTTCCGTCACATCCCACCACGGCGATAAGACCAGGAATAACACGCGAACGGGAGGGATTATGTTCATTCACTTTATTTCCTCGCCTTATCATCAATGATAATCTCAATCACAGGCCTGATCGTGCGATAGTGGAATATAAGCATTAATCACACGTAACGATGCTGTAAACACATCATCTTTCGGATGACGGGCATTTAAATCACAGATAGCCGCACCATTAAAATTAAGATGAGGGATGACCTCAATCTTTTCGCGCAGCGCTTGCAATGTGTGATCGGGCTTACGTAAGTGCGCCGTATCTGCATCAATATTCAGTCTGATTAACAACATGGGTGGATAGGAGGCCATCCATTGATACATTTTTTTTTCACGTTTTCTGAGTGTGTTTACCCACCAGTTTCCCCCCGCAGTTTTAGCCAACTGAGGACCATCAAAACGAAAACCTGCGACTTCTGCCTGAGGATAGCGATCCGTCACCAGCACGCGTCCTTGCTCACTTCTGGCCAGCATTCGCTTGAATTTATACGCACGCCAACAGGAAAGCAGATAGATCACCAGCGCAGTGAACGCGCCCGGTGGCGCGGAAGAACGCTGATGCACCTGGATGGCCTTTGCCCGTAAGTAGCGACTTAAAGGCGCGCCAATCAGAGGAAGGCCGCTGATCCATTCCCCGATACGCCCCGATGACTGCCCGAGATAAAGTAACTCTGTCGGTTCTGATAGGGAGAGATAAGCGACCAGACGAGATGCCAACGTTGATTTACCTGAACCATCGCACCCAATAATAGCAATAACTCGCAATGGCGTAGAATAAGTTAAACGATTTGTCTGTTTTCGCACAAATAGCCCAATATTAATAAATGTTGCATTAATATTAAGTCATCTCATCTGCGAAAATATTTGCTCTGCGTGCCATAAGAAATATCATTTGTGAATTCATGTGTTTTCTCAAATGAAGAAACCTTGATGAACTGGAAATAAAAGCGTATTTTCCACGAAGAAATAAAGGAGAAAAGTCATCGAATGAAAATCAAATCACCCCCACTGATTGCGGTTATTGGCAGTGATGGTTCAGGAAAGTCGACTGTCTGTAAACATCTTATTCATTATGTAAAAAAATACGGTCCGGCAATACACATTCATCTTGGGAAACAATCCGGAAACGTAGGCCGTGCCCTCACCCAGTTGCCTCTGTTAGGGAATTCACTGGGCAAGTCGATTAAGCGCCATAATACTGTCAACCCCACAACGCTTCCCGGTTTGCTGCCGTCCCTGGTCATTATATGTTTCGTCCTGCGCCGTTTGTTGCGTTTCCGGCATATGCTGGCTTCTCGTCGCCGTGGAATGATGGTATTAACCGACCGTTTTCCCCAGGTACAAATCCCCGGAACTTATGATGGCCCGGTATTCCCGGTTAATGCGCCCGGCAGTCGCTTTGTTTCCTGGCTGGCGACTCTCGAACGTAAAGCGTTTTACTGGATGACGGCACAGAAACCAGACTTAGTGATAAAGCTGAATGTTGATTTGGATGTCGCCTGTGCTCGCAAACCGGACCATCTTGCTGAATCACTGGCAAAAAAGATTGCCATTACCCCTTTGCTGACCTTCGAAGGTGCCCACATTGTTGATATTGATGCAAACCAATCACTGGAAGAGGTCCTTATTGTTGCCGAAAAAGCCGTATCTGATTTTATGGAAGCGCACGGCTATCCTTTAAGCGAATAACAAGACGTCTTAAGTCATACACCCCCGATAGTGACCGTCAGGAATGACGGTTCCCCTCGTGTTCCACCCTACAATTCAGACTATTCCCACTTTTCCGCACACCGCAGAAATGTATCATTTATGCATAAATACATTTATAACCCTATGATAAATAACATATAGCATTTTTTGCTCAAGCAAATAGCGAATGAAAATTCACTATTTCTGTACAAACTAATCATAGATGTATAACTTTATTGCGGAAATTTTGACTATATTGATTTACGACTGAGGGACATTGTTATGCGTCAGGACGGTTCCAACCCGAAGATTGAAAATGACATCAGCCGTTATTTTAGCGAAGTAACGATGCCTTCTCAGCAGGAAACGCTTGGCCAGATTGTGGTTGAGATCCTGCGTTCAGGGCGTCAACTTAACCGGAAGGCTATTTGTTCAAAGCTGCTGACGCGCCTTGAGCTGGCATCAGGACCGGAGCAGGAACGGCACTATCAAGAACTGATCGGCCTGTTGTTTGGCCGCGGGGACTGAGTTTCAAAGCAGTATGTTTGCGGATTAACGACATTGACGTACGCGTTAGGTTACAACTCAGTCCGACCATCTGACCGTCCCGGTCGCCAGCGTTAAGCAGGCATGGCATTAACGGGATGCAGGTTTCTGCGGGTATGTACGCTATGCCCGTATCACTGATTCAGAGAAGTTGGTATGTACAGAAACGAAGACGAAGAAGAGTTACTCTCCGATATTATTTTGGGTGAAGCGGTGATGGTTCTGTTGAAAGCCGATGCCGCCATCAGCAGTGCAGCCCTGGTTCGCCAGTTACAAATGATGGCTGCCGCAGAGCAAGATACATCGCGGCAACGCGCCTGCCGGCGGGCGATTGCGGAGGTCCGGGATCACCAGGCTCCGGTTCGTGACAGCGATACGCAAGAGATTCGCGATCGCGACAATGTCACACACCTGTTTACCAGTGAAGGCCCGGCTGACGGCACCAAAAAACACTGAGCGTTTCCACTTTAACTTTATTGATAAGGCGAACAGCATGGAGCACATGCAGCAGATATCCCCTGAATCCGAAATCCTGTCTTACTTTCAGGGGGGCGGTGAAAAGTATTCACACGAAGTGCAGGTTCTGGGTGCTGTGATTAAGGAGCTCTCCGCTGAGGGCACGCACGTCAGCAATAAAGCCATGATCCTGAAACTGATTGAGAAGCTGGAGACCACCACCGATGTAATCCAGCTGGATGTCTATCGTCAGGTGCTGGAAGTGGTGGTAGGCATGACGCCTGACGATGCGTAACTGCGTTGTTATTAATGAGGGTTATCAATGGAAGCTTTCCAGCAGATAACGAAATGCCTGTCGATAGATGCCCTGAGTGTGGGCATCATTTGCTCTGGTGCTGTGAGCCTGGAGCATAATTAATACGCTCTTCTTATCCAGAGGCTGGTTGGCCGCAATCAGTTCTGAGACTGCCCTGCCAATAACTGCATAAATTTCTTTTGGATAGTCCTTATTATTACCGTGCACATGCACCCCTTGTCTGGCTGTATGTACTTACATATTATCATTTCACCTTAAATAATGCACATGCTGCACTAAACACCCCGCTACAATATGCTCATCGCCATAACAAAAAAGATTAAAAAATTGATTTTCAACGATTTATTATTAACTTTCACGAAGGATAAATTCACAACCCCTTTCGCTAACTACTGAATGGCAATAACAACAATAAAAATCAAGCCTGACTTAATCTTTTCAGAATATTCCGTTTCTTCTCATATTTTTAAATGTAAACGCGCAAAATCGCCAAACCCTTCTATAATTAAAACGTTCGAATGAGAAAGATATCTATAAGGAAATCCCAAATGAAAGTCACACTGTTTAAAGCGACCTTTATCGCAGCGTCTCTGTTCATGCTTGCTGGCTGTGCTTCAAATCAGTCCATTCAAACCACCGACGGTAAAACGATCGTCACCGATGGTAAACCGCAGGTCGATGATGAAACCGGACTGGTCTCCTATAAGAATGCCGAAACGGGTAAGACTGAACAGATTAATCGTGAGCAGATTAAAAACATGAGTGAACTAGATAACTAAATAACAGGAGTTCAGATGAAAAAGATCATGGCACTTTCTCTCGCAGCTTTGTTTTGTGTGACCGCGCTGTCTGGCTGCACCCGCAGCAGTTATGCCATTCATACTAACGATGGCAGAACGATTATCAGTGACGGCAAACCGAAAGAAGACGCCAAAACGGGTCTGATTGCTTACACCGATGCTAACGGCACTGAACAACAGATTAATAAAGGTGACGTTAAAGAGCTCAGTGAGCTGCCGAAATAATCGTTACAGCCCCTCACGGGGCTTTTTACTGCCTGCTTTTTACCTGCTGCCATTGCTCCCTCCTCCTCTACCTGAAAAACTCGCCCGGACCGCTGATTTTGTGATGTAAAATCATCATGCCTCATAGCGTCCCGCGCTATATTAGCCAGAGATAACGCTGGTTCCCTTCTTTCAGGAGTCTCCATGAGCGACCCGCTGCAGCCGCCTGTTGTGCGCAAGCGTCCGATGAAACTGAGTACGTCCGTCAGCCTGATGGTCAGCGCCGTGATTGCAACGGTGCTGCTAATTGTTCATCTGTTCTATTTTTTCCAGATAAGCCATGTGACCCAGGAGAGCGTCAAAGATAAGGCGCTGGCGGTCGCTCGCACCCTGGCGGACTCCCCTGAGATCCAGCGCGCGCTGCTGCTTCCTCCTGACAGCGGCGTGATTCAGCCGATTGCCAGCGCTGTGCAGGAAAGCAACGACCTGCTGTTTGTGGTGGTGACCAATATGGACGGCATTCGTTATTCCCACCCAAAAGCAGAACTGATTAACCAGCATTTCATCGGTGAGGACATTATTCCGGCCCTGCAAGGGCGCGAAAACATGGCGATCAACCACGGTAAGCTGGCGGAAGCACTGCGGCTGTTCACCCCCGTTTACGACAGTCAGCATAAGCAGATTGGCGTGGTCGCTATCGGCATTTCGTTAAGCGAAGTGGCCTTACAGATCAGCCAGAGCCGCTGGAATATCATCTGGGCCGCGCTGTGCGGCATGCTGGTCGGTGCCATCGGCACGTTTCTGCTGGTGAGGGCCGCGAAGCGTATCCTGTTCGGGCTGGAGCCGTATGAGATTTCAACGCTGTTTGAACAACGTCAGGCGATGCTGCAATCCATGAAAGAAGGGGTGATCGCCGTTGATGATCATATGCAGGTGACGCTGATTAACCGTGCCGCACGGCAGTTGCTGCGTGAAACCGACCGTCAGCAGGCGGTGAACATCGACGTCGGCGAAATGGTGGCCGCCTCAGGCCCGCTGATCTCCAACCTGCGCGATGTGCTGAACAACGGCGTGCCACTGCGCGATGAGGAGATCAATTTTAAAGGCCGCATCTTACTCTGCAATACCATGCCGGTGCGCAGCAACGGCGTGATCATCGGTGCCATTTGTACGTTCAGGGATAAAACAGAAATCAGCCAGCTAATGCAGCGGCTGGATGGCATGGTGAGCTATGTAGATGCCCTGCGCGAACGCTCCCACGAATTTATGAACAAACTGCATGTGATCCTCGGTCTGTTGCATATGAAAAGTTACGGCAAAGTAGAGGATTATATTCTTAAAACGGCTAATAATTATCAGACAGAGATCGGTTCTCTGTTAGGAAAAATCAAGTCACCGGTTATTGCCGGGTTCCTGTTAAGTAAAATGAATCGCGCCTCGGACACAGGCAACCACCTGCTGATCAGCGATGACTGTATGCTGCCGGACAGCGGTAGCGAACAGCAGGTTGCCGCGCTGATCACCGTGCTGGGTAACCTGATTGATAATGCACTGGATGCCCTTGGCCCCAGCGCTGAGGGCGAGGTGAGTGTATTGCTGCACTACCAGAAGGGTTTCCTGGCCTGCGAAGTCAGCGATGACGGCCCCGGCATTGCGGCCAGCCAGTTAGAGGCGATTTTTGAGAAGGGTTTTTCTTCCAAAGGCGATGAACGGGGCGTCGGGCTGTTTCTGGTAAAACAACAAACTGAAAGCCTTGGCGGGAAAATTATTGTAGAGTCCGAACCTGGCGTTTATACGCAATTTTTTGTACAACTGCCCTGGGATGGAGAGAGTAAAAACGCATGATCAATGTTTTAGTCGTCGATGATGATGCGATGGTCGCAGAACTGAACCGCTGCTATGTCGCCCAACTGCCAGGATTTGCCTGCTGCGCCGTTGCCTCAACCTTACAGCAGGCGAAAGATCTGGTGCTGAACAGCGAACTGGCGGTCGACCTGATCCTGCTGGATGTGTATATGCAGCAGGATAACGGGCTGGATCTTCTGCCTGCGCTACGCGAAGCAAAGCGTCCGGTGGATGTGATTGTGATCTCTTCCGCCGCCGATGCCGCTACGATCAAACAGTCTCTGCATTATGGCGTGGTCGACTATCTGATTAAGCCGTTCCAGTTCTCGCGTTTTGAAGAAGCGCTGACCGGCTGGAAACAGAAAAAAACCATGATGGATAATCATCAGTTCTATGAACAGGCGGATGTCGATCAGTTGATTCACGGTAATCATCCGGCAGTTGAGGATAATAAACGCCTGCCAAAGGGGTTAACGCCACAGACGTTACGCACTCTGTGCCTGTGGATTGACGCCCATCCGAATGAGGAATTTTCCACGGACGATCTCGCTGCGGCAGTCAATATCTCGCGCGTATCCTGCCGTAAATACCTCATCTGGCTGGCGCACAGCAATATTCTGTTCACCAGCATCCACTATGGTGCCACCGGTCGTCCGGTTTATCGTTACCGCCTCCAGCCAGAGCATACCGCCCTGCTTAAACAGTATTGTCAGTAACCCGGTAGCTGTCGTCCAGTAGCGTGAAGCGGTACTTATGCTGTGAAGAACAGATTACCTGACCGTCCCGGGTGACAAAAATAGCCTCGATCTGCGGCATCTCTCGCAAGCAGACGAGGCTTTTTTCTACCCCAAGTCCATACAGCAATGTGGTCCAGATATCCCCGTCGATGGAATCATCGGAAATAATCGTCACACTCAGCAACTCGTTATCCAGCGGGTAACCGGTACGCGGGTCAAGAATGTGATGATAGCAACGCCCTGCCAGCTCAAAATACCGCTCATACACCCCGGAAGTGACCACGGACTGGTGAGTGACGTGGATGACGCCAATCAGGGCATCAGGCCCGGAAAAAGGCTTTTTCAGGCCAATCCCCCATGCCTGCTGCGCCGGATGTCCCAGCGTCTGCACATTGCCCCCCAGATTGATCAACGCGTTCGTGACCTGCTGTTGATGCAGATAATCACGCACCACATCGGCAATGTAACCTTTCGCAATCGCACCGAGGTCGATCTCCATGCCTGCCTGTTGCAGGAACACGGACTGTGCCGCATCGTCGAGAATCACCTGGTGGGGATCGGTCAGGGCCAGCAGCGCCTGTAACTCGCTCTCAGGCGGCACCGTATTCCCCTGAAAGCCAATCTTCCAGCGTTTAACCAGCGGACCAATAGCGAAGTTGAAACTACTTCCTGCCTGCGTGCTGACCTCGCTGGCGCGTTTAATCAGTTGGTAGACCGGCGCGCTGACCACGACCGGATGCAGACCCGCCGCATGATTGATCGCCATCACTTCCGAGGGTGCACGGTTAACGGTAAACAGATTTTCCTGATGCTTGATCAGACGAAACACCCGCCCTGCGAGTGCCTCGTCATGTTCAAACAGTTTGAGGAGGATGGGCGATCCCATCAGAACAGCGGAGTAAGCGTAGGAACCTGCGGACATTGGGTCTCCCCCTGGTCAACGGGAGGGGCATGCCCGGCCCGGAGTCAATGGGAGGGGCATGCCCCTCCCCTACGATGTGATGCGTTCTGTCGGGGCCGGGTATGATCCTCCCCCAACGATGTGATGCGTTCTGTCGGGGCCGGGTATGAGCCTCCCCAACGATATAATGCGTCCTGTAGGGGCCGGGCATGCCCGGCCCGCGGGTTTAACGTTTCGCGTACGCCGCCGCATTGCGGCCTGCCAGAATCCCAAAGATGATGATATCGGCGACGGCATTACCACCGATGCGGTTAGCGCCGTGAATGCCGCCGACCACTTCGCCCGCAGCCCAGGCGCCGTTAATCACCTGTTTCTGCGCATCCAGCACCGCAGTGTCGGTATTAATGGTCACGCCGCCCATCGTATGATGCACGCCCGGAGCGATACGGATAGCGTAGTACGGCCCCTTGTTGAGCGGATGACGCAGCGCGGTGGTACGGCCGAAGTCTTCATCCTTCTGCTGTTCAACGAACTGGTTGTAGCGACCCAGCGTGGTTTGCAGGGTTTCCTGGTCCATATTGAGTTTCACTGCCAGCTCGTGCGGCGTGGGTGCACTGATCACGAAGCCTTTGGCGATGTACTCATCGGCGGCTTTGTTATTCGCACGCACCTGGTCATCAAAGATAATCCACGCACTCTTCTCTGGCAGCGCAATAATCTCGGCGGAGACTTTGTCGCGGGTTTCCATTTCGTTGTAGAAGCGCTGGCCGGCCTGGCTGACCAGAATGGCACCGCCGCCGCGAATCGCTTCCGAAATCAGATAAGAAGTGGTTTGTTCCACGGTCGGGTGAATCTGGATTTCGCCCATATCGACGGTATCCGCACCAATATTTTGCAGCATGGCGATGCCGCTACCGGTGGCCCCTTTGTGGTTAGTGGTGACAAAGCCATCCAGCTCAGGACGGTATTTCACCACCATCTCACGGTTGGCGCTGAAGCCACCGGTCGCCACAATCACGCTTTTGGCATTCAGGATGCGGGTGTCGTTATATTCATCGACCACTTTCACGCCGCTCACCGCGCCATTTTCCAGCAGAATTTCCGCCACGGAGGTTTCCAGCAGCACTTCGATATCGCGCTGATTAATGTTTTTCACCAGGCCGCTAATCAGGAAGCCACCGACCGCAGAACGGTCAGCCGGACGGTGCGTGCGGTCAATGCTCATGCCGCCGGTAATGGTGATATCGTTCAGCTCAATACCGTTAGTCGCCAGCCACTCAATAGCTTCGGGTGCCAGGTTAACAAACTCGCGCAGCAGTTCCGGGTTGTTCTTAAACTTGCCGCCTTTGAGCGTTTCTTCATAGAACAGTTCTTTGTTGTCCTCGATGCCTTTCAGCTTCTGGAAGCGGGTTTCCGCGGCGTTCATCCCAACCGAGGCTTTAATGGTGTTCCCGCCAATGGTTGGCATTTTCTCGATGATCACCACATGCGCGCCCGCATCGCTGGCCTGAATGGCCGCTGCCAGGCCGCCACCGCCGCTGCCGACCACGACGACATCGTAGTTCTGCGGGGCTTGCGGGTTACCCCCCTCTTCAATCACATGCTCTTTGCTTGAGGTGGCCATGGCGCGGGAGACGGCTTTTTTCAGCGCCTCACTCTGTGTAGTGGCACCCGTAACGGCATCCACGTGCGGGCTGTTCGCCACCAGCATACGGGTACGCAGGCTCTCAAAGGTGGTGGTGAAGTCCACGTCAAGGGTGTCATCCGGCACCAGTGAAATATCGGTAATACGGTCGGTATCCAGGGTGACACTGATTTTCAGTTTCAGCGCTTCGGCTTCCACTTTCTCCTGGTACACCCCTGCTTTATATTTACGGCCACCGGTGCTGACGTCGCGGATCATGGCGTCAACCAGTGAGAAGCGCCACAGCGGTTCAGGAATGTTCAGCGCTTCACGCTGGGTGCTGTCGATAAACAGTTCAAGATGATCGTTTTTAATAATGCGATCGGCCCAGTCCGGGTAAGCAATACAGGCTTTACCTACCGCGACCAGGTCAAAACCGTATTCCAGCGCCTGTTCAGCGTCCGCTTTGTTGATCACGCCGCCCACGCCAATCACCGGCACTTTTGCCAGGGTTTCTGAACGTGCAGCCAGGTATTTGGTGATCAGTGGCGTCGGATCTTCGCGGTCAACAATCGAGGAGCGCAACAGCTGCCCCACTGAGAAGTGCACGTAGTCCAGGCCGCGTGCAGCCAGTTTTTCCAGCAGATACAGCGTGTCATCAAAACGAATGCCCGGGACTTCAATTTCTTCCGGTGAGAAGCGGTAACCAATGATGAAGGAAGAATCTGCAAAGCGCTCTGCCATTTTATGGGTAATTTCAAGCACTTCCAGAGGGAAGCGCGCACGGTTGTCGCGGCTACCGCCCCATTTGTCATCACGCTGGTTGGAGTTCGGTGAGTAGAACTGCTGGATCAGGTAGGTGTTGGCACCGTGGATTTCCACGCCGTCAAATCCGGCTTTAATCGCGCGGTTAACCGCATCACCAAATTTGGTGATCATCACATCAACTTCTTCGGCAGTCAGCGCCTGCGGGGTGGTCGCACCGTCACGCGGTGCAGCTATGGCACTTGGCGCGACCGGCGTACGTCCGCCAATCAGTTCCGGCTCAACCATACGGCCGCCGTGATAGATTTGCAGAATAGCTTTAGACCCTTTGGTCTTGATAGCGCTGGCAATTTTCGCCAGACCCGAAATCTTGTTATCGCTGTCGATAGCAATGGCCCCCGGGAAGGCCGGGCCTTTCGGGTCGATGAAGCAGCACTCAACAATCACCGTACCTATGCTGCCGGCACGATCGCGGTAATACTCAACCAGTTCACTGGTGACGGTGCCGTCGTAGAAACCGGTACAGGTGGTCATCGGCGCCATCAGCAGGCGGTTCTTCAGAACCGCCCCGTTTGGCAGGGTCAACGGGTTCAGAATAGGGGTTAGCGTATTCATTAGGTGTACTCCAAATTAAAAGTTTTGAATTCTTTAGCGGGCAGCTATTTTATTATTTATATTAATAGCCCGACGTCATGATGCTAATATAACAATTTCTTTAGCTATATAATCGATAACTTTAATTATTTAACTTTTAAATAAACGAATACTTTTTATTTACCCGAAATGCTACAAATAGTTTTATTAATTGTTAACTAATGAACACAAAAAATCAACCTATCGTTTACAGAAAAATTATAATCAATAAAATCATATTCTTACCAAAACAAATCTGACTTTACTGGAAATAAAATGTACACTAAGATGAAGATTAAGCCTCTTAAATGAAAACAACGCTTAATAAATGATAGCCAGTTGTTAAAAATAAAAGGGTGCTGCAATTTTTATTGATCCAGATCAAAGTCTATATTTAAGGATGTCGCATTATATTTATATCAACCCAATAAATAGATGCTTTTTCATTGGGAAAAGACGAAAACGACTTCAAGATTCACGGTAGAAAAACTAAATAAATAGAAAAGAAAGTAAAAAAATCAGTTATAACCTACCGGGACACTTAACGAATTCTTATTAACTTGCAGACTAAAACTATGAAACAGACATCTATGGTCAGTGAAACCGCAAAGGCACCTCCTGCCGCTGCGGGGCAAAAAAAACGCCTGCTTATGTTGTTCCTGCCTGTACTGGTTGCGGTGTTACTGCTACTGGTGCCGGTACCTCAGGGGCTGGAACCTCATGCATGGTACTTCTTCGCTATCTTTGTGGGGGTGATTGTTGGGTTGATTTTTGAACCCCTGCCTGGTGCGGTGATCGGCCTTACCGGCGTGGTGGTCATCGCGCTGTTCAGTCAGTGGGTGCTGTTCAGCCCGGCAGAACTGGCCGACCCGAAATTCAAAACGGCCGCTCAGGCATTTAAATGGGCCGTCAGCGGATTCGGTAACTCTACGGTGTGGCTGATCTTTGGCGCCTTTATGTTCGCCGCGGGTTATGACAAAACACAGTTCGGCCGCCGCCTGGCGCTGATTCTGGTGAAATATCTGGGGCGTCGCAGTCTGACCCTCGGTTATGCCATTACCTTCGCTGACCTGCTGCTGGCCCCGTTCACGCCGTCCAATACCGCACGCAGCGGGGGCACAATCTACCCGATTATTGCCAACCTGCCGCCGCTGTATGGTTCAAAACCTAACGACCCCAGCGCCCGTAAGATTGGTTCGTACCTGATGTGGGTAGCGATCACCGCCGCCTGTATCACCAGTTCGATGTTCCTGTCGGCGCTGGCCCCTAACCTGCTGGCCCTGGCGCTGGTGAAAAGTGTGGTGGGCTTTGATATCTCCTGGGGAATGTGGTTCCTGGCCTTCCTGCCGTTAGGTCTGTTACTGCTGTTGACCATGCCGCTGCTGGCTTACTGGCTCTATCCGCCGGAAGTGAAGTTCAACGATGAAGTGCCGCGCTGGGCCATCAGTGAGCTGGAAAAACTGGGCAAACTGACCCGTAACGAAATCCTGCTGCTGGTGTTTGTGGTCTCTGCCCTGCTGATGTGGATCTTCGCCACCGCCTGGATTGAACCGGCTATGGCTGCCCTGCTGGTCGTCGTGCTGATGCTGTGGACTGGCGTACTCAACTGGAATGACATTACCAGTAACAAACCGGCCTGGAACACCTTTGCCTGGTTCGCCACCCTGGTGGCACTGGCAGATGGCCTGGCACGCGTTGGCTTTATCGCCTGGTTGGGTAAAGAAGGTGGGACGCTGCTGCAAGGCTACGACCCGCAGGTCTCCGCCGTGGTACTGATGATCGCCTTCTTCCTGCTGCACTACCTGTTCGCCAGTACCACTGCGCATACCACCGCGCTGTTACCGGCCATGCTGACCATTGCCGCCTCGATTCCGGGCATCAATATGCCGGTATTCTGCCTGATGATGTGTACCTCACTTGGTCTGATGGGCATCATCACACCTTACGGTACAGGTCCAAGCCCGATTTACTACGGCAGTGGTTACCTGCCAACCAAAGACTACTGGCGTCTGGGTACCATCTTCGGGGCCTTCTTCCTCTGCGCCCTGATGCTGATTGGCTATCCGTGGATGGTGATGATGTTCTGATGCGCGCTTAACGGTTAATCACGCACTCAGACATGCAGTTGTTGCAACAATGTTATACCATTCCTGACCTGCCGACCTGACTCAGGGTCGGCAGGAAAACAATAAAACAGATATCGCCATTAATGTTGCCGAGCCTCCGCATCCGAGAAGGAGGGCAGCACATCATTAAGTGAGAGCACAATGTCGAAAAAACCTTTCCATTATCAGACCCCGTTCCCTCTTGCAAAAGAGGATACCGAATACTACCTGTTAACCCGCGATCACGTCTCCGTGGCCGAATTCGACGGGCAGGAAATCCTGAAAGTAGAGCCTCAGGCTCTGACGTTACTGGCGCAACAGGCGTTTCATGATGCCTCATTTATGCTACGCCCGGCCCACCAGCGCCAGGTGGCCGCCATTCTGGCCGACCCGGAAGCGAGTGAGAACGATAAGTACGTTGCCTTGCAGTTTCTGAGAAACTCCGAAATCGCTGCCAAAGGGATTCTGCCAACCTGTCAGGACACCGGCACCGCGATCATCATGGGTAAAAAAGGCCAGCGCGTCTGGACGGGCGGCGGTGACGAAGCCGCCCTGGCGTTGGGGGTGTACAACACCTACACCGAAGACAACCTGCGCTATTCGCAGAACGCCGCGCTGGATATGTACAAAGAGGTCAACACCGGTACTAACCTGCCTGCGCAAATCGACCTCTATAGCGTTGACGGTGACGAGTATAAATTCCTGTGTATGGCGAAAGGCGGCGGTTCAGCCAACAAAACCTACCTGTACCAGGAAACCAAAGCGCTGCTCACCCCGGGTAAATTGAAAGAGTACCTGACTGAGAAAATGCGCAGCCTCGGCACGGCCGCCTGCCCGCCGTACCATATCGCCTTTGTGGTCGGTGGTACGTCCGCCGACAGCACGCTGAAAACCGTGAAACTGGCCTCAACACACTACTACGACGAGCTGCCAACCGAAGGTAATGAACACGGCCAGGCCTTCCGTGATGTGCAACTTGAGCAGGAACTGCTGCTGGCCGCACAAGAGCTGGGCCTGGGCGCACAGTTCGGCGGTAAATACTTCGCACATGATATCCGCGTCATCCGTCTGCCGCGCCACGGCGCATCCTGCCCGCTGGCGATGGCGGTTTCCTGCTCCGCTGACCGTAACATCAAAGCGAAGATCAACCGCGAAGGCATCTGGATTGAAAAACTGGAAGATAACCCAGGCCAGTATATCCCTGTCGAACTGCGCCAGCAGGGCGAAGGCGATGTAGTGCATGTTGACCTGAACCGTCCGATGAAAGAGATTCTGGCCCATCTTTCTGAGTATCCGGTTTCAACACGCCTCTCTCTGAGCGGCACCATTATCGTGGGCCGTGATATTGCTCATGCCAAGCTGAAAGAGCGCCTTGATAATGGCGAAGATCTGCAACAGTACATCAAGGATCACCCGATCTACTACGCAGGGCCGGCGAAAACCCCGGAAGGTTATGCGTCCGGTTCCCTCGGCCCGACCACCGCAGGCCGCATGGACTCCTACGTTGACCTGCTTCAGGCCAACGGCGGCAGTATGATCATGCTGGCGAAAGGCAACCGCAGCAAACAGGTGACGGATGCCTGCCATAAACACGGCGGTTTCTACCTCGGCAGCATCGGTGGCCCGGCGGCGGTGCTGGCACAGCAAAGTATCAAAAGTCTGGAGTGCATTGAGTACCCTGAGCTGGGTATGGAAGCCATCTGGAAAATCGAAGTCGAAAACTTCCCGGCCTTTATTTTGGTCGATGATAAGGGCAACGACTTCTTCGCTCAGATCCAACAGAATCAGTGCGATAAATGCGTGAAGTAACCGCCTGAGGCGGCATTCCCCTCCGCTTCAGGAGGGGAATGCAATTGTCACGAAAACGTCATAAACCAGACTCCTCTCTACAGATGAGTCAGTTAGCCTTCACATCCTCTGTTATCCCCCCTTCTCCCGATTAAAGTCGCTGCCCGCCAGGTCGATATCTCTGGCGACTGTGAGCTTTTTTGCATTTTTTATTCACCGGGAAATCCTGACGCTATGAAACTTAATCATCTCTCTATCGGGCAACGCCTCGGCATGCTGGCGGCCATTTTGCTGCTGGCCACCCTGTTTATCGGTATACGCGGTCTGACGGTTAACGCCGACGGGTTAACGCAGAATCAGCATATTATGGCTACGGAGCAGACCATCGCAGAGAGCATTGATACCGCACGCAATGCGCAGGTGCAGTTCAAAATTCAGGTGCAGGAGTGGAAGAACACCCTGCTGCGCGGTACGCAGGGCGAAGCGAAATTCAATCAGTACCGTGATGCCTTTGTTAAACAAAGCCAGAAAACCCAGGTGCTGCTGGGCCAGCTGAGCACACTGCTCCCTGAGATTGGCATGAGCAACAGCGAGGTACTGAAAACCCGCACGCTGCACGCCGAGCTGGAGCAGCACTATCTAAAAGCCCTGCAACAGTACAGCATTCAGGACAGCGACAGCGCGCACAAAGTCGATGGTCTGGTCACCGGAATTGACCGTGAGCCCACGCGGATGATCGATGAAATGGTTGCCGCCACGCTGCAACAGGCGGTGCTGATCCGCGAGCAGAGTAATGCGCGTAACCAGCATCTGTATCAGCAAACGCGCATGATGCTGCTGCTGGCAATGGGTCTGACGCTACTGGCTGGCTTTATGATCACCTTTTGGCTGATCCGCAGCATCACCCGCCCGCTGGCGCAGGCTGTCTCGATTGCACGAGCGGTGGCGTCCGGTGATTTGCAGACGCCGATTATCGTCAGCGGCCGCGATGAAACCGCCGAACTGATGCATGCCCTGCAGGAGATGAACGGCAACCTGACGCGTATTGTGTCCGGGGTACGTTCCGGCACCGAAACCATTGCGTCGGCCTCCAGCGAAATTGCCGTTGGCAGCCGCGAACTGTCCACGCGCAATGAAGCACAGGCCAGCGCCATTGTGCAGACCGCGGCCTCAATGGAGGAGCTGACGTCAGTGGTCAAAAACAATGCCGAGAACTCGCGTATCGCCAGCGATATCTCCATTGAAGCCTGTGCCGTCGCCAGCCAGGGCGGTGAAGTAGTGGAACAGGTGGTACGCACTATGAGCGATATCCACCAGTTCTCCACTCAGATCAGCAATATTATCAGCGTGATTGACGGCATCGCCTTCCAGACCAATATTCTGGCACTGAATGCCGCCGTTGAAGCGGCGCGTGCAGGCAGCGAAGGACGCGGTTTCGCCGTGGTCGCCGCCGAAGTGCGCGCCCTGGCACAGCGTTCTGCCACCGCCGCGAAAGAGATCGGCACACTGATCGACAGCTCTGTCACCCGCATCAATGAGGGTAACTCGCTGGTGAAAGTAGCGGGCAGCGCGATGGAAGAGATCGTCAGCAGCGTGCAGCGCGTCAGCCAGTTGGTGGAAACCATTTCGATGGCCAGCGGCGAGCAGAGCAGCGGCATCGATCAGGTGAATATCGCCGTGGTGCATATGGATGCCGCCACCCAGCAGAACGCCACGCTCTCTCAGGCATCCGCCGCCGCCGCACAGGCAATGCAGCAGCAGGCTGAGCAGCTGTTAGAGATGGTGCGAGTGTTTAAACTGCGGGAAGAGTAACAACGGAGTGAGCGGCCCGGCGTGCTGAGACTGCATAATGGGCCGAAAATAGTCGGATAACGCGCATCACCTCATCCCACTCAGTGGCGATGAGGTGAGATAGCAGCAATGCCATTGATGAAAAGCCCGTTTTCAGCTTAGAATTCGCCGGCTTATCAACGCTTCATCATCTGCCGGAAAAGGATTATGCGTAAATCAAGGATTGCCCTGACCGTGCTGGCGTCATTAACCGCCAGTTTCCAGACGTTTGCCTCTTCAGATATCGAGGCCTGTATGTGGGGCAGTAAAGACTGTTTTATTGTCAGCCCTCCTGTGCTGGACGTGACCAACGACACCCGTGACAACCTGCTACGCCTGGTCAGCGAAACCAAAGCTGTCACCCTGACGTCGCAGCCCATACCGCAAGATATGACGCGCAGCCGCTCGTTCTATTTCGGCTACCATGATGATGCCGCTCCTGCCGCTGCCAGCCCTGCTGCTACCGAAGATACCCTGTCTGCAACACTGCAAAATCAGATTGCCGCGCTGGGTCTGAACGACAGCATTCTTAAAGTTACCCCGATGGCGCCCGGCGAAGAGGAAAATCGTTTTGTCTCTTATACGCTGACCACCGTTTCGCTTTTCTTCGGGGCACTGCTGGCGGATACCTCGCTAAGCGCAGAACAGCGCCAGGCACTGGCCACTGCCCGTATGTCACTGTCTGATAGCGCTGAATACCGCCAGCAGACGGGGGCATTGGATTATGCTGAAGGATCATCGGCACGCGCCTTCCGTGATTATCTGCTGGCCGCCAGCGACTTCTATCAGGGCGACTATCCGGCTGCCGCGCAGACCTTCACGGCGCTGCAAACGGCAAAACAGCCGTGGGTGGCAGAAACTGCCAGTTATATGCTGATGCGCACGGCACTCAACCAGAGCAGCGAGAATGCCAACGGTGAATACGGTGATTTCGATGTCAAAAAGATCGACAAAAACGCCGCCACTGAGGCGCGTACCGCAGCACTGGCCTATCTGACCGCCTGGCCCAAAGGGCAATATGCGCACTCCGCCTACAGCATGCTACGCCGTATCGACTGGTATCGGGAGGATTGGGACCTGCTGGCAGATCACTATGAGGAGGCGCTGGAAGCGGCCACGAATAATGATGACATTGTTGCGCTGATCGCAGAAAACGATCTGAAGCTGCAAAGCAAAGATCAAAGCGGCGATGCGATGTTTATCAGCGCCACTAACGCCCCGCTGCTGACCTTTACCCAGACATTACGTCTGATGCGCAGCAAAGAGTGTAATCCGCGCCTGCCCTGTGTGGACCAGGCGTATCTTGATGCGCTGATGCCGTCATTTGACCAGGCACGCAAGCTGCCGCTTTGGCACTATCTGACGGTCATGCAGTCGTTCCGCACCGGGGATTATCCTGCGGTGATCGCTAACATCAAACCCATCACCGAACTGCCCGCCCGCAACATTGTCGCGTTCAGCGAGCAGGTGCTGTATGGCGATGCGCTGATGGCGCAGCAACAATGGCCCGCCGCTCGCGACCACTGGGCGCATCTGTTAACGCTGAGTAAGGACACGGAACAGCAGCAGTTTGTTCAGGCCCGACTGGCGGCCGCGCTGGTTTCCGGCAATGAAGTGGCACAGATTTTTGCCGCAGACAGCCGGGTGACGAACCTGCGCTACCGTTCGCTGGTGCTGAAGACTCGCGCGACGCCAGAGTTGCTACGTCAGCAGGCCAGCAAAGGGCCAAACGATGAAGAACGCACCATTGCTTTGCACACCCTGCTGGTCAGCGATTTGACCGAGGCGCGCTACGGCGAATGGTTGCAGGACCGCAAACTGAGCCAGCATATTACGCAGCCCGTGGTGACTGACGCATTTGCCGATGTGCAGCTCAGTGCCTTTGACTGGACGGGCGAAAAGACTGAAAAAGGCTACGCCTGCCCGACGCTGGAAACGGTGGTCACCCAACTGAACCAGCACGCCGACAACAGCCATGCGCTGAACTGCCTCAGCGAGTTCTTCCGCACCACGAACGTTTCGGTCACCACCTGGCCCGACAGCGGCGGTAACGGTACGCTGGATAACGCGGTGACGACCGAGAAACGCACGGGTCAGCCGGATCGCCAGCACTATTATCAGCAGGTGATCGGCAACAGCAAAACCGAACCGGAAGATAAAAGCTACGCGTTGTACCGCGCCGTCATGTGTTACGCACCGTCAGGCTATAACGACTGCGGCGGCAAAGAGGTCGATAAAACACAGCGCCAGCGCTGGTTCACTCAGTTGAAAAAACAGTATCCGGGAAGCACGTGGGCAAACAAGCTCAAGTATTACTGGTAAGCCTCCTGCTGGCCGCCCTGTGCGGCCTTCCGGTTCGTGCTGCACAGCAGGTTAATGCCAGCGATTACCAGGCGTTCTGGCTCTGGTCGGGGGTACGCCCCGGACCCGAGCTGAAAGCCGCTCACACCGTGTATCTGCATCAGGGTGAAGTGGTGACGCAGCAGGGTCAGGCGGTGTTTATTCGTATGGGCCTGCCGGTGAGCCGCTTAACGTTTCCGCATATCTGGGTCACCGTGCGAATGGAAACACTGGCGGTGCCGGATGAGATGCTGGAACGGATGGTGCGGCTGGCACAGCGCTGGTCGCAGGCGGGCAATCAGGTGATCGGCATACAGATTGATTTTGATGCCGCGACCCACCGCCTCGATCAGTACAGCGCGTTTTTGCAACGCTTGAGAACGGTGCTGCCTGCGGAGTATGCCCTTGGCGTCACCGGGCTGCTGGACTGGGCCAAAACCGGTAACGTGGCGACGCTGAATGCGCTGCCGGTGGATGAGCTGGTGATCCAGAGCTATCAGGGTCGCCAGACGGTGAACCGCTACGCCGACTACTTCCCGGCGCTGACGGAGCTGCGCATTCCCTTCCGGCTGGGGCTGGTGCAGAACGGCCGCTGGGATAAGCAGGATGAGCAGCACCTGCTGGCTTCGCCGTGGTATCGCGGCAGCGTGGTGTTTATGTTGAATCGGTGATCGGCTTAAAGGTCTGGTCAAGCTTTTAAGGTCAAGGTCTGAAGGTCAAAGGCGTTTCGCTTTCCCGCTGCGCGGGCTGAGCGACCCAGGGCGGCCAGTCGCCGCCGCCCTGGGAACCCGGGCTTGCGGCAGGCGCATCGCCCGCTAAAGCGGGTTCCCTCAGTCGGTCGGTTTTCCTGCCGGAACGGGCGTGACGGGACATCCCTGTCCCGGCTCACCCTCTCGCCGACGTCCTGTCGGCTCG